>JAXHVA010000016.1:0-57935 GCA_034189035.1 Thermodesulfobacteriota bacterium
AGAGGCAAAAGCTAGCCTGTTCGATTACATCGAATTATTTTATAATAGACAACGTCGTCATTCGGCTTTACAGTATATGAACCCTTGTCAATACGAGGTCTTCAAAATGGCGGCTTAACACTGTGTCCACTTTTTCGGGGAAATATAAGGTATTACTCAACGGGAATTAGCAAATGCTATTGATGTCCCATACCAGCGTGTAAACGAAATAGTAAACCAAGACGGGGACTAACACCAAGCATGGCATCTCGCCTTGCTGAATTTTTGGTTATGTCAGAAGATTCTTGGATGAGCCTCCAATTAAGTTTGGATCTATTTAAAACTATGCTATACATTCATAGATTAATTTCGCCCAACCAGGCAATCCACCTGATTTCACTGAGTAGCTTGTGATTCGGAGGAGTTCAAATAACCTCGCTATCCCTTGGAAAAGTCTATATATCGACTATATTTCGTTGTACTCTTCCAATTGCTTTTCCCAAGCCATCTTCCGAAGCCGGGACGGCAATAGGAAGAACGTGTTTTGCATCAGGCAGTAAGCCTATATATCCACATGACAAGGTTTGCAACGTTTTGGCATGAGAACTCTCTATTCCCTGTAATCTTTCTCTTTGAAAAAGGTCTACTGGATTCGATTACCTCGTTGTGTTATATAGGTGGGAGGAGTTTCAGTGCAACAACACGACCTATTCACACAACAATCAAACAATACTATTGCAGATCTCTCTTGTCAATTAATTAAGTGTTATCTTTGAAATGGATTAATAAATGCCAAGAGATAAGAAAATCCGTAAATCATTTGAGATCGCATATGATGGCTTACAAGGGACCATAGGGTATTTTTTCTATGTTACTGCATGTAAAGGCAGTGCTAAACATAACGAAATTTCCAAGAGGCTTCCTCCCAATGCAATTCCGGTAACCCATGAATGGGTTCGTTATTACAACTGAAATGAATTATTGCAGATAATGGATTCATGTTTTGAATTATACCATGCCAGAATTTGCTTAATTTCATCGATAAGTATATTTGAGTCGGCTCTAAAAGACTTTATTGAAATGTTTAAATATTCTTGAGTATATTTCAAATAACAAATTCAAAAAACTTAAAAATTATAAACAGAAGCTGGTTTGGGCTTTCGAAACCGTCGAAGGGTCAAATTATGGGCCAAAATCTATGCAAGCAAGAATTCCTGATCCTTGTTTGCATGTTGATCACGCAAGACGCATTCGTAATCTTTGGGGGCACAATAATGGATTAATCAATGAAAACTATAAAAGTGACTGCATACAAGTCCCTGACAAGTCCGCGATTGTTGATGATACTTATCTGGAATACAAGAAGACGAAAAGAAAAATTCCGATTGCTTTAAATTCCAAAGGTTTTATAAACATTTGCTCCTCCCACATTGAGTTTCTTCATCAACTTCATTACAACATTTAGAAAGAATACTTTGGATAAAAAGTTATAGGGCATCAAGGAAAAAAATTGAATGGCACAGAATTCTAATAGGAAAATAGGCAAAAGATAACAACCGCATTGACGACGGACTGGCAAAAGCTGCTCCGCTTGGATATGCGCCTTCCGCCAGCCGATTATGCGGAGTGTTGAGCCCTCAGAATTTCTTTGCAGAATTTCACAAGTGTTGTGTCCCCAGAATTTTAAAATTTGTTGGAATTTGCGGGAGTTTTTGTTTCAGAAGAGTCTTCGATAAAATAGCAAGAATTGAAAAATCTATACTTGTAGATAATCATATGTGATATGAGTATAGAGGAGATTGAAGAAATCATCGATAAGGCAGCCAAGCGCAGCAACAGATTCTTGGAGAAATGGAACTGATTTGTTTTCCTTGACATAAAATTGTCTATGATTAAAATGGCTATATACTAATAATGACAGCATTGTTGGCGTTGCCCGACTGTCTTCATCAAATTATCCTATTATCCGACGGGGTCATAATCGACAGTCACTCCTTGTAAGTGATCAACTTTTCTATCAGAGGAGACCCTTTTCTTTACATTTTGGAGGTTTCAATGAAGCTTATAGATAATTTCTATGCATATCTCTGGCCTGGTGTCACCATGGCTGAGATGCAAAAATACGGGAATAACTGTAATTCGTATCTTTTTGCAGGTGTTCTTCCAAAGAACAGACATGTCCTTATAGATCCTGGGGCAATCGTCAATGAGGTCAGGCAAAATTGCCTGAACCGGCTGATTTCACAGATGCAAAATGACGGACTCAAGATTGAGGATGTCGGCTTGATACTGAATACTCATTTGCACCCAGACCATTACGGGGCATCTGAAGAACTGAGAAAGTTAAGTGGCGCACAGGTTGCCATTGGTAAAGGGGAAGACGAGTTCATCAAGCTTATGGGGGGCGAAATGTCTCAGGTACTTAAGCAGATTGGAATCGATATGCCCGAAATCCACCCGGATTTTTACCTTGAAGAGGGGGGACTGCGTCTCAGTCAGGATCTGATCGTTGAGATAATCCATACCCCAGGCCACTCACAAGGCCATATTGCGATTTTCTGGCCAGAAACAAGGGTTCTTATGGGAGGAGACCTGATATTCTCTGGAAGTACGGGACGCGTTGATATCCCAGGCGGAAATGCCCAGCAGCTCAAAGAGAGTATTGAGAAGGTTGCGAAGTTCGAAATCGAATACCTGTTAACCGGTCATCAATACGGCAGCCCGGGGATTATAGAGGGTGCAAAGACGATTAGACAGAACTATGATGTGATTCGAAGATACATCTTCCCGCATCTCTGATACCTCAACGAGGTATACAGCGCCGTTTATTTGGAGTATCCCCTTTTTACCTTGATATTTGAAAACCGGCAGAGCGTATGGTAATAGACTTTAGGATAAAGGATTTCTTTTATCCCATAGGGATTTATAAACTCAAACGCACTTTTGAGCGGAATCAATGGCGTTTCTCCTGATGCGCTTTTTGCGTATCAGGAGAAACGCTTGGCTGTGATCATTAATCACGCTTACAACCATTTTCAGTATTATTATCATCGTCTTTTTAGGAAACTTGGACTGGAACCAACAGATATTAAAAATAGAGATGACCTGAAAAGATTGCCGAGATTATCTAAGGATATTGTCAGAAAAGAAAGAGCAAACCTCATAGCGGACAATGCTAAACAGTACAATCCGCTTGTTTATAAAACCAGCGGTACTACGGGTACACCGGTTGAAATCTACCTCGACAAGAACACCAATATCCTGGAGTTTTTTATTATTGGAGGCATTGGAGTTGGGCCGGATTCAAGCTTGGAGATCGTTTTGCAGAGCTGGGAAGCTTTTACTTTCTGTAACGCGATCATCTCACCGAAGCAACCTATTCATGGCAACCACATTTCCGAAGGCTTATGTTGAATAGCAGGCAAATTTCTCCTGACTGTATTAAAGAAATGGCCGACGCTATTCGAAATCATCGAGTAAAATTTCTAAAGGGCTCTGCCTCTGCTCTATACTTCCTGGCATTATGTTTTAAAGAATCCAAAATCCAAGATATAACATTCAAAGCAACCTTCTCAAACGGTGAAGTCCTTACCCCTTAATATCGTGCCTTGGCTGAATCTGTCTTTAATTGCCCAATCCTCGACTCCTATGGGCAAATGGAACAGACAATCGGGATTTCGCAATGTATAATGGGCGGATATCATATTGACGCAGATTATGGACTACTCGAATTCGATAATCCCAGAACTTCAGGAGATAATGGGACGATTTTGGCTCGGGCTATTGGAACTTCACTTTATAACATTGCCATGCCGCTGATCAGGTACGATGTGGGTGATGATATCGCGAAATCTCCACAAAGCCAGAAAGATGTCCGTGTGGGAGGTCTCTGCCCTTAATTAAGGCTATTTACGGTCGAAGCGAGGATACTATTGTTACTCCAGACGGTCGGTTTATAACATCAATGTTCATTGTTCCTGAATTTACATGAAGTGCAAGGTTTGTTCAATTTATCCAAGAAGACAAAAAGTCTTTGAAAATCAATGCTGTTGCTGATGAGTCATGGAATAATGAGCAAAGTAATACATTGGTATATTATGCGGTAAAGCTAGTTGGTAAAGACATGTGTGTTTCTATCCATCTCATCACGCCGGACGAAATTGTTACAGACGCCTCCGGCAAAATCCGCTCAGTTATCTCTTATGTTAAAGCCTTTTCATCTCCCGTATAGAATATTTTTATGTTTATCCATTATATCAAAAATGCGTACCTCCTCTTGTTTTTTAATATAGCTTTTTTTCTAAGCGACTCTTTACAAAGAGAGCTCAATAGCCATTGAGTATAAAATACAATGATACATCTTTTTTACTTCGCGCTCTTTAATACCTATACCCAATCTCACCATGCTGTGTCTGATCGAGACCAATGACCTCATCCTCTTCGCTCACTCGCAAGCCGACTATCTTATCCAAAACCAATATGATTATATATGTCCCTACGAAAGCATAAAAAACGGTAGCTAAAATACCTACAAACTGTACGACTAACTGGCTATAATTTCCCGCCAGCACCCCACTTCCTCCGATTGTGACAAATATGCCCGTAGCAAGAGCCCCCCAGATTCCTCCTACTCCATGGATACCAAATACATCAAGGGAATCATCGTATCCGATCTTTACTTTTAAAAGGACAGCTCTGTAACACAAGATTCCAGCAACCAGACCGATGATTATGGCCGGACCCGGTTTTACAAAGCCGGCTGCAGGGGTAATTGCAACCAAACCCGCTACTATTCCAGAAGCAAACCCCAATGCACTCGGCCTTCCCTGATGTTTCCATTCATATAAAAGCCATGAAAGGGCCGCAGATGACGAGGCCAGGTGCGTGGTGATAAAAGCCAGCCCTGCACTGGTGTTTGCTGCGAGAGCGCTCCCTGCATTAAAACCAAACCAGCCAATCCAAAGAAGTCCGGCCCCAAGCAAGGTGATGGTCATGTTATGGGGGATCAATGTTTCCTTAAGGTATCCCTTCCGCTTACCAAGTATAATGATTGCAGCCAGCGAAGAAATGCCGGAGGATATATGAACTACTGTCCCACCGGCAAAGTCCAGGGCCCCCATATTGTAAAGCCAGCCCCCTTCGCCCCAGACCCAATGAGCGATAGGGTCATAAATAACTGTACTCCAAAGAACTATGAAAAGCAAAAAAGCGCTGAACTTTACTCGCTCTGCCAGTGCACCGCTGATAAGTGCAGGGGTAATAATGGCGAACATCCCCTGAAACATAATGAATACATAAAGGGGGATGTCTCCGTGTAGGGTGCAAGGGTTTATCCCATTTAATAAGAAAAAATCGAGGCCTCCGATTATACCCCTTATATCTGGCCCAAATGCAAGTGTATATCCAATAACAACCCACTGGATACTGATGATCGCCATAGCCAAAAAACTATGCATCATCGTAGCAAGGACATTTTTACTCCTCACCATCCCTGCATAGAACAATGCAAGGCCCGGTAACATAAGCAAAACCAGGGCAGAAGATACCATCATCCATGCCGTATTTCCTGAATCACAATTCAAGACCTGCTGTTCTGTAGCTCCATATGCTGAAATGTTGCAGACAAAAATAACTGACAAGACAAGTAATAACTCAAATAATCTTTTACACATACGATCTAACCTCCATTACAAAGCGTCTTCTTTTCGCTCTCCTGTTCTTATCCGAATTGCCTCTTCCACTGGCAGGACAAATATCTTTCCGTCTCCGATCTTTCCGGTCCTTGCAGACTTCTCTATAGTCTCTACCACCTTTGAAACCATGCTATCCTCTATTACGATTTCTATTTTTATTTTAGGCACAAAATCGATTACATATTCCGCACCTCTATAGATTTCAGTATGGCCTTTTTGACGGCCAAAGCCCTTCACTTCCGATACGGTCATCCCCTGTACTCCCAATTTTGTTAGCTTCTCTTTAACTTCATCCAGTTTAAAGGGTTTAATAATCGTTTCAATCTTCTTCATAACTTCCTCCTGATATTGTTAATGTATTGAGAAGGCTTTCCCTTACCCTCTTCAGCTCTTTTTTATCGTAAATCTTTTGGCCAAATATATCTCTCACATAGAAGCTGTCTGTAACATACGTAAGGCGAGTCGCTATTTTTGCTCTATAGATTGAGATTCCCATATCTGAAATGGCTTTTGTGACCGAATAGAGAAGCCCGAATCGATCGTTGGCCTCCACATCGATCACTGTGTAAAAGTCTGATGAATCATTGTCGATATGGATTATGGTTTTGATATCCCGAATACTCTTTGTTTTAGAATGAAGATGCGTCGCCTTTTTCTTGACCAGTTCTTCGACTTTTACCCTTCCATCTATTCCCCTTTCAAGATTTTCTCGTATGGCCTCCCATTCTTGCTGATCTATACTTTCATCGTTATACAGGGAATTCACGCGAAGAAGCTCAATAGCGATCCCGTCACTTCTTGTATCTATCTGTGCATCGAGGATATTCATGCCGTGATAAACCATTACACCGCAAACCTGAGAAAACAGCCCATGAAAATCCGGTGTGGCTATAAAGATATCATAATAGCCTTTATTCAGTTTATGCCGCACCTCAAAGGCCAGGGCCTTATTGTCCAGATTGTAACACAATAAAATGAGGTTAGAAATTATATCAGGTCTATTATTGAGAAGGTATCTAGATGGAGTTAAATCAAAATTGTAATTGATTTCTTCCATAGGCATTTTAGAACGGAGTTCTATTATGACTTTATTTCTGATATTCTCGAGTGCATCAACCATACCTTCCATAACAAAGTCTCCTTTTTCCAGGATATGGAAAGCCTTGATATACAGCTCTTGTAAAAGGCTGGCCTTCCATGAGTTGAATGCCTCTGCCCTTGATGCCTTCAAATCCGCAAAGGTCAGGATGTAGAGCATCCTCAATCTATCCACGCCTTCTATCTTTTGGGCAAATTGAATAATCAAATTCTCATCGGACAGGTCCCTTCTTTGAGCTACACTGGACATGTAGATGTGATTCTCTACCAAAAAAGCTATCAGCTCTGTATCTTCTTTGGAAAGTCTCATACGATCCGCTATTGCATAGGCAATCTCTACGCCTTTCTCCACATGGTCTGCATCGAAAGCCTTTCCCAAATCATGAAAGAGAAGAGCAAGAAAGATTAATTCTGCCCTGTTTTCTTCCTTGACTAAATTGCTGAGAAAGGGAAAGGAGCCTTTATAAGAATCCAAAAGAAGGTTTTCAAACTCCTCAACAGCAAAGAGGGTGTGGATATCAACAGTATAGACGTGATAATAATACGGCTGAGGAAGACTGGTTATACTGGCAAATTCAGGGATAAACCTGGCTAGAAATCCAAGCCTGTGCATCGTGTTAAGAGTCTTTGCAACTCCTCTCTTTCCCCTCAGAATCGATATAAAGGAACAGTTCACATCCATAGAATTCCTGAACTCTTCATCTACGAGGCTCAAATTCTCTCTAATACGTTCCTGGGTATCGATGTCGATTTCTTTGTTCAGTTTCTGAGAATACCTGAATACCTTCATCATAGGCCTGGGATTTTCCCTAAAAAGGTCAGGATCTACAATTGATATCCTGTTGTTCTTTATCTCAAAGCCGTGGTCCATCCTTTTAGAAGACACCTTCTTCCTGATTCTCTTCATCCTACTTCGGTTTCTCTGTGACCTCTCGATCAACACTGATGAGAGATACTTTATATTCTCAGCACACTGATAATAGTCGTGCATGAATCGTCCCACCCTTAACCTTGAATCAGGGCCATAGTAGCCAAGAGCTTTTGCTATCTTCTCCTGATACGCAAAGGCAAGGTGATCGTTTTTTCTACCGCTTACAAGATGGAGACCGTTCCTCACCTTCCACAGAAATTCAACAGACTCATTCAATACAGAGAGCTCCCATGAAGAAAGCACCCCCTTTGCCTCTAATTCACCTATTTCCTTTGCCTGGAACCCAACTTTGGCTATCCACAGGGCGCTCTGAATATCCCTCAAGCCACCCTCCCCCTCTTTCAGATGGGGTTCCAGCAAATACAGAGAGTCACCATAATACTTACGCCTCGAGGCTATATCATTCAACTGTTCTGAGATAAAGTAATTAACGCCCTTAGACAATGCATTCTTGACGATTGATCTGTGAAATCGACAGTACAGACCTCTGTCGCCCATAAGATAGCGCATCTCCATCAGGGAGGTCCTCACTGTAATATCCTCTTTCATCATGCTGAGACAATCCTTCAGGGTCCTGTTACAGTACCCAACTGTTATTCCGGCATCCCATAGGGGATAGAGCATCCTGCCTGTGATATCCTCTATACTGCCCGTGAACCTCTGCGGTATTAAAAACATGATGTCTACGTCAGAGTAAGGACTCAGCTCTTCCCTACCGTAACCACCCAATGCTGCAATAGCATATCCTTTGTTGTCTGTGTTCCCCTTACAAGACGAGTCAGCAACAAAGATATTCTTGAGACATTCATCCATAACACTAGAGTATCTTCTTGCAAGTTCACGACCATACAATCCATTCCTGTATTCTTTTCCCAATCGGACGATGCTTTCTTTTACGTGCTCTTTGAGGTATTCCAATGTAGTTTTCCAAAAGATGTTTTACTGCTTTTTTGGTAACAACTTAGCTTTTTGAAAAGAGTTGAGCCAGCCCTTACCTTTCTACCCATTGTAATTTAGTATTTTGTAAGCTTATACAAAAATACAATACCTATGCCAATTTCTTAAAGGAGACTACTGCCTTCATCTAAGGACTTCAATATAAGGCATTTAATAATTTTTTCTCTAGACTGGCAAAGCTATCTGCCAAAGACATAATGCTCTAATCTGAGCAGTTTCTGAGGACGACCTCGATTAATATGTTGATGAATTCGTTATCCGTAAAGCTATTTACCACCAGATGCTTATTTCTGGGCATACTTTTCAAAATGGGGCATAATGGCATGACGCAATATAATTCTCTGTTCACAGATATCACCGTAAAGGTATCAATAGGTTATTCCGAGTTATTCAGAGGTTGCCTTAGTATTTCTTAAGCAACTGTTTGTGATCGGTAAACGTCGGTCTTTACCAAATGCCTTCGGTGTGATCTTAATACCTGGCGGAGCCTGTCTTCTTTTGTATTCATTACGATCAACCATACGGACAATATCATTTATTATGTCAGGATCAAATCCAGAATGAATAATTCTGTCTATGGGCTTGTCTTTTTCAACATATGCTCTTAAAATATTATCAAGAATGGAATACGGGGGTAATGTGTCTTCATCTCTTTGATCTGGTCGTAATTCCGCTGATGGAGGTCTTTGCAAAACGCTTTGAGGGATAACATTGCGTCCCCACAATGCATTAACGTATTCCGACAGTTCGTAAACAATTGTCTTAGGGACATCTTTGATTACTGCAAATCCCCCTGCCATATCGCCATAAAGGGTGCAATACCCGACTGCAATCTCACTCTTGTTGCCGGTTGTAAGTACAAGCCAGCTAAACCGGTTCGACAGAGCCATGAGTATGTTCCCACGGATGCGCGCTTGGATGTTCTCATAGGTGACTCCACGCTCCTCATCTTTGAAAATATCCCTGAATGCATAAACATAAGATCGATAAATATCTTTTAACGGAACCGTAATCAATTGAATTTCCAAGTTTTCTGCAAGTAATTCCGCATCAGACAGGGTTTCGCAAGAAGTATATTGAGACGGCATAGTTACGCCAACCACATTTTCCGGTCCCAATGCATCCACTGCGATGACCGCTGTTAAGGAAGAATCTATTCCGCCGCTCAATCCGGTCACGACTTTTTTAAAGCCGTTCTTTTTAGCATAGTCCTTAGTGCCTAAAATGAGGCATTGATACACTTCACCGAGTCTTCCGTATTCATTGGCCAGGATCCCAGCGAAAATTGTCTTGTGCTCATGTGAATAGGACTCCAACGAAATTAAGGCTTCTTTGGGATCGTATGGCCCGGTACTTTTAAGCGACCCTTTATCACGACCGATTTGGATATCAGTAATGAGAAAATCCTCCTTAAATCGTTTTGCCCTCGCTATAACCTTGCCTTGAGGATTCATAACGAAGCTTCCTCCGTCAAATACCAATTCATCTTGCCCTCCGACAAGATTGTTAAAACATACAAATGCGTTCGTACTCTTGGCAAAACGATCCACGATCCTTAAACGAATTCCTACCTTGTCCATATGAAAAGGAGATGCTGAAATGTTTAATATGATATCTGCCCTACTCTTTCCGGCAAAATGTTCCGAAATGCCACCTTCGATCCATATATCCTCGCATATAGTGACCGTAAAGAATATCCGATTCATTTCAAAGACAAGAGAACGTAACCCACGCTTAAAATAACGTTTTTCGTCAAAGGGTCCATAGTTGGGAAGCTCAACCTTATGATATGTTTTCACCAACTTCTGATTCTGTATGATTGCCGCTGCATTATATACTTCACAATTGCAAAAATCGGCATAACCGACGACTACTGCAATATCTTTTGTCTGTTGTCTGATATGTTCAATTGCATTGAGGTTTTCCTTTAAAAATTCAGACTTCAAAAGAAGGTCTTCAGGAGGGTATCCGCATACAGTAAGCTCAGGGAAGGTGATGATATCCGTATCTTGATTTCGCGCCTTCTCGATGAAATCGATGATTTTTTCTATGTTTTCCGAAAACCCTCCAACAAGTGTATTTATTTGTGCCTGAGCAATTCTGATGACTGGCATTGTGGAATTTTCCTTGATAAAATCAACGTCTATGAAAGCATGGGCAAACGATTTCGTGTTTTTAAGTCATCCATCTCAAGCATAATTTCATCAACTTTCCATAGTTTCAAACATTAAGATAGGGGCATCACTCAAGGGCCTGTTGTCTAAAAGAATAATTCCTTTTCGCTTTGCCCAAAATGTTTTTTTATACTTGAATAAGGCTTACTCCAAACGATTTTAAAACTCGCCCATTGGGGATCAAACAGTTTAAATCGCTAAAGTTCCGCTTTGCCAAGATTTATAAACAAAAAATCTTTTGATGACCACTCAAAGGAATTTTTCCTTTGGGCAACAGCCAGTCAAAAAATATCGGAGAACCGAATCCTGTCTACCCCCTATTCCTAGGCTAATGAAAGCTCTTTTTTCAAAAATTCAGGTCAGACCGGGAGGTATCTTCCAGCCTTTACACCGACTCATTCGGTTTCATTCTTATAGAAATATCAAAGAGATGTCGCTCCATGAGTGCTCGGATCTGTTAGAGTACTAACTCCTAGATCTAGTTTTAGCAATACTCATGCCAAATCACCCTTGTATATAGGTTTTCGTTTAACGAGCTATGAAAACAGGCACTTAGCCATAAACCGATGCTGAAGGGCAGCACTGCCTATCATAGATATACTGTTCCAATTCGTGCAGCGATGAAAGAAGAACAGACCTTATCATAGCAGAATCAGTATGCTTAAAGTTGCTTATCTCAATATGCTCATCTTTGAGCAGAATGTCCAAAGTAAGACCGGTACATTTAGAGACTGGTAGGGTACTGGTTGAGTTTATTTTGGAAATTTCCAGACCGTGCAAACGTTTTTCAAGATATTTATAGAGTGTGTTCCGGTGATTCAAATACATGTCTACAAAGGTAATTTCACAATTGCTTGACTTTTGGTATAAAAAGAGAATAACATGAAGAATATTCTCGCAAAGACCGTTGAAGAGATGAGATCCCTCGTAATCTATAGAATCTAGAACAACCACTTGTTCAGTGTCATTATATAAGATTCTGACACCATATGGATGCTTCCTGTCTACCAAATCTTGATGAGAAGTAATTGAAAGTTCAAACTATACTATTGAATAAAGTGTCATTAAGAGTGGGCTCTTTGGTTACCGTACAGTTTCGAAAGTTTTTAAGGAATGTAACTTTTAAAGTTACAAAATGAGTTGAAATGGAGGTGTGAAAGTATGCAGAAAACGAGAAAACTTGGAAGGGGCGTGGCCGTTGTAGGGGCAGGTATGTCTAATTTCGGCATGTTTTCCGACAAAGACTCAAAAGATCTCTTTTCAGAGGCTTTTAGAGACATGGTTTCGTCGGTTGATAAGGGGATTGATCCAAACGATATAGAGGCACTCTATCTCGGTAATTTTACAAACGATTTTTTCGTTCATCAGTCTCACTGGGGGCCGCTCATATCGGATGTGATTGGAACGATACCGAAACCGGCCACAAGAACGGAAGGCGCCTGCGCATCGAGCGCCCTTGCCTTTCGTGAAGGGATATTCGCGATTGCTTCAGGATACTATGACATGGTGCTGGTGGGCGGTGTGGAAGACATGTCAAAGTGTTCCACAACCGAGGTTGCAGAAGGTCTGGCCCTTGCGACCGTCCCCTATGAAGGCAGGGTCGGGTTCACCTTTCCGGGTGTATTCGGGACCATAGCTACCGCGTATTTCGCAAAACATGGAGCAAGTCACGAACACCTTATGAACGTTACCATAAAAAGCCACAACAACGCTCCCCTCAATCCAAAAGGGCAGTACAGGGTCTCTAT
This sequence comes from Thermodesulfobacteriota bacterium, assembly GCA_034189035.1. Lineage (GTDB taxonomy): Bacteria > Desulfobacterota > UBA8473 > UBA8473 > UBA8473 > JAUXFK01. Next base: position 12,581 of record JAXHVA010000016.1, read on the forward strand.
CAGAGACCTTATGAGATCAAAAGCTGCGAGCTTAAAGAAAAAGGGCAAGCCTGTACCAGACTGGAAAGATGAGAAGGGTTTTCTGGGGGATCCGTCCGCAAACCCCGTGGTTGCCTGGCCATTACGTCTTTTCGATTGCTGTCCTATAAGTGACGGAGCAAGTTGTGTATTGTTGGTTGCCGAAGACATAGCTAAAAACTTTACAGACGATCCCATTTATGTGGCAGGGATGGGCCAGGGAAGTGGCCGGGGTTTTCATTCATCAACATCCCTTACCTCTTTTGAAGCCACGAAGAAGGCCGCGGAAGATGCATACACCATGTCGGGACTGAAGCCCGAAGATATTCAGTTCAGCGAAGTGCATGATTGTTTTTCCATAGCGGAATTGATTCATATTGAGGATCTGGGATTTTTCAACGAAGGAGAAGGATACAAAGCCGTTGAAGAGGGCCTGACAAAACTTGACGGCAAGAAACCTATTAATACATCCGGAGGGCTGAAATGCAAAGGACACCCTGTGGGAGCTACGGGTGTGTCCCAGCTCTTTGAAGTCTGGAAGCAGTTGAGGGGCCAGGCGGGTGAACGGCAGGTTCCCATAAAGGATTTGAGAATAGGGGCTGCCCATAACCTGGGAGGCACAGGCGGCACATGCACATTCACTATTCTGGAAAGGAGGTAACGTTATGGAAGAGAGACCTTTGAGTGATATCTCATTCAATCAGTATTTAAACGAAGAGAAGCTTATGGGCTCCAAATGTAAGAAGTGCGGGGCAGTTTACACGCCTCCCCGTTCCCTATGCACGGAATGTTATAGTTCTGAGTCCGACATGGAGTGGATCGAGATGAAAGGAAAGGGCAATTTACTGGCCTTTACCTGTATTCATGTGGGGCCTCAATTCATGATAGATGAAGGTTTCGACAGAAATAACCCGTATTGCGTCGGAGTGGTCGGGCTGGAAGAAGGCACAAAGGTCGATGCACGGATTGAAGGGGTGGACACTAAAAATCCGGAGACGATAAAAGTGGGGACCCCTTTGACCGTTGCCTTTCTTCACAGGGGAGAAGGTGAAAAGATGAAGACATTTCTCGCTTTCACGCCTGAGTAGTACACGTTAAAATTCGGCTTCAGGTGTCAGTGTTCACATTTCAGATTTTTTTCTCGTTCCTGGCACCTGAAACCTGAAAATTGCTGGGAATCAATAGAACAGGGGTTCTATTAATTCCAGCAATTCCCGGTTACATACGCCCATACTGTATCCCGCCAATGCTTCTTCCCCTTCTCGCTCAATATATTTTGACCGCAGATGCCTGGGCGGTCCAGGAACAGTTTTTAGATTCGCTCGCATACCCCACAGCACGCTGCAGGGTTACCACTTGCCATTGTGGTTCAGCCCTCGGATAATATCACTACATTTTCAGGCTGAAACGCCTTGTCTCTGCACCTGTCCGACTCTTTGAAAATAAGGACGAACAGACTTCAATGGTTGAGGATTTCCCGGTTGACACGATAATTAGGAGGATATATACTATTCATTATTTATATGGTAAAATGGGGGCATAAAATGAGAACCAAAAGAAAGGTCAGTCTCACCATTGATGAAGAAATCTATACAGCTATCGAGAGCGCATCAAAAACTTATGGGATAGCAAAAAGCCAAATTGCGCAGAAGGCTTTTAGCCTTTGGCTTAAAAAAGAGTCTGAAGCTCTTATGGCGAAAGGCTATGAAGAGATGTTTGAAGAGGATAAGGAAATTGCAGAGGAATCCTTTGAAGCCCAAAGGGAGATTTTAAAGTGAAAGATTATCCCAGGCGAGGTGAGGTATGGATGGTGAACTGGAATCCCGCCAGAGGAAGTGAACAGGCCGGCATGCGGCCGGCGCTCATCATTCAAAATGATATCGGCAATGAGAAAGCACCGACAACTATCGTGGCTGCAATCTCAAATACAGTAAGGTTGTATCCCATGAACGTGGAAATCAGATCTCCGGAAGGTGGTCTCAAATGCTCTTCCATCATTAAGACAAGTCAAATACTCACCATCTCTAAAGAAAGATTGGAAAAGCGCCTTGGCAGCTTGAGTATTGAGAAGATGGTTGAGGTAGACAGGGCTATTAAATTAAGTTTGTCGTTATCATAGGTCGGAAAGCCCGTCAAACCGGCTTTATTGTGTTGATGTCCGCGGCCTTTCCTTTTCCATGCGGGCTCAGAGCTTAATCGCATATTGACGGCAGGCGGCAAACGGTATGTTTTGAGCTTGAGTAGAACCCGGCAACTCCGCGGTTTCAGATGTTTCTCCATTTGTGTGGAATTGTTGTGGGGAAAGCGAATTGACTTTCTACCAATCCTTTGATATTTGTCAGGCCCGCCATAAATCCTTTACTCATTCCTTCACAACTCAGGTGTCGTATCAAAGGCTGGTGCAAGACGAAGAGACATATCCGGTGTTATCATACCTCTTTCATTGATGATTTTTTCTCTTTCTCATTTACTATGCTATGTAAATCATGTTGGACATCCTGCCAATCAACCTGTTGCCGAGCCTCTCTAATACGATCCCGGTGACAGTTGCGCAATTGACTTCCAGAATTGCAGGGGCAGGGTTCATGACCTTTCGGATGATTTTTCCTGGCAAGCAGATTCATGAAACCGATGATATCAGCTTCGACCGGCATACCCAATAATTCAGCATAGAATTCACGAATGCCCCTGCCAAAATGAGAACGTTCCCCCCAAGGCGGGGGTTCTTGAAATGCATCAAAATGCTCTTGCCATACTAAAAAAGGCGCAACCATATTTTCAATGAAATAAACAATGGTTGGGTTTGAACGCCAGCGGCTGTTCATTTCCGACCTTACACCCAAACATGCAGCGCCGTCTTTCATGATGTGGCGATCAATATTATTTATCGGCAGCTTCGGATCATTGCAAAACAATTCCGGCGGATGTTTGGGGTAATCGTTTGGGAAAACAATAACAATGCCGTATTCGATGTCACGATCCGTATCGGGTACATGAATACTGTACGTACCGTGGACCACGGCGCATTCAGCCTTGACATAAACGGCATCATTTATTTTAAAGTTTGGGATTGCGATCGTAAATCTTAATAGGGGACAGGCGGCAGCCAAGGCCTGCCTTTCCTCCCGGAACAAACGCCGGTTATTTTGATACCAATTGCCCATCAATCCCATCCCCAGGGTTTTGCAGGGTTTTTAGTTGCATATACTCCGGCGACTTTAGCGGCATTTTCTCGTCTTTGACTCTCGTTTTCTTCTCTTTTAACCAAAGGAAATCGGTCCCCAAATTGTTTTCGCCAAAGATTGGATGCTTTTTCCAGATCATCGATATCGATTGCTTTGGCGGCATCATCTGAAAACTTCTGGATTGCACCCTGAAAACGCAGTTTCTGCTCTTCACTTAATCGGGCCGTCAATTCTTCCGATCCGTCCACCGGGTTATATACAACAAACACAAGATTAGCATTATTGGATATAGCGGTGACTGTCCTTGACAAAGCAATGTCATCCCGATCATCGGCTTGAATGTGATGGGTTGCCAATACCGTTAAAATCAAACCGCTGGGCATGTTGCCGATCCGTCCGGACTGAAAATCCGCCCAGGCCTTTAAATAACGGACGATCCTACGGAGCTGATCTCCTTCCTGGTTTAAAAACCAGTCGGTTATAGCTTTGGGATCGCTGGGATGCCAATCCTTCGGTCCCTTGTCGGCCAACAGATAATCATTATTTAAAATTCCGTAAGCCGGCAGATCCACATGGTATTCGCCTGCAAATCGGACCCGCACGCAGGTTTGTTTATCAATTGATTTTTCATTGGTGTGCTCATCGGTTGCTTTTAACACCCATTGATGCACGGTTGCCGGGGTGGGCCAATTATCAATGTCATACGCGTCCAGGTGCTGCAGGTAGACCCCATCGTCAATGTCGAATTCACCATCAATCGGTTTGATCATGGTGTGCATGGAATAAGATCCTTGCCCTTGAAATTTCGGCACCAGAACATTAAGGGTGTCCCGAAAGTATTTGCGGATCCGTTCTCGAATGGCATCACGGGATTTACGCAAGGATTCATTTTTCCGGAACGACAGCGCGATTATTCCATAAAATTTTTTCATCTCTTTGTTTAAATCAGCCATTAGAGTTACCCTCCTTTTTCATTTGTTCGATTTTGGTTTGAGTATTGAGTTGCCTGTCCGAATGAGCGGGTGACCAGGTCAGAATAAGAAGGGCTACTGCAACAATGATCAACCAGACGCACAAGGTACAAAAATGATCGTTCCATTTTATTTTGGTGCCGCGGTATTCAGACGGCAAAATTGAAAAACCTTTCATATAAAGGTCTGCATCGTAAAGCCCCAATGCCTTTTCGCACCTGATCAATGTGTTTCGATTGTTGTTAAACCCGCTCCTGAGGCTCCATATAAAATAGAGGGTGCCGGCAAAAAGGGCCAAAATTAACAGTGTCAAAGCAAATCGCTGTGAATTCAAGAGGTTTGCCTGGCTGATCAATAGCCAGCCCAAGCCGATGGCCATACCTGAAATCCAGAGTGTAAACTGAACGCTCCGTTCCCGAATTTTATGGGATGCCTGGTAGCGTTCCTGAAGCTCGGTAAGCATTACCTGAAATTTTTGATTTTCGTTTAATTGCATTTGATATCCTCCACGCTAATTTATTTTGCAAGATATTATATATCGCATCCTAAAATAAAAGTCAACATTTTTATTGCAGTATTCATTATACTGTGATAATTAATTTTAGAATGAAACTAAAACGCATTGCTATAATTCAGAGCGGACACCTGCCTCGCGGTAAAATTGAACCTCACCAAGACGGCTCACATTTTCTCCTTCAGGCCAGAAATGTGGATGGTCGGCACTTATTTTACAAAAAAGATGATCTGGTTAAGTTCTACCCGGCCCTGTCTAAAAAGGACTGGATTTTAACAAAAGGAGATATTGTGGTCATGGCAAGAGGGGCCAAAAATTACGCGGCTTTAATAGCTCATATACCAAAACCAGCTTTGGCAGCGGCCTGTTTTTTCATAGTGCGTGTTTCGGATGAAAAGCTCTTGCCGGAGTACCTGTGCTGGTATATGAATCAGGCTCCGGCTGTACACTATTTTCAAAGGCTTTCCGGAAGGGGCGTGCACATGCCGGTTGTCAGGCGCAGTGTTTTGGAAAATATTGATATCCCCCTGCCGAACCGGAAAATTCAGGAAAAAATAGTGGCATTGGAAGCGCTTAGAAGAGAAGAAGTGGATTTGATCAACAGTTTAGCCGAAAAACGGAAACAGCTTATAACAGCCTCATGCCTCAAGCTGATCAGTGGATGTTGATCTATGGAGAATGGAGAAGCACAATGAACGACAATCAAAAACGCAATGGAATCTTTAATAAGGTCTGGCAGGCATGCGACACGTTTCGTGGTGTTATTGATCCTGCCCAATACAAGGATTACATACTCACGATGCTTTTTGTGAAGTATCTTAGTGACATTCATAAATCCAGACTGGCAGAATACGAGAAGAAATACAAAGGGAATACAATTCGTATTCAGCGGAAATTAAGCCTGGAGCGTTTTATTATCCCGGAAATTGAAATCCAGGATCAAAAAGGGAACATTGAAGATAAATTCCCTGCGACCTTTGACAGCCTTTTTGAAAGACGAAGCAGAGCAAATATAGGTGAATTGATCAATATCTTACTTGAGCATCTTGAAGATGCCAACAAGAGCAAACTCCATAATGTTTTCAGAAATATTGATTTTAACAGCGAGGCCAACCTGGGACAGGCGCGCCAGCGTAACACGCGGTTAAAAAACCTGCTGGAAGACCTTGTCGCCCTGGATCTCAGGCCGGAAGCCGTCGGTCATATGGATATTATCGGAGATGTTTATGAATACCTGATCGCGCGTTTCGCTGCTACGGCGGGGAAAAAGGCCGGAGAATTTTATACACCGGCGGAAGTATCAGAGACGCTCGCCCGGCTGGTTGCTCCCAAGCCGGGTGACCGGATATGCGATCCTGCATGTGGTTCCGGTTCCCTGTTGATACGAACGGCCAGGCAGGTAGGTTCAGATGACTTTTCCCTTTACGGGCAGGAGATGAACGGCAGCACCTGGGCCCTTTGTAAGATGAACATGTTCCTCCATGGTATGGACAGCTCTAAAATTGAATGGGAAGATACCATAAGGCATCCTCAATTTGCTGAGGGTGATGCCTTGATGAAATTTGACGTGGTTGTTGCCAATCCCCCTTTCAGCCTGGACAAGTGGGGCCAGGAAATCGCCGCCGGAGATCGATACGGTCGGTTCTTTCGCGGGATACCCCCAAAAAGCAAGGGTGACTGGGCCTTTATTCTTCACATGCTGGCAACGGCCATGGAGGGAAAGGGGCGTGTAGGCGTGGTTGTGCCCCATGGTGTGTTGTTTCGGGGAGGCCAGGAAGGCAAAATTCGGGAAGCCGTGCTCAAAGAGAACTTGCTTGATGCTGTCATCGGCCTTCCCGCGAACCTGTTTTACGGCACAGGTATTCCGGCAGCGCTTATGATATTTGATAAGTCCCGCAAGGTTAACGGTAAAGGAAAGGTTTTATTTATCGACGCGAGCCGTGAGTTTGAGCAGGGGACCAATCAAAACAGGCTCAGGGAACAGGATATTGAAAAAATCGTTCATACCTTTCGAAAGAAGAAGACGATCGATAAATATTCCTATCTTGCAAGCTATGCAGAGATCGAGGAAAATGAGTTTAACCTGAATATTCCCCGCTATGTGGACACCTTTGAGCCTGAACCAGAGATCGATATTACCGCTGTTCAAAAAGAGATAGAAGAAATTGAGGCTAAACTTGAATCGACACGCAAAAAAATGGATGGCTATCTCAAAGAACTTGGATTCTGATGAAAGATCGCAACGAAAACAGACCGGGATATAAGAAGACTAAGGTGGGGTGGATACCTGACGAGTGGGAAACTGCTTCTTTGGGGGATATTGCAACCGTATTCGTTAGTAATGTTGATAAAAAAAACAATCCCAACGAGGTTGATGTACTTCTATGCAATTATACAGATGTCTATTACAACGATTATATTAAACCTGATATAAATTTTATGAAAGCGACCGCTTCAGAAAATGAAATCAAGAAATATAGATTGCAATCTGGGGATGTTATCATAACCAAGGATTCTGAAACCAATTTAGACATCGCAGTATCAGCTATTGTTAAAGATGAATTCCCAAATCTTATTTGTGGTTACCATCTTGCGATCATCAGGCCAAAAAGAAATAATATTTATGGTGAATATCTCAATAAACTTTTTGGGTTATCAATAATAAGAAATTCTTTCAGCAAATTAGCTAGTGGAGTTACAAGATTTGGCCTTTCATTAAGTGCGATAAAAAATGCGATAATCCTTTTGCCTAATCTTTCTGAACAGAAAAGAATAGCCGAAATCCTTTCCACTTGGGACAAGGCAATAGAGCAGACGCGAAAGCTCATTGATGCCAAAAAGCGTCGCAAGAAAGCTCTGATGCAGCAACTCCTCACTGGCATTAAGCGACTGCCGGGATTCTTCAAGCCATGGGAAGAGTTTTTACTTGGGGATTTGGCAACCATAAACTTCAGTAACGTAGACAAGAAGGTAAATCACAACGAAATATCGGTGCGTCTTTGCAATTATACAGATGTATATTACAATGACCAAATTACTAAAGACCTGAATCTAATGAAAGCAACTGCAACAAATACTGAGATAGCAAAGTATAAACTTGTAAAGAATGATGTAATAATCACAAAGGATTCGGAAATTGCAGAGGATATTGCTGTTCCCTGTTATGTTGCAGATGATGCTGAAGATATTGTATGCGGATATCACCTTGCTATTATTCGACCACATCCTGCGAAAATCTACGGTCCATTTCTCTCATACTTGCTAACGACGGATCAAGTACATTATCAATTTGTACGAATTGCGAATGGCGTCACTCGGTTCGGATTAACAAACGGCTCTGTAAAAAAAATTAAGATCACCATACCACCTTTGGAAGAACAACAGCGTATCTTTGAAGTTATTTCTATAGCTGATGAACAAATTGATATCCTTGAAAACAAGCTTTCAGCCCTCGAAAAACAAAAGCGCGGGCTGATGCAGAAATTGCTGACCGGCGAGGTGCGGGTAAAATTATGAAGCTTCCTATCAATATCAACGACTTGTTGACCGCCCGCACGGTTGAATGGGAGCGGCTTGAGTTTAAGAAAGGGTGGAATCCTAAAGCCGTGCTGCACACCATGTGTGCGTTTGCGAATGATTTTCATAACCTGGGCGGCGGCTACATAATCATAGGCGTAGATGAGGACGATGGACAGCCGGTTCTGCCTCCTGCCGGATTGCCGGTTAAGCAAATCGATACCATACAAAAGGAAATCGTGGAGCTTGGCTACAGGATGGTTCCCTACTATCATCCCATCATTGCTCCTTACGACATTGATGGAAAACATATCCTTGTGCTCTGGGCGGCCGGTGGGCAGACAAGGCCGTACAAGTCACCGGTATCCTTAACAAAAGGCGAGCGGGAATTTGGATATTATATCCGAAAAGGCTCTTTGACGGTTCGGGCCAGACAACAGGATGAGATCGAGCTGATATCGCTGGCAGCCAATGTCCCGTTTGATGACCGAATGAATCAAAGGGCCACTCTGGAAGACCTGGATCTAGGACTAATTCGGGCCTATCTTAAACAGGTCAAAAGCGATCTTTTTCCTGAATCGGCTGAAATGGATTTCATCCGGCTTTGCAGGCAAATGAATATTGTCGAAGGTCCGGATGAATCGTTGCGACCGAAAAACGTCGGCCTGATGTTTTTTAATGACGCACCTTCTCAATTCTTTCCCCAGACACAGATCGATGTTGTTCATTTTCCTGAGGGGCCTGAGGCGGATTCTTTTACTGAAAAGACTTTCAAGGGACCGCTTCATGTCATGCTGCAGGATGCGCTTTCCCATATTCAGTCCATGGTCATAGAGGAAAAGATTATAAAATATCCTGACCGGCCCGAAGCGGGCCGGTTTTTCAACTACCCTTTCCCGGTCATAGAAGAAGCCCTGTGCAACGCGGTGTATCATCGATCCTATGAAATACGAGAGCCTGTTGAGGTGAGGATTCTGCCGGATTCCATTACTATCGGCAGTTTTCCGGGACCTGACCGCTCTATCCGCGACAGGGACATGCGCGAATTTCGTTTTCTCTCACGCCGTTATCGTAACCGCAGGGTTGGTGAGTTCTTAAAAGAACTTGAAATGACTGAAGGGCGTGGAACCGGCATCCCGAAGATGTTGCGTGAAATCAGGAAAAATGGATCTCCTGAACCCATATTTCACACAGATAACGATCGAACCTTCTTCCTTGTCGAGTTTCCTATTCATCCTGTCTTTGACGAGGCCTTGAAAACTACCCCCGAAGTCACCCCCGAAGTCACCCCCGAAGTCAAAAAAATGCTTACGGCTATAACGGGAGAAATGACGAGAGGGGAAATCCAGAAAAAATTGGGGCTTAAGGATGAAAAACACTTCAGAGAATACTACCAGCAAGTCGCCGTGAAGCTGGGTTTAATCGAAATGACAATTCCTGATAAGCCACGAAGTCGACTTCAAAAATATCGTTTGACTTCTACTGGGGAAAAGATACTGAAAAAGCTTAAAAAAGAAAAAGAGGATTAACAGTAGAAGTCACCGTGTAGGTTACCATGGAAGTCTATCGGTTGCCCGGGAAAAATGGCCAAGCATTCCAAGGACTAATAAAGAAAAAACCGGGCCAAACCATAGGAAGAGGATATGGAAAAGCAGACACCTTACGGAAGTCCGGAACAGAAACTGCCAAGCTATCTGGAGAAGGTTCAATCTCAGCTTCCTGCGCTCCAGATATTGATCCAGATGGGCTGGGAATACCTGACTCCTGAAGAAACAGTCAATCTGCGGGGAGGGCGACTGGGTTCATCCATCCTGGAGCCGATACTTTTGGACCATATTCGCAACAACTGCTGTTATGAGTTTAAAGGCAAAACCCACCCATTTACTGAAAACGCTATCCAGAATGCTGTGCAGGCGCTTAAGGCCTTCAGGGCCACGGGCGCGACACACCAGAATGAACAGGCCTATGATCTCTTATGTCTTGGGACAAGCGTACCGCAAACGGTTGAGGGAGACACAAAGAGTTTCACTATTGAATATATCGACTGGAAAAATCCTGAGAGAAATTCCTTTCACTGCACGGCTGAATACAGAGTTGAACGGATTGGGTACCAAAAACATTATGTGCCCGATATCGTGTTATTCGTAAACGGTATACCGCTTGTTGTCATGGAGTGCAAGCGTTCGGCATACACTCAGACCAAAAAGCAACCTATTGACCTTGCCATTGAGCAGCTTGCCGACTATCAGACAAAAGACGGCATACCGCAACTTTTTCTCTATTGCCAGATACTCATGGCCCTGGCGCGTGATAAGGTTCGGTACGGGACTACAGGCACACCGCGACCTTTCTGGACAGTGTGGAGAGAAGAAAACCCGGATAACCCGATCCGGAATTTATTAAATAAAGCAATGGATCGCCGCGCTGTAAACCATTTATTGTCCGGCCCCTTTAAAGATGTTCGCAATGCTTATTTAACTGTTTTGGAGCAGGGCCGTGAAATCTACGATCAGGATAGGCTGCTCTATTCCATGTGCCGTCAGGAGCGGCTTCTTGAACTGGCCTATAAGTTTATCCTGTTTGATAATGGAATAAAGAAGATCGCCCGGTATCAGCAATACTTTACAGTTCATGATATTATGAGGCGGGCCTTACAGGCGCCTTGCGACAAGCCCCGCCCTGGAGGCGTAGTCTGGCATACTCAGGGCAGCGGCAAGTCACTGACCATGGTTATGCTCGCAAAATCATTGGCCCTGCATCCTGATATTTTGAACCCCAAGATCGTACTGGTTACCGACCGCATCGATCTGGACGATCAGATCTGGAGCACATTTCGAGCATGTGGCCTGGAACCGGAACAGGCGAAAACGGGAAAACATCTCACAGGGCTTATACTTGATCATCGTACGCATGTCATAACCACACTTATTCATAAATTTACCACAGCTTCCTCCAACAAGATATTGAGCCATGTTGGCCGGGATACGTTTGTTCTTGTGGATGAAGGACACCGCAGCCAATATCATGAACAGCATGCCCGTATGCGTCTGGCTTTGAAAGGGGCCTGTTTTATTGCATTCACAGGCACACCTCTGGCAAAATCAGCGAAAAGAAACACATTTTCTCAGTTTGGAGATCTCTTTAAACCTCCATACACCATTTCACGCGCCGTGGAAGACAAGGCGGTTGTCCCCCTCCTTTATGAGGCCCGGCATGTGCCCCAAAAGGTGGACGGAAATGCAATCGATAGCTGGTTTGAGAAAATCACCCTGGGCCTCACCAATGATCAGAGCGCTGACCTGAAGAGGAAATTTTCCACGGAGCGCCAGCTCAACAAGGCTACACAAAAGGTCCGCATGATTGCATGGGACATCGGCCTCCACTACACGACGGCTTATCAGGGCACAGGCCTTAAGGGACAGCTTGTCACCCCTGACAAGGAAACGGCTCTTCAATATAAAGATTTTTTGGATGAGTTCTCTTTAGTTTCAACGGAGATCCTGATATCCGCACCTTCCACATACGAAGGTGAGGGAAACGGCACAGAGCCGTCTCAAAAGCAGAAAAGTTTCTGGCAGAGGATGATGGATCGCTATGGGTCTGAAAAGAACTATAACAAACAGATTATTAATGCCTTTAAACACGGTGACAGCCCGGAAATCATTATTATCGTCGATAAACTTCTTACGGGTTTTGACGCGCCGTGCAATACGGTTCTCTATCTTGCCCGCAAATTAAAAGAGCATACCCTGCTCCAGGCTATTGCCCGTGTCAACCGTCTGCATGAGGGAAAGGAATACGGGATAATTCTTGACTATAGCGGCGTCATCCAGGAGCTGGATGAGGCGATCGATTTCTACAGCCGGCTCGCTGACTATGACCGGAAGGACCTGGAGGATACCGTCACTTACATTGCCGACCGGACGGCAGAATTGCCCCAACTCCATTCCAACCTGTGGGAATTATTCGAGCCTGTGAAGGGTGCCAAAGATCCGGAAGTTTATGAAGTACACCTTCGGGAAACTGAACTCAGAAACAAATTTTACGAGAGATTCAGTCTTTTCGCCCGCACGCTTTCACTCGCACTCTCATCTGCTCATTTCCTTGAAACGGCATCACCAAGAGTCATAAATAAATACAAATCAGACCTCAAATTCTTCCAGAACCTGAGAGCGGCCGTCACACAGCGGTACCAGGAAGTAATTAATTTTTCTGAATACGAGCCAAGGATTAAAAAGCTGATCGATACACATGTTGGAGCCGGTGAAGTGGAGCAACTCTGCGATCCCATCAACCTCCTCGACGAAAAAGAGCGCCGGCAGGCGCTTGAAGATCATGGGGAGAGCGCAGGTGCAAAAGCCGACATGATAGCCTCGGCAACAAGGCACGTGATTGAACAGGAAATGGCAAAGGACCCGGCTTTTTACATGAAATTCTCCAAGCTGCTGAAAGAGGTGATCGAGGCATATCATCAGGGCAGGTTACAGGCCCTTGAAGCCCTGGAAAAGATTAAGGATATATCCACAAAGGTGGTTACACACACCGACGATGAAGTCCCCTATGATCTTATTGGAAATGACATGGCGCGCCGGTATTATGGATGTATCCAAGAGCCCATGGTCGAATATGCTGTAAAAGATGAAAAACCCGGGACGGAAATTGCCCTTCGAATTGTGGAGAAGATTGCAAAGCACAAAATCCGGGATTGGAGTACAAATGAAGACGCTATCAAAAAAATGCGAGGGGAGATAGATGACATCCTCTTTGAAGTGGCCGAAGAGCACGGGTTTGAACTCTCTTTGAACGATCATGACGCAATTATTGATAGATGTATAGAGGTGGCTATAGCCAATGAAGATTAATTCCGCGCAGCACCTCATTGAATTCGGGCCTCGAAAAATTCCTTACTGCCTTCATCGCACAGATAGGAAACGTTTGCGTATTGTGGTATCTCCTGAGTTGACGGTGGATATATTTGCCCCAAATTCCGCCAGTGTCGAAGAGGTCAAAAAGGCGATAAATAGGAAAGCGGCATGGATTATCAAAACCCTCGATAAGCTGGAAAGCTACCACCCTTTACCCATGCCGAAACGATACTTAAGTGGAGAAACCTTGGTATATCTGGGGCGGCAATACCGCTTAAAAATCGAAAACGATTCTAAGCGGTCTGCAAAACTATTGGGACGTTTCCTATGTATTTGGGTGGAAGACAAGAAAGATACTCAAAGCGTAAAAAAGTCTGTGGAGGCATGGTATCGAAAAAGGGCCCATGAAACCTTGGTACGATACATGGAAAAGTGTTACCGCATTGCATCCCGGCATGGGATTCCCGAACCGGATATGGTGATACGCCTCATGCGAAGACGCTGGGGAAGTTGCAGCCCTTCAGGCCGGATTACCCTCAATGTAAATCTGGTGAAGGTGCCTGTGCATTGCATAGAGTATGTGATCATGCATGAACTCTGCCATTTGAAAAACCATAATCATTCAAAAGCCTTTTACTCACTTTTGACGCGTTGCATGCCCGATTGGCGGCATAGAAAAGAAGCACTGGACAAATTCAGGCTTTCATGATGAAAGCATATGAAAACATCGACGCTGTAATGTTACGGAAATAACTATATCAGCTTAACAACTTAACCACATCCTGATTTCCCTTGCTGAGAAATGAATATGCAACCCAAAAAAGTATTTGCCCTGGTTGACTATGCAATATGCGACCCCAAGGAATGCGCCCCTGAAAGCGGGATTTGTCCGGCTGTTGCTACCTGTACCCATAAGGTGATCAAGCAGATTGACGGGCCATTTGAACCCCCTATGATTTTCCAGGACATGTGCATGGGATGCTGGGATTGTATTGAGACTTGCCCCCTGGATGCCATTTCCATGAAACGGGTGACATAGTCCGGATATGATGCAGCTTCGGACTTCGAGCCCTGATTTTACTAGCTTCCTTCCATCAGGTTTAAGTCGGGGAACAAGTTGGTGAAAATATAAAGAATCTTAAACGGTTAATGATTCCTGGTTTAAAACCTTCAAGGTCTCACCTGACTGATTCAATATTTATAAACTGGTATACAGGCTCAACAGCTCTTCATCCGTAAGACCCCTTTTTAAAAGGGAAGACTCTTCCTTGATTATGACCAATGATTTCTCCAGAATATGATCTTCTGTTTTAATGCCCAAGCTTTCAAACTTATAACGAAGTGCATTCGTCCCTGCTTTCTTACCGATTATGAGTCTTCTTTCCAAACAGACCTCTGAAGGATTAAACGGTTCATAGTTTGAGGGATTCTTGATCAGGCCGTCAATATGAATACCCGATTCACATGTAAAGATATCTTTACCCACAACAGGTTTCTTTACAGAAACAGGGACATTGGAAACCTCTGAGACATACTCGGAAAGGCAATGGAGATACTTCAGATTATACTTCTTTATGCCTTTTCTCTTTGCCATAAAGGCTATCACCTCTTCTAATGATGCAATACCGGCCCGTTCCCCGAGGCCGTTTATAGCAACATCTACAAAGTCCGCCCCGGCAGCTATTGCACTTATCGCATTAGCCGTAGCCATGCCGAAGTCATTATGAGCGTGAACGCCGATATTCACGTTGAGTTGAGATCGTAGACTTTCAATAGTCTTAAACATGGAGATAGGGTCCATCACCCCTAAAGTATCGGCAAAGCGAATTCTGTCCACCCCTTCTTCCTGAGCTATAAAACAGACTTTTTTTAAAAAATTCAGGTCGGACCGGGAGGCATCTTCCAGGCCCAGGGAAAAATAACATGATCCGTTATCTTTAACATGCCTAATGCTTTCCCGAATCCTCTTGATAACCCATTTTCTATCCTTTAATAGCTTGTTTCTTATCTGAACATCTGAAAGCGAAATGGAGACCGCAAGGATGTCTGGCGATAGAGAAATGGCCTCTTCTATATCGGATTCTAAACATCGGCACCACACAGCGAGCCTGGGAAAATCAGAGACTTTTCCGGCCTTCCTGATAAGTTCTTTCATCTCCTGATTTTTATCTATGGCGCCCATCTCTATCTCTTCAATGCCGATTTTGGCTAAAAAAGAGATGATTCGAAGTTTTTCTTCCATGTCAAAATAGACGTGAGCCGCCTGCTCTCCCTCCCGCAATGTTGTATCTATGAAGCCCTTCATTCCCCCCCCCCCCCTTTACGTCAAGGCTCTCTCTTTTTGTATACTCGTCCTCTTTTTTCTTGCCGTGCGGCGGATGAAGAGCATCATGCTCTTTTCGTCCAATAACGGCTGTCTATAAGCCATTATTAAGAAACCCGACAAAACGAGAAACAAATTCGGTTTCAGAATGATGGAACATCTCAGAAGGGTTGCCGATCTGATGCACCATCCCATTGTTCAGCACTGAGATGCCGTCCCCCAAAAAGGCCGCTTCATCCTGGTCATGCGTGACATAAACCGTGGTTACACCTGTATTTTGTTGGACCCACTTCAATTCATCCTGCATTGTTTTTTTGGCAATCGCATCCAGATTGCTCATAGGCTCGTCCATTAAAAGCACTTCAGGCTCTATAATCAGTGCCCTGGCAAGTGCAACCCTTTGTTTTTGCCCACCACTTAACCGGCCCGGAAGGTTATCTCTTTCCTTTGAAAGGCCTAGGCTTTTCAAACAATAATCAACCTTCCAGCGTATCATTTCTTCCTTGATTTTTCTCACCCTCAGCCCGAAAGCGATATTTTCAAAGATGGTCAGGTGAGGAAACAGGGCGTGATCCTGAAAAACAAAACCGATTTTTCTTTTGTCCGGGGAAAGGTTGCGCACATCCCTGTTGCCGATAAAGACAGCGCCGCTGTCCGGGGAGACCAGCCCGGCGATAATGGATAGCGTGGTTGTTTTGCCTCCCCCGTTCGGCCCCAAAAGCACATGGAATTCTCCCTGTTTGATATCAAGGTTTAAATTTTTCAGCACGGTTCGTCCGTTATAGCTTTTTGATATGCCTTTTAATGAAATGCTCATGTGATTTATGCCGTCTTGAACCTGACCAGTGATTTGAATGCTAAAAGCAAGGTAAATGAGAATACAAGCAAGAGCAGAGAAACAGCTATCGAGGCGGTCATCTCCCCGGACATGGCATTCTGATAAATTGATATTGTCATTGTTTCCGTTCTGAAGGGAACGCAGCCCGCCACCATGGAAGTAGCGCCGAACTCTCCCAGCGCCCTTGACCAGGTCATAACCATTCCGGTATAGATGCCGGTTTTTGCCATAGGAAGCAAAACCTTCTTAAATGTATAAAATTTTGAAGCTCCCAGGGTTGATGATGCATCGATAATATTTTTGTTTATTGACTCGAAGGCTTCCCTGGTTGACCGTATCAAAAATGGAATGGAAACAAAAAGCTGTGCAATGATAATCCCTTTTTTAGAAAATATCAGTTCAACTCCATGATCATTTAAAAACCTGCCGAATCTACTGCTCCCTCCAAGCAGGATCAGAAGGGCAAGGCCCGCCACAAGCGGCGGCATGGAAATCGGAAGATCAACGAGAGTATCGAGCAGGTCCTTTCCTCTAAAGTCATTCATTGCCAGCACATAGGCCACGGGAATTCCGAGACATAGTGAGAGAAAAACCACGGCCAGCGATGTTTCAAGGCTTACGAAAACAGCATATAATATCTCGGGCGACCTGAATTGTGATGCCAGTTCCTCAAGTGAAGTGGTTGTAAAAAGGGCGAGTATAGGCAACGCAATCAGACACACAAAGATGCCTGCGATGAAGGATAGAGCAAGGTTAAAATAAAAATCTTTCATTTATTCCATCACATTGAAGCCGTGTTTTTTGAAGATGGCCCTGCCTGCCTCACTCAGGAGGTAATGAATATATACGTTTGCCTCCTTTTTCCGTTTCAGCATCAAGCACACAGGGATAATACTTCTGATCCCGTACTTCACGGGGATTTCTATAATTTTGACCCTTCCGGACTGTATAGCATCCGCCTTCCATACTATTGCGGCATCAGCATTATTCCCCTCGATCCACAGGATCAATTGTTTCACGGTGAAACCCCTTGATATTATGTTCATTGCAGATTCTTCCATACCTGCTTTTTCGAATATCACGGCGGAAGCTTCACCTATTGCGCATGCCTTGACATCGCCTAACACGAGCCGGTTCCCCTTGTCGGAAAAATCATCAAGCGAGTTTACCTTGCCGCTTCTTTGTGGGGTAATGATTACAGGATCATGATAGGCTACAGGAGAATAGTCTTCCACATAGCCCTTTGCCTTTAATATTTTCGCCCACTTGCCGCTGCCCGGAATATAAACATCAGGGGTTTGCCCTGCAAGTATTTTATTGCCCAGTCTTCCGCTGCCTCCATAATCGTATAGAATTCTTACACCATACAACTTCTCGATTATTTCACCGGATTCATTCAAAGGCGCCCTCATCCCGGCTCCTGCAAAGACGAGAATCTCTTTGGGCTCCTTATCGGCAAACACTAAAGAAGAGACAAAACAAACTATTAATGCTACTAAAAATACTTTATATCTTTGCATAATGCCTTCTCTCCTGATTCAATACGATTGGAAACAAAGCCTTTGAAGGTTTAAAATCTTTGCGGTGCCGGCGACTGTTGTGCCGTAAAAATACAGTGCTTTATGGTATTCATCTGCAAGGGAAATCAACTCAGCCATGGTATCGTTTACAGCAGTTGAGCCAGTGGCGAGAATCACATCACAGGTTTTAAAAAGCGCTTTTGTCATGTCTTTGCCGTCTTGAATACACACCCCATATTTTTTTTTATGAATGTTATCTTGATCAAGATCCACCGCATCGACGTTTTCCACAGTCAAATTTTTTACCAAGTTATCTATTATGGCAGGCTGGAATCCAACGATACAGATCCTGATATCAGCGCCGTGCTTCGTAATAATTGCGTTGACTATCTCATGAGCGCACAATTCCGGACCTTTGTCTTTACAATGGATCGTATTTTCGGCTCCGCCGAAATGGCGCATCACCGCATTGAGTGAAGCAACGAACAAAGCCCTTTCACTATTGTTTTTTAACTCCAAGTCGAGTATTTCCTTAATTTGCCCATTAAAATTACACGGAGCATCTGTGAATGCCTGTCCCAGGGTATTTCTGAAATCTGCCTGGATCAAGAACTCTTTGCCTTTGAGCAGGGGAAAATCTTTTCTTTCTGTCTCCCCTATGGCCTCTTTGGGGGTCAAAATCTTCGCGGTAATGTTGATCTCACTTTCAAGGAGACCATTTTCTTCTGCTAAATCAGTCAGCCTTTTTTTCAGTTTCTCATACATCTTTAGTTCACCTTCAACATTGAGTTATGCGATATCTGCAATAGGACCTTCAAATACCACCGGTTCAATCCCAATCTCTTTGAGTTTTGCAGCAGGAGCCTCACCGATCCGTATCACATAAATTTTACTGCAATCTTTGAGCAGAGTTGAGACACGGTCAAGTCTTTCCTGGTCAAAAGAATGATTCGGGTCTTCCACCGAATACTTCTCTGTTATACGTTCTTCTACAAATCTCAATGTGTCGCCAAGGTCATATATCAAAAATCTTTCAGCTTTGCCAAAGTGGTCGTTTACGGTTTTTCCATCCGTTGAGACCACGGCGATTCGTGAAGTCGCCATCTATCATCTCCTTTCCTTAGGTTTTACGCAAACATATTAATTGTGTTGCCGACCATTTTTGTTTTTTATAGAAATCAAGGGCCTTCACATTATTTCTGTCAGCCAAAAGCTGCATTCTTTTGACGCCCTTTTGTCTTGCCCACGCCTCGATTGCGTGCATGAGTTTTTTTCCGATTCCCTGCCTTTGGAACCTCTGAGCAACGATCATATCCTCGATTAATGCTACTATTCCCCCTTCCGCTGTTGATGCAATCAGTTGAACGCTGCACATCCCTATGATTTGATCCCCTGATGAGGCAACCATGATGCAACGATCTTCACTATCATCCAGCATCATGACAAGACCCTTTTGCTGGACAGTCTCGTTAAAGGTAAAGTCTTCCTCTATAGAAAATAACTGTTCGAGAAGCCGAATCATTGGATTGATGTCAGAAGGCTCAGCCTTTCTGATACAAGTTGGAGACATTATAATAACCAATTCGCTGCCGGTTCAGCATCTTCCAAGGCATCCAGAATCTTATCAATCGCATCTTCGCTTTCCACATTGGCGTACCAGTAATTTTCAGGATATATTACCATGACTGGGCCGTTGTCACACTGTTTCATGCATCCGGTGCTTGTCAAAAGCGCATCTATTCCCCTGTCGAGGATTTCAGTCTCAATATATGGAATTAAATCTACAGATCCTTTCTTGCTGCATTTGCCTTTGATTTCACCCGACGGTCTGAAACTTGAACAGACAAAAATATGATGTTTCGGTTTTTCCATCTATTATTCCTCCATTATCATGATTATCTGTAACTGTCAATTACTTCGGGAACAGACATATGCTCCCAGACTTTTTTTGTGAATTTACAATTATCCTACATGCATCCCGTGCCCTCATAAGGCCTGTTGCACGCATCAACATCCCGCCTAATCATATAGTTCATGCTATGGCCTTCAAAAACAGCCTCAACAGCCTCGTCTATCATTCCGTCCAGTTCAAGGATGTCGATCCCTTTTCTTGAAATCATCTCTCTTGGATTATTACCTATTCCATGAACGAGTAGCGCCCGGCAGTCGCTGATTATTTCGGCAAGTTTTTCCCACCGCTGCATACCCTGGCCGGGTTCAGGAGTTTTTCGTGATTCTATGAATGTTATTTCTCCCTCTTTCTTGCCGTAAATAAATAATTCCCGGGCCTTGCCCAGATTCTGATTCACTAGGGCACCCTCTAGGGTGGCTACTGCAACATAGGGACGTTTTTCGTCATAAATTTCCGGCAATTGAGAATATTCTTCCATTTTTTGAACAAGTTCAGCGTTATTTTCCTCGCCTATAATACCGATTGCATCGGCCCTGCACCTTGCGCAATGATGCATCTGGGGGAGATACTGCGCCGCTTTTTCCCTGATTTTTTTTACAAGCTCTTTTGAGGGTTCTCCAAGATTTTCGAAAGCAGCGCCTTTATTTGGATAAAAGGGCACACAGTTCAATATGTCCACTTTCATTTCCCCCATTTTCTTCGCTACCGCCTCAATATGATCCTCGTTTATACCGGGCAAAATAATGGTGTTTACCTTGGTTATTATCCCCCTTTTTTTTAATTTTTCTATTGCCTCAAGTTGCTTTTCTAAGAGTATCTTTATCCCCGTCTTCGGACCGAGCGTCCTTTTGCCATGCCGGACAAATGAATATATTTTTGCTCCTATTTCATGATCTATAGCATTTAAGGTTATGCTCACATGGCTGATTCCAAGCTCTGCTAATTCATCAACATAAGGCTCAATGCCTAACCCGTTTGTGGCTAAGCAGAGCATTATGTCCGGGTATTTTCCCCTTGCCATGCTCAAAGTCTGCATCGTTTCTTCAGGGTTTGCAAAGGGATCTCCAGGGCCTGCAATGCCTACAACGGAGATATTTCTCGTTTTTTCAAAGACAAACTCAAGATATGTCATGGCCTGATGCGGCGTCAGCAACGCACCGGTCACTCCGGGCCGACTTTCATTGACGCAGTCATATTTGCGGTCACAGTATTTACACTGTATATTGCACCTCGGCGCAACAGGAAGGTGCACCCTTCCGAATTTTCCACATGCCTTTGTGTTAAAGCATGGGTGATTTGACAGATCCATTTTTTCTCCCTCAGGTTTGTTTATAAGGCCTGATTTCATTATAAGCCGTTATTTTTTCTTCCACCTTCTTCCTTTCACCTTTCAACTTCCATCTTCTACCTTCACCCTACATGTATGTATAACCTATGGACGAATTATCCTGCCTCAAGGCGATGATGGTGTTGGAAATCGTATCAAAAAGCTGCTGTGCCCCTCTGTACCCGACATGCATAATCCTTCCTCCTCCCAGCCTGTCGTGTATTGGAAACCCGACACGTATCAGAGGTTTTTTTATCTGCCGTGCCAGTTTGTATCCCTTACTATTTCCGATCATGAAATCGGGAGACAGGTCTTTGACTGCTTTCCCTATTTCCATAAAGTCAACACCTTCGAGGATTGTCATTCCCATTTTTCTCATATCCGGAATGACTTCGTCGAGCTTTTCTTCAATATGGCCGCTCTTTCCTCCTGAAGCACAAACCACGGGGATAACCCCGATCTCCGACAAAAAGGATGCGAGCCCTACGATAAGATCCTCCTCTCCGTACAGGACTGCCCTGGACTCAAAGAGATATTTATGTCCGTCCACATAGGAGTCTATGAGTCTGTCGCGCTCTTTGATATGTTTTTCAGGCGTAGATCTGCCTGTAATTAATTCAAGCGTATCAAAAAGGAGATCGGTTTCTTTAACGCCGATGGGGAGGCCCTGACTGAAACAGGGTATTTTATCCCTCGCTTTCAATAATTTTCCGGCGCTTTCCCCTTCGGCCAGGATTCTTCCGAATTCCATACTTGCACAGGCGCTTCCAATGGAAGCAATATCTTTCATGGACGTACCACCCACAGGTATCTTTCGGTATCTACTCCATAAAGGGCCGTCAAAAGTATCCGAGTAATCCGGCAGCATCACGTAATCGGCCCCAAAATCTTCGAGTATCTCTTTCAAATATCGGAAGTCGGCAGGTGACAACATTCCCGGGAAGATATTGATATGTTTTCCCTTTCTATCCTCCATTGGGGAAATTGAGTCAACAAGCGACCTTACAGTCGCATGAAAGCCGTCGATGTGTGTTCCTGAGTAGCTTGGTGTTGAAACGGAAACTATTTCAGGCTCACTTTTTCCTTTATTATTCTTTTTATAATCTTTGAGGATCAGATCCACGTCGTCTCCGATTGTTTCGCTTAGGCATGTGCTTGCAATACCTATACATTCCGGTTCATACTGTTTTGTAATGTTTTGAATTGCCAGCTTTAGGTTTACACCGCCTCCGAATATGGCTGCCTCTTCCGTAAAATTGGAAGATGCGATATCTATCGGCTCATTAAAATGGCTTATCAGATATCTGCGGATATATGTCGAACACCCTTGGGAACCATGGAGCAATGGAATACAGTTTGCTATACCCTTAAAAACAAATGATGCACCCAGGGGACTGCAAAGTTTGCACGCATTTTTTGTCGGTGTGTATTCATCTTTTGTCATGACTTTCATTTTTTATATCCTCTCTTTCTCCCAGGGGTGAACTGCCAGATTGGGCTGGTTACGGAAGAACAAACCTCCTTAGCAAAATTTATCATACCACTGTAGCCTGCGAGCGAGATTTTCCTTTCATGGTTATGATCACAGAATCCTATTCCTAATTTATAGGCGATGGGTCTTTCCTTTACTCCTCCGATAAAAATATCCACTTTTTTTTCAAGGCAGTATTTGGAAAGCTCCAAAGGATTGGCGTCATCAATGATCACCGTGCCGTCCTCACACATCTCTCTTAAGATCGTGTACTCTTCTTCGTTTCCTGTTTGAGATCCGGCCAGGACGACTTCCATACCGAGGGATCGCAGCGCCTTTATCATTGAAAAGGCCTTAAAGGCACCCCCAACATAGATGGCTGCCAGTTTACCGGAAAGAATCTCTTTATATTTCTTTATCTCAGGAGAAATACGCTTGATTTCCTCTCGCACCAGGTTCCTGGTTTTTTCCATGATCTGCATGTTATCTTTGAAAAAATCCGCAACATCATACAAGGCCTTTGACACATCCTCGATCCCAAAGTAGGATGCTCTTATATATGGAATGCCGTATTCTTTTTCCATAATCTGGGCAAGATGAATCATCGATCCGGAACATTGGACCACATTAAGCCTGGCTCCGTGGGCTCTTTTGATCCTGTCGATACGGCCGTCTCCTGTAAAGATTGCGACGATTTCAAGACCCATCTTTTCGTAATATTCTTTTATTGTCCAGGCCTCGCCTGCAATATTGAATTCACCCATTATATTGATGGAGTTTTTGCTTATACTCTCAGTTGGTCCCATACCGATCACCTCTGCCAGTGCATCGCAGGCGGCTTTGTACCCGTCTTTTTTTGTTCCTTTGAATCCTTCGGAATGAACCGGCAGAACAGGAATCCCCTTTTCTTCTGTTACGCGGCGGCACACGGAATCAATATCATCCCCTATAATACCGATAATACAAGTTGCATAAACAAAAGCAGCATTCGGATGATAGATATCTATGAGCTTTACAAGACTCTGGTATAATTTTTTTTCACCACCGAAGATAATATCCTGTTCTTGAAGATCCGTCGAAAAACTCATACGATGAAGCTCAGGGCCTGATGAGAGCGCTCCCCTTATGTCCCAGGTATATGATGCGCACCCGATCGGTCCGTGTATCAAGTGCAGGGCATCGGCTATTGGGTAGAGCACTACCCGAGAACCACAGAAAACGCATGCCCTCTGACTGATGGAACCGGCCAGGCTCTTTTTTTCACACTCTATCTCAAAAACTTTATCGTCCTTGTGATAGACTTGTCCTTCTCTTTCCTTTAGAATCTGTATGCTTCTCATATTCATTTCATAACCTACATTACAAGATCAAATTCGACTTCTGTTGAATCCCGATCTATGCGGTCCATAAGTGCGTTAAGTATATTTACCAGAATACGCATGCCTCCCTGATAGCCCACTATTGGAAAATAAGTGTGCCCGCTTCGATCCAGAATCGGAAAACCGAACCTCATAAAAGGGGTGTCTTCATCCCTTGCAATATACTTCACATAGGTATTGCCGATAAGCAGATCTACAGGATCGTTTTTGATCCATTGATGAAACATATACATGTCACCTCCGCTTTTGACATTTACTTTGTACGGCATACCTTCTGTTAAACTCTCTATCCTCTTTTCAAAAGATTTGTCCTTTGTGCCGGTGACAATATGTATCGGCCTCATATCTATGGATACCAGAAATTCTGTGAGGGCTGCAAGCTGATCAGGATCACCCACAAGGGCCACTTTTTTATCGTGAAAGTACGCCTGATTATCGGTTATGATATCCACAAGCTGTCCCCTTTCAATATCTATGGAGTCCGGGACGGTTACGCCCGCCATCTTCCTCAGTGTATCCACAAACCTATCTGTTGCCAGAATCCCTATGGGCAGATCGAGGATTTCACAGGGCACATCGCATTTTGTGTCCAGAGCCAGGGCAGCAGGCCCTGATGCCAAATGTCCAAGCCCGACAGTTCCCTGGCTGCTCCCTGTTCTTTCCATGACATCGAGTGTGACCCCTCCTTTGGGATACATTGCAAATTTTCCGGTCTGGGGGCTGTTGAGCACATTATCCGTATCCGGAAACATGATAATTTTTATTCCCAGCTCAGCGACGATTCGTTTAATCTCTTTCATATCGGACGGTTCAACCCATCCGGGAATTATATTTATGCACTCTTCTTTATGTCCGTTTGGTTTCGCAAAATAGTCGACCATCGCCTTGGTCATGTTTGCAAATCCTGTCACATGCGAACCAACGTAAGCAGGGGTATTAGCATGAAATACGCTTTTCCCTTCAGGGATCTTGCCATCGGCCCTTGCCTTTTCTATAATCTGCGGAACATCATCCCCTATTGTTTCAGACAGACATGTCGTATGAACCGCTATAACATCCGGATTATAAATAGTAAAAATATTATTGATGGCCTGCAGCAGATTTGCTTGGCCTCCGAATACTGAAGCCCCTTCAGTAAATGAGCTTGTGGAGGCCATTACAGGTTCCTTATAGTGCCTTGTCAGTGTGCTTCTGTGATATGCATAACATCCCTGAGAACCGTGACTGTGGGGCAGGCAGCCGTGAATACCCAAAGACGCGTACATAGCGCCTATGGGCTGACAGGCCTTTGCCGGATTGACGGTTAAGTTTTTACGTTCACTTATTACCTCTGTTGTATGTCTCAATAACATTTTCAAAGTTTCCTTTCACATTGAATACGCGACCACAGCGTAACAACTCTTATCACATCTCAAGACCTTCTCGGCTTTGATTCTCCAGTCCAGCCCTCAGTACGCATATTTGCCGGCTAGTTCGGGATTCTTTTCCCACGGAGCCTTGATATGATCCCACACCTTTGTGTTAATCATCCGATCGATTTCATGATAAAAGTTAATCGCTCCTTTGTATGCGGCATAGGGCCCCTTTGAATCATAGCTGTGGAGCTGTTTCATGGGCATACCGTGTTTTTGCACCATATACTTCTCTTTGATCCCTGCGCAAAATATAGCCGGTTTATAGGCTTCAATAAGTTTTTCGCTCTCATACTGGCTTATATCATCAATGACATACGTATTTCCTTCCTCCATATCCGCCATCATCCCTTTATAGTGTTTCAGTCTTATGCCTTGCCTTTCCTGCATCTGAAGCTCTTTTTCCTCTATTCTGGGATTGTATCTTTCAGGATCTTTCTTCACATCCAGTTCTTCTATGTTCCGGCTGTCCGCATCGACTTTGATTTGCGGGAGTATGTGTCTTCCCTCATAATCATCCCGGTGCGCAAACTCATATCCGGCGGCGATGGTTTTCATTCCGACTTCATTAAACAATTCCTGGTAATGATGCGCACGGGAGCCGCCCACAAACATCATAGCGATCTTTCCCTCGAGTCGCGGTCTGATTTCTCCCTGGGCTTTTTTCACAGCGGGCATCTCTTCGGCAATAACCTCTTCCACCCGGTCGATCAGCTTCTGCTCACCGTAATACTGGGCGATCTTTCTGAGAGAGTTTGACGTCGCGCCTGCACCCAAAAAATTGATCTTTATCCAGGGGATCCCGTATTTTCGCTCCATCATATCGGCCACATAGTTAATGGAGCGATGACACATGATCAGGTTCAAATCGGCAGTGTGAGAGTTTGCAAAATGATCCACACTCGAATTACCGCTGAATGTAGAAATCAGTGATATTCCGCATTTGTCGAATAAATCTCTAATGAGAAATTCATCTCCGCCGATGTTGTATTCGCCAAGGAGGTTTACTTTGTAGTCCCCTTCTTTCACCGTGTCATCTTGTCCGATAACATTGAGAAAAAGCCCGTTATTAGCCACATGATGTCCTGCCGATTGACTGACCCCTTTATATCCCTCGCAACTGAAGCCGAATATCGTAATTCCTAGTTTTTCCTGCATCTCCTTTGTTACGGAATGAACATCATCACCTATCAGACCAACCGGACAGGTGGCAAATACTGCAATCATCTTTGGTTTGAAGATATCGTATGCTTCCTGAATTGCAGCTTTCAGTTTCTTTTCGCCTCCAAAGACAATCTCCCTTTCCTGCATATCTGTTGTGAAGCAGTAGGTCATAAAGTTATTTTCGTCAGGCGTTGTCGTCGGATCGGTCTGGTTACGCCTGGTCAGCCAAGAATAAAATCCGCACCCGACCGGACCGTGAGTAATATTGATGATGTCTCTGGTTGGACCCATCACAACCCCTTTGCATCCGGCATAACAGCAGCCTCTTTGTGAAATAATCCCTGGAATTGTTCTCACATTGGCCTGTATTTCAGCATAGTTTTCTTCGTCGATTTTTTTATTCACAATAAAATGTTTGGATCGTTTCCTCGCTACCTTGGGAGGATATTTATCCATAATCTCCAGCTTGAACTCTTGAGGATCAATCTTTATTCGGTCATTCTCTGTTTCTTCAGACATTCGTGTTTCATTGCGCAAAGGCTCCATAATCGATTCTCCTGTTATTCGTCTAATGTTATATCTCCGCTCTCACCGGTCCTTACTCTTATGGAGTCGGATACGGGGATGACAAATATTTTTCCGTCACCTGACTTGCCTGTTTGATTCACTTTTATTATCGCCTTGACCGTCTTTTCCACAAGCCTGTCATTTACAACGATAAAAAGAAGTCTTTTCGGAATCAGACGCTGGCTTTGACCCAACTGAGAGATCGCTTCTTCATATCCCTGTTCGGCTCCCTTGAGCAGCTTCATATCGACCAGTCCTTTTCCCCTGCCAAGAGCCTCCCTTGCGGTGATTGAGGGTATACCGGCTTCGGATAGAGCCCTTTTCGTATCATTAATCTTGTTCATACGTATAACGGCCATAACCTCTTTCATACCTTCACCTCTTCGGTTTCTCCGGAGGATGTTTCCCTTATTCCGGAGCTTACAGTATACATTTCATCCACAGGCGTAACAAATATCTTGCCATCGCCAAAAGCGCCCTTTTCCCCTGTTCTCGCAGCCTGGATCACCGTCTTTATTACGAAATCCTTGTCTTCATCCCTTACAACGGTAATCAGTAATTCCTTTGGTATTTCATCATAGGTTACCTCTCCAATCTTTATTCCTCGCTGCTTGCCTCTGCCGACCACCGACATTTTGGTTACCGCGGGAAATCCGGCGTCCATAAGCGCTGAGAGAACATTGTCTGTTTTCTCCGGTCTTATGATTGATCTGATCATTATCATTTTGACCTTCCTTTCCAATTCCTGTATTTTTTTTAAACAGTCAAACGACACCCGGCTGTTTGCCATATCCACTAAAAGTGAGAAATCTCACACGAATCAAATGAAACCGCCCACCTTATACCTTCTACCCCATTCGTTCCATGCACGCAGTGGCTGTTTCCATTCAAGCAGCTATGCCATAATCGATGAGGAGTTCTTCAAGTTCGTTAATCTGAAGCGGAGCAGGAATAACGAACTGCCTGTTCTCTTTCATCTTTTTTGCCAATTTCCTGTATTCATCCGCCTGGGAATGTTCGGAATCGAACTCTATGACTGTTTTTCTGTTGATCTCAGCTTTTTGGACCATATTATCCCTGGGGATAAAGTGTATCATATGGCTTCCCAGTCTTTCGGCAAATGCTTCGATCATACCTCTTTCATTGTCCACCATACGGCTGTTGCAAATGAGCCCGGCCAACCGGACGCCCCCTGCTTCAGCAAATTTCAATATTCCTTTACATATGTTATTAGCCGCATACATGGCCATCATCTCGCCGGATACTACGATATAAATCTCCTGCGCCTTCCCCTCACGCATGGGCATGGCGAATCCTCCACAAACAACGTCACCCAATACATCGTAGAAAACAAAATCTAGATCTTCATCTTCCGAATACGCGCCAAGCTGTTCTAGGAGATTAATAGATGTTATGATACCACGACCGGCGCAACCAACGCCTGGTTCAGGTCCTCCTGATTCAGTGCAAAGAACACCTTTGAAGCCCTCTTTACGGACATCCGCAAGTTCCACATCCTCCCCCTCTTCGCGAAGCGTGTCCAAGACCGTACTCTGATTCAGCCCACCCAACAAGAGACGGGTTGAATCGGCTTTCGGGTCACATCCGACTACCATGACCCTATTCCCCATTTCTGCGAGACCCGCAACAGTATTCTGCGTTGTCGTGGATTTGCCGATCCCGCCTTTGCCATAAATTGCAATTTTTCTCATATGATATGCCCTCCTTCTCCTTTCTCATTATGTAATTCATTCAATTGAAATTTATTGAATTACAAGATCTGTGCCTAATGAGACAATTTTCTTATTTTACTTTCCAACACATTAAAATTACTGGAAAACTTTTTGTTCAATCTGTTTTTTCAGTGAAAGTGGCTCCGATAATTCAATACATTTTGGTAGGATAAAAGGTGATTTCTACTGAAATGAGGGTTCGAAGGTGTTGCACTCTCATAGTTCATCAAGTAAAACAAGGATGAAAAAACAAACTTATACGGTGAGCGAAATTCACTACTTACTGGCTACTTGTGGCATGTGTGCGTAACCGCAAAGGTCAGAAAAACCTCAATAGAGGTTTTCATATCTCTTTTTGCTCTGTAGAAATCCGTGGATATATCGAGGTATGACTTTTTGATGGGATCTAGTTATATTGCTTTGGATTAATTCTATACTTCTTTATTCTGATACCTATAATTCTCTCGGTTGTACCGAGTAACCTTGCAGCTGCAGCAATATGTCCCGATGTAGTCTTCAAGGCATCGATAATCAGTTCTTTTTCAAAAGTAGCGACTGCGACATGCAAAGAGCCAGAGGCAACGGTGTTCGATGCTTCGGATGTTTGAAGGGTCGGGGGCAGATAGTAACTGTGGATTACATGATCGGTACAAAGGACGACTGCACGCTCGATACAGTTTTCGAGTTCCCTCACATTGCCAGGCCAATGATAGCGCATTAACATATCGATTGCTGGAGTCGAAATCCTCCTTATGTCTTTATTGTACTTCTTGCTGTATACCTCCAGAAAATAATCCGCTAAAAGGAGAATGTCCGTCCTTCTTTCTCTTAGGGGTGGTATGTATATGGGGAATATATTGAGGCGATAGTAGAGATCTTCTCTGAAGTTTCCTTCCTCCAAGGCCTTTTCCAGGAGCTTGTTTGTAGCAGCAATTATTCGTACATCGACCAGAATATTCGTGTCACCTCCGACTCTCTCAAGCTCTCTTTCTTGGAGCACCCTCAGAATCTTGGCCTGGGCATTCAGATTGAGGGAACCGATCTCGTCCAGAAAAAGGGTGCCCCCATGAGCCCTCTCAAACCTCCCTATCCTCCTTTCTATAGCCCCTGTAAAGGCGCCTTTCTCATGTCCAAAGAGTTCGCTTTCCATGAGGGTTTCCGGAAGAGCAGCACAGTTTACCTTTATGAATGGTTGCTCTGCCCTCAAACTATTGTAGTGGATAGCATTGGCCACAAGTTCCTTGCCTGTTCCGCTCTCACCACGAATAAGCACGGTGGCATCGCTTCCGGAGACCCTTTCGATCATCATAAAGACTTCTCTCATCTTGTTGCTGCTGCCCACGATATTGTACGAATTGTAACGATCTTTTAACCGTTCTTTCAGTGTTATATTTTCATCACGCAGGTGGTTCCTTTCATCTTCCATCATTCGGCTGATCTTTATGGCCTGAGCAAGGTTCGATGCAATGATGGTGAGAAGCCTCGCATCCTCTTCAAAGGAGATATGATCACCGAAAAGCCGATCAACACTCAGGGCCCCATAAACGATGGTACCGGTCATTATTGGAACACAGATAAAGGAGATATTTTCTTTCTTCTCTATTTCTCGACGGGCCTTGGTCCTATTTAAAAACAACGGTTCTTCCCCAATGCAAGGAACAATGATGGGTTTCCCGGTCTCCACGACCCTTCCTGTAATCCCCTCCCCCACTTCATAGTGTCCTCTCTCTTTTTCCTGATCATTGAGACCGTGTGCTGCTTCAATCTTTAACTCCTGGGTTAAAGGGTCAAGGAGGGTTATGGTGCCCCTCTTCATTCCCATTATGGAATGAAGTGTGTTTAGCACATTTGGCAAGACCTTCTTAGAATCGGGAACGGATACGAGAAGCTGGCTGATCTCATAGAGCAAGGTCAACTCTTGCACTTTTCTTGATAAGGACATGTTATTAACGTATTCCACAAGTATCTGTTAGCATTATAGTATTTTAAAAAATCTGTAAAAAAAGCGAACCCCATAACGAATATATAAAGAATAAAAAAGCTTACATTCAAATAGGCTCAATGGTTTTATTTTAGCACAATAAAATAGAAATCCATCATCATGCTTCTTCAATGAAGATCACAATCGAAGATTCCTCGCTGTCATTGAGAAACAACCGGGAGTTTCGAAAAAGAGATTCCCTGTAGTTAGCGCCTGAACGAAAACCCCTAATTTCAGGTTTGAGCAGGCCGACAGGTGTAGAAAATGCTCCATTGGGAATATTGTACTTTTTATGGAATGGGAGCACATCTATTAAGGTTAAGAGGCTAAGGGGAATTTCTCCCTCTGTCTCTTTTTAAGCCTCTGCAAACGCTTGAGCTGTTTTTGCTGATAAATATACCCGATAATTTGAATATTCTGCACTAATACAGAAAGGGCAACATAACGCTTAAACCCATCAATACCATCATCCAGACAGCGGTCTAAACCATGGTTCTCCAACGCTTTGATAGAGGGCTCCACTGCCGAATGTTTACCGCAAGCTTCTTTGAACTCTTCTGAGTTTTCAATCTCTTTGTTTATAGCTGACAGATTGCCCTTACGCTGGAGTATCACTTTGTCCAATATCCTGCTGAGTTCCCCCTGATTGTAAGGGCTGTCGAACCCTTTATCAAAACTACAATTGCTCAGATTATCAAAACGCTCTTTGGTTTCCAGGACTATCGGAACAGCAACAAAATCATCGGTTTCGTCCTGCATTACCCGATGGTGAAGTATGAAACCAAATTGACCTCTGACAAGACAAACTTTAAGCCCCAACTCCTGAGGTACTCCGGCTTTACCCTTGCTTATCCACTCAGTGTGCTCTTCAAAGATTGAAAATACTTTTTCGTTATGGGGAATTTTCTCCCCATTTATCACTCTTCTGCGAATCTGATCTATCTGTCTCTCAGCATGTAGTATATATCTTTTAATCTCTTCGATTTTAAGCTGAACCATGATATCAAAAGATGAGATGACGGATATTGTCTCTCTGACTCTGCAGATCAATCGCTGTGCAAGCTCAATGTAAGCGATATGAGCCTTGATTATCAACTGCTCTCCCTTTGCTTTCTTTTGGGGTTCTTTGAAGTTGATTGCTTCAGCATACGGACCTTGCGGAATAATTTTTTCTCTTTCCTTAAGTGGTGAGCCCTCTGTCTCCATCCGGACAGACCCAACTGATCACAAAGAACCATTATCACAACTATAATCTTCCGTATTGAATCGAAAAGCAGATTAATGTCCGTAGGATAATGAAGATCGGTCTCTACTACAAATGAAACACAACTCACCCTTAAATCACCAGCAGCTTCTTTGCCGATCTGCTCATGCCCGTATTCAAGCATAATACGGGTTATCCTCTCTAACACTTCAGGGGTAAACAGAGAAACATTATATGTTCACTGTCTGAAGTGCATATCGGCATCGGGATTCAAAATAACCATGGCCAAGCATCAAACGCAAAGTCCTGTGATTGTTTGCTATCTCCACAAGATTGTCATAATCCCAATTACAGGATAGACGAATGATGCACAGTACTAAGGTTTTCCATAAGTCCATCCCTGATCGTCCATTATTAGGGTCTACATCTTCAGGAATCAAGTCCATCAGTACTTTGAAAACCTTCTTCCTCTTTTCCACGTCGCAATATATACGTTGGAGCCCTATTAACACTTTTGGTATTTCGTCACGAGACTGCAAATCAAACTCTATGTTTTCGATAAGAACATCTCCCAGCTTCATCTGCATTTCCATGACTTTTCTCATATCTTTTTCTCCGAAGATTTGTCGTTTGGTTCCGTTTTATGAAGATGATACTTAATGGCAAACTACAATCAAGTGTAATAATACCAGTTGCTTATACCATTTCCATGCCAAAAAAGTAAAGGCAAAAACCCTTGAAACTACTAAAAACCACAAACCTTCAGAGCTGTATTTCTCTCATAACTTAATGTTAAATATAACTTATCTTATTTTTCGTTCAGGCACTAGTTAAGAGATTATCCAAAATCCCATAACCCAATATAATAGTTTTCAATTGAAAATTCCATAAGGTTTTTCATCAATATATCGAATGCATTCTTGGCTCTGTAAAATCGCCTACTCAAAGGGTAAAACCAGGCTTTATCAATATAACTATTTCTAAGCGTTTATCATTAAAAATAAAGAGTATAATGACTATCCCTCCCTTCTTGCTTTTATTAATAACCTCCTATAGATGCTTCTAGAATGAATAAGTGAACTCAAATGCCACAGTATGATTGTGATCCTTTGGATGATCATCAGCATCCATAAAGAAATCCTCATCAGCCAGGTCGTAACGATACTCCATTAAGAATCCAGCCCCAGGATCTATAGAAAATGTAGGTGCAATTGTAAAGGCCTGCCGCGTTATCTCTTTTCCTCCGACGAGACCAAAAATTGAGCCTTCGTGGTCAGAAAAGTAATCATATCGCATAGTGAGTCCAACATTTTCATCAAAATCGTAATGGCACATTAAGAGCCCTCCAAACCATTCACTGTCATAGCCGGCTGTCTTCAAGCTTGTATTGTCCTCTTTTCCATAATTGACTTCAGCGCCGATCGTGAGATCATCTCCTGCGGTTATGGTTAGATCAACGTCAACTACAAGACGTTTATCACTTTCATTATCCTCCAGTTCAGGGCCATATAGAGCGGAAATCCCGAACTGAACATCGTCTATGGAGGAAAAGCCAACCCTCCCTCCAAAGGTTTTACCTGTGTTGTTATCGGAACTTACATCCCAACCATTTACTCCGTAGAGTGTCACATTCACATCATCTTCACCTCCAAGGTCAAAGGTCGCCATAACTCCTGTAAGGTTGGTGGGTAAAGCAAAATCAAAGACCAGTGCATGGGAAAACTGAAACATATTGGGTGCATCGAGCAGTTCAAACCCGATTGGGGCATTGAATTTACCGAAGGTGAAATCCACCCCGTCTCCCATTGAGGCACTGTATGTGACGTACCCCTGTTCCATAATCTCATCAAAATCCAACCCGTCCTCTTCGTCGCTCTTGTTGAAGTTAACATCAGCCCGAAGAGACGCCTTATCAGATATCGTTTTCTCTATATCCACCTCAAACTGGTCAAGACTGAAGGTATTTGATTCTGCATTGTCATCGTACACATAACTCGTATCAACGAATCCACTGAGCTTCAGCCCGCCAAACAACCCAATAGTTTCAGACGGGGCCTTCCTCTGATCTGATTCTAATGTCTCTACCTTCCCCTCCAGTACCTTGATCCTCTGCTTCAGCCCTTCTTCAGCTCCAACAGAGACGGAAAATAAAATCAACCCAAAAGTAACGACTAAACAATCAAACGATTTTTTCATCTTTTCACTCCTCCTTCATCTAAGTATCTTTACAAACTCTTCCTTGTGCCCTGAATTTCACCTTATCGCATTTCAACACCTCCCCGCTCTTTTGTCCCATAGGTACCCTGTTCCTCTTGCACCAGTTGTCTGACCACCCTCCTCAAATCTGCAGGGTCAAATGGTTTCAGCATAAAATGGGCTGCTCCCAACTCCCTGGCCCTGTTTTCCGTGAGGGTGTCGCTGTATGTAGCAGTAAGAAGTATTGAAAGACGTAACTTCCTCTTTCTTATTTCCATTACAGTCTCAAAAATTGAGGCCTCAGAATCCATTCCTGCATCCATAATGATCATGTCTACTCTTACTACTTCGATAATCATAATAACTTCTTCCAAACTCTCTATGGTAAGCACACGATAGTTCTGTTCAGACAAGAACCTGTGAAATGCCTCCAACATATTGGGATACCTGTCGAACACCAAGATTGTTTTCATGGTTCGAGTCCTTGTTAAAGAGATCGATTAATCCATTTTAGATGGCAATCTTTGTGCCAATATCATCATCAACTAAACTGGCTGTCCGGAAAGCCTCTAAATGGTTTATTTATAAGGGCTTATTCTATCGAAGGTTTGTGCAACCTGAAAAAAAGAGGGTGTTTTGAATAGAAGAATGGATGCTTGGATTCAAGCAATAAAGAAATGAAAAACAGAAGTTAAATAAAATTAAATTAATACTATCAATTAATTATAAAGATGCTCGTTTTGGGGCAAGGTGATGAAATGTTAATCGATGGGAAGGGTTTAGCTTTTTGAAAAGAGTCGCAAGAAACGGCAATCAAATTTATATGTTTTCTTCATCTGATATGCTTACTTCTTTTTTAATCCGGTATTTTTCCATCCTCCGAGCAAGGCTGTTTCTGTTTATGCCGAGTAGGTCGGCTGCCCTTTTCTGATTTCCATTCCTTCTTTTCAATGCTTTTATTATAAGCATCTTTTCTACATAAGAGATTATCGATAGATCCTCCTTACTCGATATGAGGGGAAGTTCATCAAAAAGCTTGTCCAAATAGAGATTCAACCCTTTTATCACATCCCCTTTCTTATAAAAGGAAATATCTCCATTTATATCCCCTTCAAAAGAGATGTCTTCAGGCATTATTATATCGGATTTACATCGGATAACGGCCTTCTTGACAATATTCTCCAATTCTCTGACATTTCCAGGCCAATGATACTCCTTCAATACCTCGAGTGCTGAGGGATCGATATCCCTTACCTCTTTTTGAAACTCCTTTTTAGTCCTTTTTATGAAATACCTGATAAGCTCCAGTATATCCCCTTTTCTATCCCGCAAAGAAGGAAGGTGTATGGACATTACATTCAAACGGTAATAGAGATCTTCCCTGAAACTTCCGTCGGCAACCGCCTTTTTCAGGTCTTTATTCGTGGCGGTGATTAAACGGATATCTACCTGAATGGTCTCATGACCTCCCAACCGCTCAAATTCCATCTCCTGTAATACTCGAAGGATCTTCGACTGGAGGGGAAGAGACATATCTCCGATCTCATCCAGAAACAGGGTCCCATTGTTTAGATATTCCAACTTTCCAACCTTTCTGGCCTTGGCATCTGTAAATGTCCCCCTTTCATAACCGAACAATTCCGATTCCAAAAGATTATCAGGGATTGCTGCACAGTTTATAGCCATAAAGGAGCTTTCCTTTCTCATGCTGTGTTTGAAGATTGCTCTGGCAGCCAGTTCTTTTCCTGTGCCGCTCTCTCCGGTTAAAAGAACCGTGATATTCTTCCCTGCAACCTGTCCGATTGACTTGTACACCTCCTGCATTTGTGGTGAATTTCCTACCATTATGTCTCCGTTTGGTTCATCCTCAGAGAGAAAAAGGGAGGTGCTCTTCTTCATTGCTCCGTTAGTCGATAAGACGCTCGATATGGTCTTTTCCATCCAATCGATATCGAATGGCTTTAAGGTATAATCATATGCCCCCAAGCGCATTGCCTCTACAGCGGTCTCCATTGTTCCATATCCGGTCATAATAATCACGTGTAACTTTGGATGGAGTTCTTTAATCTTTTTCAGTGTCGTCAGTCCATCCATTTGGGGCATACGGATATCCATGATAATCATATCCGGAAGTTCCCTAGTGATACGAACGATCGCTTCCTCACCTGATGATGCTGAAAGGATATCATATTTGTCAGAGAACACCTTTTTAAAAGAGTAATGCACATTAGGTTCATCATCGACTATCAGTATCTTTTTCATTCTTCTGCCTGTGTATATTTAGTGTATATACAGAAATGAGAAATTTTGTTCAAGGTCAAGGAAGGCGAAGATTTTAACCGCAGGAATATATTGACATATTTCGAGGATTAAAATCTGAGTCTGACGCAGAGATTGGGCAAAATGGCCATTTATGGATAGACACTATTTAAAATCACCTGTCCTTTGAAAGGCTTACTGTAAAAGTCGTACCAGCGTTAGGTTCTGTGTCTACGTCAATTGTGCCTTTGTGTTCCTGGACAATTCGATGCACAATGGCCAAACCCAAACCCAATCCCTTGTCTTTAGTCGTTACAAACGGCTTGAATATACTCTCTTTTATTGTTTGTGGGATGCCTATGCCACTATCTTTGACCTTGATCACAACAAATCCGTCTCTATTCTCTGTGGAAACCTCCAGTCTTCCTCCATCTTCCATTGCATCGATCGCATTGAGGAATAGATTCAAGAAAAGCTGTGTTACCTTTTCTGGGTCACCAGGGATTATAGGCGGATTTGAAAATATCTTTTCCAGTTGAACTCTTTGCTGAGAAAGGCGGTGATGTACAAGCATCAAAGTGTTTTCTAAAACCTCTTCTACATCTATGTCCGTCCATTTTACCTTGCTCCCTCTTACAAAGTCCAAAAACTGTGTAACGATCCGGTTCATTCGATCGAGTTCAGCTTCAATCACTTCAATATCCTTCTTATCTGATATTGGTAGAGAATGAAAGAGCATCTTTACAATTGTTAGGGGATTCCTGATTTCATGGGCAACCTCGATCGCCATCTCACCCATTGCCCCGAGTTTTTCCGTCTCTCGAATCCTTTCCTCCAAGTGCATCATCTGCTCATACAGCATCGCATTTTCTATGGCTATCGCAGACTGATCCGCGAGTCCATTGAGAAGGCGTATCTCTTCTTTGGTAAAGCGGTGCAAATCAGCAGTATATGTGTTGATCACTCCGATCACCCTTTCTTTTACTATGAGGGGGACACAAAGAAGGGAGCAGAGCCCCAGCCTTTTTGCCATATCAATATGTCTGTATCCTTCTTCTGTTCGGACATCGAAGACAGTCAAGGGCTCTTGTGACCGAACCACAGATCCAATAACGGAATCGGCCACTTTGAGGTTTGGTTTTAACCGATATTCCTTGCCTCCTCCATGTACCGCTTTAATAACCAACTCCTCTTTTGAGTAATCCAACAACATAAGGGATGAGACCCGTGTATGCATCAGATAAGAGGCCTTTTCTACAATCGTTGTAAGCACTTCTTCCAGATTGAGACTGCCTGTAATTGCTTTCCCGATTTCAAATAATGCAGAGAGCGCATCTACCTTTCCTTTCAATTCTGCATAGAGCTTTGCATTCTGGATCACCTTGGCAGACTGACCGGCAAGTGTGGAGAGCAGTTCCATGTCCTCATGGTTGAATGCAGACTTCCTGGTACTGTCCACATTGATTACCCCTATGATCTCGTCCGCCATTATCAAGGGAACAGCCAGCTCAGATTTGATATCCTTGTCAATAGTTATATATCTCTCATCCTTCGTCACATCAGCAATCAAAAGGGGCTTTTCTTGCTTTGCCACCCAGCCTGTAATACCTTCACCGATCTTAAGCCTTGTATCATTCACTACTCGGGGAGCAAATCCACGGGCAACTTCTATATTGAGCACTCCGGAGCCTTTGTCTATCATTATTAAGGAGCCTGAGGTTGCATTTGTAATCTTGACCGCAGCATCCATAATCAGGTTCAATACCTCCTGTGGCTCCAGAGTTGAGCTGATCACCTTTGACAGATTGTAGAGTTCAGTAAGCCTGTTTTTTTCAACCATGATCAACCATAGGATTCCACTTTACCGGAGCAACATCTCAATAACCCCTCCCTTGCATGTAGATGCACATGTCCCGCAGCCACCGCATACGGAAAGGTCTACATTGAACACTTCACCCTCTCTTTTCAATGCCCCTCGAGGGCATGCCTCAACACATTCGTCACACTGTATGCATACCCCGCAATGCAGACACCTTGAACACTCTTCTTCAATGGGAAGTGCAGGATCAAGGGGCATACATCTTTCAGGATGGAGGCTGCTCTGCGAAATCGGATCTTTGATGAGAGGGACATATTCTTCATCCTGGAGTAATGCATGGACTTCCCTGGCGCACTCCCTGGCACGTCCTAAATTATGAGTCACAAGGCCAAGACCTAGGGCATCCCCTGTTATGGATATCTTTGGATGTGAGGTCCTGAAAGAGGGTGCGTTCTCATCCATATCAAAAAAACCGCGATTGTCAAGTCCTTTCTTCACCTCGTCTGGCAGAAAATCCATAACAGGCATCTCATTGACAAATGCAATCACAGTATCTGCAACTATGTTTTGTGTATTGAATCCCCCATCTTCGATTACCACATACCCCTTTTTTACTTCCTGTAAAAAAACAGGATATCTGAAGCAAACCCCTTTATCCTTCAGCTTCCTGATCTCTTCCCTATTGCCGGATGGCGTCTTAATATCGATTACCGTTATATTCTCTGGATCAACACCGAGGTGAATGGCTGCGTCAATACCATCGATTGCAGCATCGCCCCCGCCGATAAAGAGGACCTTTTCGCCTATGTCTCTCTCTTTTTTGCTATTGAAATCCTTGAGGAAGTCTATTCCGGCGATGATGTTCTCTTTGCCTTCTACCGGGGGAATAAATCCCTTATGCGCCCCTACTGCCACGATAACGTAGTCTGATGTATTGAGGATACTGTTGAAGCTTTCGGTATCAATGGTTGTATTTGTAAGGACACACACGCCGAGGGATTCAATCCGTTTTAAATCATGCTCCAGGTCTTCAAGGGGGAGCCTTCTTCTGGAGATAACTTGGTACATCTTGCCTCCTGGCCTGTCAGCAGAGTCATAAGCCGTAACACTGTACCCTAATCGGGCCAGGTGGTATGCAGATACCAGTCCTGAAGGGCCGGCACCGACAACAGATATCTTTCCCTTATAATTTCCTATCTTCTTCGGGGGCAGGTCAACCCGATATCTTTTCGCCAGCTCTGCAGTACGTACAGGGAAGTCGAGTCTTCCCCTTGTACAGGCATCCATACACAGATGAGGGCATATAAACCCACAGCAACTGTACCTGAATGGGGTCACCTCATCGAGTAATTCAAGAGCCTTATGAATCTCACCCTGGCCCACATACCTCAAAAAGCGGCTTGTAGGAACTCCGGCAGGGCACGCTGCCTCACATGGCGATGTAAGCTCTGTTTTTTGAGGTTTTAGACTTGTATTTACTGGATAGGCAGGATAGTAGAACTTGGCAAAGGGCCTTCTGCCCATGGGACGAATCTTTAGTATTTGCCGATTGAAGAGAGGCCCAGGATCCAATTGAAAACAGATGCTGAACTCATCGATGATCTCTTTAAGTCTTTCTCTGTCTTGTTCAGTGGGCTCCTCCATGTAAGCACCGATCCCCAGGAGATATTGCGGCACATCGTATCCAAAGATGTAAATCTCGCCGCCATGGATACCAGTAGCCAGTGTCTTATCCGACTCTCCGCACACCATAACCTTCTTTTCTTCCCTGTTGAGCAATATAAGTGTGCCACCGGCCATGTATTCACCGAAAAATTCCCCGGCTGTCCCTCCTGCAACAACAACAGGGCTCTTCTCTTCATAGGCCTTCATATGTATACCAACACGGTATCCAACATCATCACGCACAAAGAGTTTTCCTCCCCGCATACCATATGCGAGTGCATCACCGGCCAATCCTTGGATGATAATCCTTCCGCTGTCCATTGTGTTTGCAATCGCATTTTGGGCATGTCCATATACGACAATTGCAGGCCCTCCCATACCATAGCCGAGGTCCTCTCCTGGAACACCTTCAATTTCGATAAGGAGACTCTCGTTTGTTATCCCATCGCCGATATACCGCTGGCCCCGGACGTTCTTCAAGACAATATGATTGATTCCTGCATCCGATAACTCCCGTATATTTTTATTGAGATCTCTGTAGTACATGCCATTTGCGTCCAATTCATAAGGGGAATCTTGAACGATTTCACTCGCCAGCATATCTAATGCCAAGTATTGATAATTCTTTCTCATTTAAGTCCACTCCTCTCAATATAAGTCTATTACCGCGAAAAGAACCGATATCGTATATCCCATTTAAACCCATTATCTCCTGCATTTCATGATGCCAACCCTCAATAAGATTTGTAAGCCTCTGTTCCGCCCAATCCACATCGAGACGCTGGCTTAACTCCGAGTCATTTGTTGTCAGCCCCCACGGGCATTTCCCGCTGTTACACCTCTGACATCCATGGCAACCACAGGCAATCAAAACAGGCGTGCCTATAGCCACAGCATCTGCTCCCAGGGCAATGGCCTTCATTATATCAGCGCTGTTTCGAAAGCCTCCTGCAATGATCAGGGATGCATGATTTCGAATCCCTTCCTCTCTGAGACGTTGATCTACAACTGCCAGGGCAAGCTCAGCAGGTATGCCCACATGGTCACGGACAATATTAGGGGCAGCCCCTGTTCCTCCCCGATATCCATCAATATAGACCATATCTGCTCCGGCGCGAACAATGCCGCTTGCAATGGCAGCCACATTATGGACCGCAGCAATCTTCACACACACAGGTCTGTGATCATTTGCCTCTTTAATCGCATAGATCAGGAGCCTCAGGTCCTCTATAGAATAGATGTCGTGCTGCGGTGCAGGGGATATGGCATCTGAGTGCAAAGGGATCATTCTCGTTTTAGAGATGCCTTCCAGCACTTTCTCTCCAGGCAGATGTCCTCCTATACCGGGCTTTGCTCCCTGTCCGATCTTAATCTGATACCCCCTGCCAATCTTGAGATACTCGGGGCTTACACCGAAACGACCTGATGCAACCTGGAGGATTGCCCAGTCTGCATAGGGGTAGAGGTCCTTATGGAGCCCCCCCTCTCCTGTATACCAGAGCAGGCCCAGTTTCTTTGCAACCCTTGCCATTGCCTTTTGCAGATTGAGGTTGATACTGCCGTATGACATCGGTGCAAACACGATCGGGATATTCAAGGGGATGAGTGATTTCAACATTGTTTCGGGATCTTCAATATCATTGAGACTCACTGCCTTGCGTCCCAGGTAGGTTATGGTTTCCATGGGTTCCCGCTGTGGGTCTATCGAGGGATTTGTCACCTGACAGGCATTGAAGAGCATCTTATCCCAGAATACAGGGACACTCGTTTCTGCACCAAAACCGGTTAAGGCTACAGAGCCTGATGCCGCCTGAAGATGAGCACGGTGGATATGTTGGGGTGACCATACACCGTGAGGCCGTATTACGAAAGCATCTTCAACGATCTGTATTGCCCCTTTCGGGCACATGACTTCACACCTGTGACAGGCACCGCATGCCCTGCGGTTTGCAATAGGAACAACCTCCTCTTTATAGGGAACCATCTTTATCTCATTAAACGTGCACTCACAGGCGCACTGTCCACACCCATCGCACAGTTCTAAATCAAAGGCCGGTCTAAAGGTCGATCTTAATCCAGGGCTTAAGGTATTCACTTTCACTCTCCTTTTGATTCATATTGCACGATTACCGGTTGTCCTGCCCTTGGGGTAATGACCTCGGAAAAATCCTCTTCCATTTCGTAAAGAGCTGAGACTTCACTGGCAAAGCAGGTAGATTCTTGAGTTCGTCCAATGGTCATGGGTCTCAATTTGGTATTGTCCGTTATGCTGAATAACCCGTTGTCAAATCCGGCAAGAATAGCAAAAGGGCCGTTTAGCATCGCGGATTCATAGATCACCTTCATCGCAATCATACGATCCTTTTCTTCCTTATTAGAAAATCGCTCTGTTGTTGTCCAGTAAGGAGGGGCCAAGACAGTCACTGCATCGAGGACCGATAGTCTATGGCGACGGATCAAGATATCGAGAAGATATGCAGCCACTTCAGTGTCGGTTTGAAGTGTGCAGATGTAACCATAGGTCTGTAAATACCGCTTATTGATTCCATATGAGGATATCTCACCGTTGTGTACGATCGACCAGCCTAAAAGATTGAAAGGATGTGCCCCTCCCCACCAGCCTGGTGTATTTGTAGGGAATCTATTGTGCGCAATCCAACAGTACCCTTCGTATTCATCGAGACAAAAGAACTCATAAATATCCTTGGGGGTTCCTACCCCTTTAAATACCCCCATATTCTTACCGCTCGAACAGACAAAGGCCTCATCAATGGATGTATTGATCTTCATGACCTTATCCATCACAAAGTCATCGAGGTTGCCTCCTTCTCCTTCTGGTGTTGGTTCTACAAAGAAACGTCTGAAAAACGGATAATCATGGATTCTCTTGTTCCATATCGGAAACTCCTCTGATTTTTTAATGTTGAAATGCCTCTTTAGAAAATCCGTTACATTATCGATCGCACAAGCGGATGCCCCCATCACATGAAATGCATACGTATCTTTATAATCCGGATATATGCCATAGGCTGCATAGCCCGCACCGAGTCCGTTTCCTCGATCGTTTTGCAGTATTATAGATCTCTTGATTCTTTCTCCAGTTTCTTTCTTTTGATTATGATGTATCCATCCGGCTATCCCACACATGATCATATCCCTCTGATTCATCTACTGTTAATCTTTGTAACCGCCATGTCTTTTAAGATGGTAAAGCAGTTACGAATTATTGCTAATTGGTATCAGTTTAGCTTTTTGAAAAGAGTAAAAAAAAGTTAACCTGTTAGAATAATTGCAAAAAAAAGGTGCCCTTTTGATGGACACCTTTGTCATAATCAAGTATTTACAGCACCCCATTGTGCTTCGCTCTTCTGGCCGCTAGCATCCGAAGCTGATCTTGCAAGGAGGCTTACCGTGTTTTACGATATCCCAAAAGACCTCTCGTCACTCATCTGCAATCCACTCATTCCTCTCTAAAAGAGGTTTTTTAAGAACTTTTTCTAAGAAGTCAAAAAGATCCTCTTCCGGCTCATTTAGGAAAAAGTCTTCAATGATGCTCACAGATTGTTCTTGCTTATTCAATTCCATTAGTAATCCATATCAACAATGATCCTTCTCACATTTCGGAAATCATAATCATTGTCTTCATAGTTTTGCGCCAGTTTTTGTATCGCATCTCTTTACTCTTCTGTGAAGGGTAATTCGCTATAAAAATCTGTTAACTCACCATTTTCATAAATGACGTTTTCTGGCATGATTCCCTCCTTTCTTTAAAAGGCCCCCATCTTTAAATCAAAGATGTTTATATGATGGTTGATGGAGAATTTAATGATTATTAAATAATTAACAAATAAAAATTTAATTTTTTGTCACAGCTTATATTTAAATAATATTTAAATGGTTTAATATTGTTAAATATCGCCTATCCTAAAGTTTATAACTTAATTACATTAATTATTTTACTATTACTAAAATTTCTTGTCAAGAAAAAAGCTTACCTTTCGAGTAATTGTAATTTTTATTTAATTTTATTT
Source organism: Thermodesulfobacteriota bacterium (assembly GCA_034189035.1). Lineage (GTDB taxonomy): Bacteria > Desulfobacterota > UBA8473 > UBA8473 > UBA8473 > JAUXFK01. The sequence continues at coordinate 56,451 of JAXHVA010000016.1, forward strand.
AATTATTGCATTCAATCATAATGGAAGTATATATTTAATTTAATTTAATTTAGAGTCGATCTTTGACCAAAGGCATTACGGACAACAAATTTGTTTTTGACTTTTTTTAATTTTCAGATAAACTGAATACAGATTTGGGCATTTCGCGGCAAACCTTTCGATGGAGTTTGATGAAAAAAGCCTATAGCAGCGGTATAGAATACCTGGACAATATTATGGGAGGGATCTTGCTTGGAGATAATGTGGTTTGGGTATTGGAACCTGGGACATATTTCGATTATTTCTTAGAATTTTTCTTAACCGCAAAGGACGGAAGTATCTTCCAAAATATATTTATCAGCTTTGATTTTCCCCCTCAAAAGATATACACTCGTTATAAGGACTATTTCGACAGAAGAGAATTCATACTAGTCGATGCCTTCACTTTCGGTAAAGGAAAAGGAGATGCCTTATTTCAATCTTTTTACGAAAATGAGCCCATTAAATCCGGACAGGTTCGAATTCACTGCGTTAAGAATGTCATTGAACATACTCAATTCGTTAAGACCTTTCAAAAAATACAGGAAGAATTTCAAGAGGGAAGTCTTTGTAAGTATGTATTTGAGAGCTTAACCGGCATGCAAGAACTCTGGGGCGAAAGGGAGACACTCCGTTTTTTTACCTACACCTGTCCTAAGCTCTTTGAATTAAAGGCTCTCGCTTACTGGCCTTTGGCTAAAGGAGCTCATTCAGACGTATTCCTGGCGAGTATAAGCCATATAACCCAATTGGTTATCAGTCTCAGCTTTCAGAAAGACAGTTCATGCACGGCAAAATTCTTAAATATGACGGGCAGGCCATCTCATCTTTTGAACGTCAATCATTACTATAATTTTGAGGACAATAGAATCAATTTTGTTGAAACTCCAAAAGGAGTATCAATTAATAACACACCCGAAACAGGTGAGGTTTCTTATATAGAAGGTGGGGCAAAAGGAGAGATGAATTTTGCACTCAATAATAATCCAATCAAAATAGGAACTCGCATTCGAGGTTCTAGAAAAGAGAAAAACCTTTCGCAAGTAGAACTAGCCAGGATATTAAAGATCACCCCTAGTGCCTTATCCCAGATAGAGAATGACTTAAGCCTGCCATCCCTTCCACTCTTCGTAAAGATCGCCAGGTTCTTTGGAAAATCCCTCGATTCTTTCTTCGTCAATTCCAATCTTCCCTCTAAAAAATAACGGTTACAAAAAAGAGGAGTATAATTGTTATTATTATGAAATACAACGCTATCATCAAGCTTCAACGATTTTACAAAAATCTATACTGTTACGAAGAAGGGGAGGGACTTTTTATATTCCCCCGAAAAAGTGGACACGGTTTTAAGCCGCCATTTTGAAGACCTCGTATTGACAAGGGTTCATATACTGTAAAGCCGAATGACGACGTTGTCTATTATAAAATAATTCGATGTAATCGAACAGGCTAGCTTTTGCCTCTTTA
>JAXHVA010000160.1:0-7582 GCA_034189035.1 Thermodesulfobacteriota bacterium
CATAAACATCATGTATAATCAATACTAAAAACGATAAATTAGTATCTACCTTATTTAACTGAAAATCACCATATTTATAGGCAAATCAATACCTTGCACATTTTTTGCTTAGGAATATCCGGTAGAAGCTCAAGAGGAACTCGGAGTGGTCCATTATACATTGCAGATTGTCTTTTCTTCTGTTTGTCCACCCACCTCTTCCCTCTAGATTACTTCTCCAATGATCTCAGCAATCTTGCTATCTTCTCACCCTTCAATTCAATCACAGTGCAACCGGTCTTTCCTATTAGCTCCAAAGAAGATCTATATAATCGGGTTCTCCTATAACGATGCATGCCCTTCCATGATAATGGTTGTTGTGTTGCTAAGAACTTGTCTTTTTGCGAGATGAGTCTAGAAAAATTTGTTTTATGTATCGTTAATAATGAAGGGGAGGTGGTTTTTGAAATCCTGAAGTTGTGTTAAGGTGATGATGGATAGACTCATGGCATGCAGATTAATATAGTCGATCGAAAGATGGACGCACAGTAAAATGTCACATACGACAAGACGAGTTGTGTAGGCCATCCTATCCATCCAGTACGCGTCTGACCGCTTTGGCTAAATCCTTCAAACCAATGGGCTTCATCAGGTATTCCCGAATGCCGATTCCTTTTGCTTCATCAGCCGTAATCTCTTCACTGTAGCCGGAGCAGAGTATTATCGGCATATCCGGCCTGTTTTTGAGTATTTCCTCGGCCAGTGTTTTTCCGGTCATTTTAGGCATGGTCATATCCGCTATTACCAAATTGAAAAAACGAATATCGTTTAAAAAAAGGTTCAATGCTTCAACACTATCGTTGTGGGTAACAACAGTATAGCCGAATTCTTCCAGCATTTCCCTCATCAATTCCGTTTGAATGGTTTCGTCATCCACGATGAAAATTTTTTCACTGCCGCCTTTTATTTCTTCCTCCTTTAATTTTTCGACATGTTCTTCCATCTGAATGATTGGGAAAAAAACCCGGAATATGCTGCCTGAACCGGAAGAGCTTTCAACATGAATCGTGCCTTTGTAGTTCTTAACAATGCTATGTACGACAGAAAGCCCCATTCCTGTTCCCTTGCCATCTTCTTTGGTTGTAAAAAATGGCTCAAATATACGATCTTTTACCTCATTTGTCATCCCATGTCCTGAATCCATAACATAAAGTCCCACATACTTGCCGGATGTCAAATAGGGATAGGGCTTAGGGGTTTCCTGATTGGTGAGGAAATTTTCAAGACAAATTTGAATTGTGCCCCCCTCCTTTTCCATCGCATGTACTGCATTGGTGCAAAGATTCATGATGACCTGATGGATTCGGGTTGGATCAGCCAGTATATACGCTTCGCTACTCAATTCGCTTTTTATTTCTATATTTGCAGGCAAAGAAGCACGTAACATTTTAATCACTTCAACGACAATAGTTTTAATTTGGGTGGGTCGGCCTTCCTCTTTTGCCTGATGGCTGAAGGTCAATATTTGGCGTACAAGCTCTTTCGCACGCAATGCTGCTTTGAGAACCTGATTTAAATTATTTTCGATTGTACTGTCACCAGACACTTTTTTAAGGGAAATTTCCGTAAATCCGATAAGTGCAGACAGGATATTGTTGAAGTCGTGGGCGATTCCACCTGCGATAGTCCCGATGGCCTCCATTCTTTTGGCTTCCTGGAACTGCATGATCATTTCCGTCCGTTCTTTCTCAAATTGTTTCCTTTCAAAAAGTTCCCTTTTCAGCCTTTCGTTTGCCTGTTTTAGTTCTTCTGTTCGTTTTCTCACTCGGGTCTCGAGGATTTCCTTGTCCGCATGAACTTGTTTCCCTAAACGCTCCAAGGCTTGATAATCAAGCGCAAGGTTTCTGCCGTGTTGGATTAATTGCTGTTTTTCAGTAAATCCATAACTGTCTTTCTGGATTACCAGAAAATGTCTTTCCAGTAAATTGATGGCTGATGCCTCAAAAAAATATTCATTTCCTTCGGCATCCGTTTCAATCCACAATCCGGACTTGATTGAGCCCGAACGGTTACTCGCCCAAAAAGAGTTGACCTCTTCAATAAAGTTACTGATAAACGTAAATTCTTTCACCGGATATAGTTTCCAGCTCGACATTTCTGACGGCCTGCAGATACGATTCAACCATTCAACATGTCCGCTGACCAAAGTAAAAGCATTTTCGGAAATTTTCTCAAGAATTACGGTGTCCATTAACTGGCAAAGTTTTGAAATTAGCACATCATTCACTACTTATACTCCCATTTATAAACATCGTATAAAGATGATTTCAAATCTTCTTTTATCGAAACAGGTATGAAGAGTTCACGATGGTTGCCTGCAACACTGAAGGTCTCTTTATCGATCAGCACATGGCCATATAATGCATAATGCATCAGCTTTTTGGATAATTGGATGCAATCGCCATGGCAATGAAAAATCCGTTTTCCCATCAAGATTGAATAACCGATAAAAATGCTGCCCGATGCCATTCCCATCCGAATGGGAATAGATAACTCAGTAGGATTTTGTTTCTGATATTCTAAAGAAAATGCCTCCAGAATTTTTTGAACAGCAAAAAGGGCTTCCGATGAAGTATTTCTTCTCCTCGAATATATTCCGAATACAGCTACAAGAAGGTCTCCGAACAGTGTTTTAATGTATCCGTTATTCTCACTTATTTCTTTCGTTAGTATTTTTAAAAATGGAAGTACTCTTTCCTGGATCTTTGTTTCAGAAAGCGATATAATTTGTGCACTGGTATGCTTAATATCTATTGAAAGAACCGTAGCAGGAATTTTTACTATTTTTATACTCTGGGAATCTTCTTCTACACAGACGGATTCATCTTTGCCGGATATGGCGTTAGATAAACCTTTGATATTTTCGACTTCTTCTGTATTCGCAAATTGCTGGAGTGAAATTTGCGTATCATTTCTTCCGGTAACGTCTAGAAAGATCAATCCATATCCATCTTTTTGTTTAAAGATATGAACGTCGATACGTTTGCTCATTTGAATGTTCAGATTTTTTATTACATGAGCGTTCCCTTTCAGGGGGAGTAAACCGATCATGAAATCAAAAATATCTGAAATAAAAACATCTGTACATAAAAGGTCTGGGGCAATACCTTCGAATTCACCCCCCCATTCAATAATCTTTCCTGCCTCATCTGTCAGTATATATGCAAATGCATCCGTGCCCAGTGCACGGATGCAAACATATTTTAAAATGGCTTCAGGATAATTTTTCATATCAATATTCCAGTAAGCGTTCTGCAAGAGAGAAAAAGGCCTTTTCTACACCTTCATTGTTTTTGGCACTTGTCCGTAAAGCGATTTTACCTGAATTCGAATATTGGTCTATAACTTTGGGATCAATTTCCCAACTCTCAAAAATATCCGATTTATTAAACGCAATAACATATGGAACGTTTCCAATTTCCGATTCTACCATTTGGATAAGATCCTGAGCAACGGGAAGTGTCTCGGCCCGAGTTCCGTCAACGACATAAATGCATCCTGAAGCGCCTCTTAAATAAGAAGTTCGGATATCCTGGAAGGCGTCCTTTCCATGAATGTCCCAAAGAATAATTGTCATATCTGTCTTTTTTACAAATATTTGTTTTTTATCAATTTTTACACCAACCGTAGTATGATATTTTTCTGAGAATATACTTCTTACATACTGTTCTACAAGGCTTGTTTTACCAACTGCAAATGCTCCAAGCATGCAAACTTTCTTTTTAATCATTTCTTTATCCCTTCTTCGCGTGTGGCAGTAAAAGTAACAATTCGATAGATCGCTGATGCTTCCTCCGAATCTTGTGGTTTTGCGCCTGGGTGTATGCCTTTGCCTTCTGTTACTATATTTTCTCGATTGATACTGTAATCAGTCAGATATGTCAGCACCTTTTCAGCGCGTGTCCAGCTGATTTGACTGTTTTGCGCCTCAGTTCCCGAGGCATCTGTAAATCCGCAAATTTTAACATGAAGCGGAATATTCAAACTCTCAGACAGGTTCTTTAATATACGGATTTTTTCTGCCGCATTTTGCAATAATTGATGGTTTTGTATATCTATAACCTGTTTTCCGCTATCAAATTTAATTTTAATATCCGAAAGTTCCTGAATCGTTCGATCCATTTTTTCAAGATCCGTATTTTTAAGTTCGCTAATGTTGTAATCATTTATGCCGGGGACAAGCACAGCCCGTTCACAAAAATGTTTGATCCAGGATTGTGACGCTTCTCCGGAGGCGGCAATAGTATCATCTTTCAAAATAAGGTCTACTGTTTTCGGCGGTTTGAGCCATTTGACGGCTCGTGTCTTAATCAGCTTCGGGTGCAGAGCATAGTATGGCTCCCATTGATAAACCATTTTAGACTCATTTAGACCTGCCTCCCTTGCCATAGGCCTCTCATCACGAGATAACGTATCCTTCAAGCCGGTGATAATATAGTGTCTGCTTTTCCTGTCGGCATGCAGCACCACGATGCCTGGTTCGGATTTTAATTTTTCAACATATCGTTTGAATTGTATGTGCTGCCGGAAGACTGTAAATGCCCCTATACCGGATGCAAGCGCAATTATTAAAAGGATGATAATAAAGGCCGGTGAAATCCTGTTATTTAATTTATTGGAAATTTTTTGTTCAAGTCCGTCTTCCAGCAGTTCTTTCGTAACGGAAAAAGGCACAATATCTCCATTGAACTCATTCAGGTTTTTCAAGTAACGCCGATGGACGGTATCAATCATCTCGCGATAATACTGTCGAAGCTCTAGCGGAGGACGGCCGCGGATGACAGCAGCAATAATTGCTTGTGGACCCTGTTCAACCCAGATGCTCATGTCTTTGCCCATGCGCAATGTTTCAATTTCATCTCCATTCTTCTGTTCAAAGGAGTCATTCATAAAATCCTGAATGGCCGTCAGCATACCGGAAATAAGATCGGGGTCCTTTGCTTGTGTACCAGAAACTTCCACATGTTGCAGAACGATGCCGGTTTTCCGATGGATAAGGAAGATCTGCTCCACCTGAAATACCATCGTATGGAACAAAACGACTTCGGCAAATGTGGTCCCAGTCCTGAATGCTTCGATGCGCCATTTTAGGCCTTGAATGGAAAAGCTTTGATTTAAAAGAGCATTCAGGGACTGAAACATCGCGCTAATAGTTGCTCGTATCGCTTTTCGGATACCGGGGCCGAGTGCTGGAAAAATGGCTTCGGCCAAAGCTTGTGGATTTTTAGTGACCGATATCCGGACTGACTGGTCAATGGCTGGCTGAAGCGCACGCGAGATTCCATTATCCTTAGCAACACTCAATGTAATTGCATCCGGTAATATTCGGCTAACTTCCGTGGCTCGGGTCAAAGGATCGTCAAGTCGTTCTTCAAGACAGCTTAATTCTTTTATTTCCGGCCCTACCAAATGCTTTCGTAATTCTATCCACTCCTCATGTGGTGTAGAATTAATACCGGATTTTTCAGTCTTTGATGACTTGTTTAGGTCGTCCGTCTTCATCGATTCGGCTTTCGGTTATTTCTTTTGTGCAGAGACGATCTCAGAAATACGGGCTTCGTCAGATAAATTAATTGCCAGGTTGATAAATAATTCCGAAAGTGCTGAACGATCTACCTTTGCCTCTGTCAGAGCGCTGATAGCCTCGTTCAGTTCACTTGAGTTTAATTCATATTTCTCCTTGATATCCCTGGTCAAGCGCTTGGCCTGTTCTAAAATCTGTTCCCTTAAATCTCTCGAACGTTTTTCTGATCGATCTTCGACCTGCCCTATTTTTTTATTCATTGTTGCTAGAAGATCTTTTATTTCATGGGAGAGCGTCTTGTCTGTTTCACTTCTCTCATCCGACTCTTTTTCCAGGCATTTAGTCAAGGCATTCAATTCATCTTTTATATAGGTTTCAAGAATATCTATACGCTTCAGCGTTTCACTTCTCAAATCATTCGTTTCTTTTTTCAAAAGGAGTTCCATTTTGGTGAACCGGTTTTCATAATCCCGTATCTGGTTACCAAAAAGAATATCCCTGATTTTATTCATGTTGCCCAAATCATCCGTTTCCGAAGATGCAATTTCCTGCATTTGAATTACGTTCTCTTTCTTTGGTTCCTGGATGCCGTTTTTTTCAGTGCTTTTCATATTATAATTCTCCTTTACTCTTTTGTTTATGGTTCATCACTGATTCGTGTAAAACCAAATAGAGACAACATGGATACTCCTAAGAACCAGAAATTTTCGCACCAATACAGAATTGAGTCATATCTATCCAAATTATTAAACCAGCAATTAAATAGGATAGCTCCTTTTAATCTAGGCAAACATTTTTGGCCACTTATCTATTATGGCCTCAGTAATGATTTAATGATTGGAATTTATATAGAAACGAAATCAGTGATCAAAACAAAAACAGTTGTTACGCATGAACGGTTTTTTATAAAAACCAAATGAATAATTGCTTCTGTTTATTTATTATGGTGTGCAAGTAACTGCTCAAAAGTAGTATTATGTGTATAAATAGCCGGATTTTTAAGTTTTAAGACTTTTTTTCCATAATAATCGAAAATCTATTTTTTTGTCAAGTTCTAATTAGTGTCTGAGCGGCAATTGAAATAGATCAAATTTAACAGAATGTTACGAGTGATTTACAGTTCCGAGAATTTTTAGTTTTTTAGTTGATTTTAAGTTTTTTTTACCTGTACTTTCTTGGCAAAAAGGCGGTATAATTGATTGAAATCAATTCACTTGAGCATAATTTAGCATTGAGTGTCAGTTTCACAAGATCAACTCCAACGACAAATATTCGGAGAAAAAAAGAATGAAAAAGTTATAGAAATGCAAATGAAGCTTGGAAATATTTCTATCCAAAAATAGAGTATGATTTGCGGGACTCGGAATGAAATCTTCAAAGTGTTAATAGAACTTCAGCGTATATATTGCAATACAGGAATTAGAGACAGCTAAAGTACTGATGGACTTGATCGCTGAAGATGTAGACCCAGATAATAGACGATTAGGCATGGATATATAGAAAATTCTAGTACTAGGTTCCATCCGTCTATCCTGCAATTGGGGTTACGACAAACTTGTGGATATAGCTAACAACCATAAGACGTTATTGATACTTGTCATGGTTATTTTGACTGTGACCACCGCTATGCCCTTCAAAAAGTGAAAATAATCTTTCTCTTACCCCTGAAGTGATAGACAGGATAAACCACCTTGTCGTTGAATACAGTCATGAGCAGATCGGTATAAAAGCTAATGGTGCTTTAAGGGCAAGCAGTAGTTTACATTGAGCTTGCAGATTATTTGATCGACAGAGTCAGAGAGACAATTTTCGTCATCTTTGAAGAGATAAAAAGATATACGAGAGCTGAGAGACAGAGTGATCAGATTCGCAGAAGAGGTATAAATGGAGAGAAAATTTCCCATAGCGAAAAAGTATTCTCAATCTTTGAAGAGCACACTGAGTGGATTAGCAAACATAAAGTCTGTGTTGTCAAAGATCGATTTGATTTTATACTTCACCATCGGGTAATGCAGAACG
>JAXHVA010000161.1:0-7560 GCA_034189035.1 Thermodesulfobacteriota bacterium
TTCCCTTACCGTGTTTATTGGTGAGCCTGTTGAGATATCTCTTCCCCGGTTCATTGCCTTTAAGGAAGAGGACAGCGGCTTCAGAGAAGGCCCACTTGAGATGGGCATTACCTATTTTTTTGCCCTTGAGCCGTACTTTTTACCGTTGGACTCCTTGGCACTCTTCACCAATCGGCAGTAGGATGCAAAATCCTGTACAGTGGGGAAGCGATTGATGTCTTCGATTTCATAGAGGATGACGAGCCCCAGGATTTTACCGACACCGGGGATTGATTTCAGCAGGGCGTATACCACAGGGTCATGATGGTTGGCCATGGAGATGATATCCTGCTCCATCTTCGCTACAATTGGGTCATACACTTGAATGACGGCAAGATCAGTGTCGATCATTTAGATCAGCTATCCAATACCAGGTGAACATACATTCCACGGTAAAGACAATGCCCTCTCGAAAAAGGTGAATGGTTTTGAGGAATACCTCCTCACGATCGGTAATAATGTTTCCGTATAATCTGATCTCCCCTGTTTCATCAAGGATGCAAAGATACATTTTTCTTGCGTGAAGGTCGATTCCGCAATAATATTTGTGCTGTTTGGTGTAAAATCTCATCTGGTCTCCTCCTTTTTTATTGGTTTATGATTCTGTGTTGAAACTCATAATACCATAGCTTAGGGGGAGGCCTTAAATAATATCAACCGCATGAACTCGGACTGGGAATTCCGCTACGCTCCATTGCCAGCTGGTTATGCGGAGCATTATAAATCTGGAGCAAAATGCAATTATTCGATAATCAATTTGAATATTGGGATAGAGTATCATCATCTAAGACATTTACTCATCCGGCAGATATTGATCGGTTCAATTCAATTGTGTCTCCGAAAGCGAATATTATTGATTTTGGCTGCGGATATGGCCGAACTTGTGATGAGTTACATCGTTTGGGATTTCGAAATATTTTAGGTGTTGACTCATCTCAAATAATGATTGAACGTGATCACAAAGAATATCCACATCTCAATCTTCAAACATTGAAAAACAATAATATCCCTTATGAGCAGGATTTTTTTGACGCTATTATACTATTTGCAGTTTTTACATGTATTCCAACTGATGAAGGGTAGCATTCTCTTATAAGTGAAATATATCGTATCCTCCGCCCCGGTGGAATTGTTTATATAAGCGACTATTGGTTGCAAAACAATAAAGAAATTTTGATAAAGATTGGCTATTTTCTCTTCTTAGAGACTTCATCACTGTAGAGATGTTTGATATTGAAGTTTCAACTATGAATGGAAATACATCACTTGGGTTTCAGTATTTTGGATGTAAAAAAAGAAATTTATAACCATCCATTTCAGTATAACTGGCAGGGTCGTGCGGCTTTTACTTTTGCGGTTTTCGGTGTTAACGTAGCTTTTGCAAAGGCCATATTTCCCTGCCAGTTCTCTGAATGGTACGTTATGCTTATCAAAGATAGTGGAGGAAATATGGATTATAAACAAATGACTGCACCGTGTGGTCTCGATTGTTTCAACTGTATTGGCTTTTTGGCAAATAAAGATACAAAATTAATACCAGTGATCGCTGAGGCACTTAACATATCTCCTGAGCAGGCTGAGAATGCAGTCTGCAAAGGTTGCCGAAACCAAGATGGCAAAATCCCTTTTATTCCGATGGAATGCAACGTCTATCCATGTATAAAAAGCAAAGGTTTATCGTTTTGCTATGAATGTGCTGAATTTCCATGTGACCACCTTCACCCATACGCTGATCAAGCAATAAAAGTACCACACAATACAAAAATATTTAATTTATGCCTAATTAAAAAATTAGGGTTAGAAACTTGGGCAGAGGAAAAAGCCAAAGACGTTAAAGAAACCTACTTCAATGGAAATTAGAAATTATAGAGCATAACATGCAGTTTCACAAAGGACCGCTCGTATCTCGCGACCTGTGAACCGCGGCGTTATATGGTTTAATAAATCGAATAGAGAATCATAATGAGGATTGAAGTATTGGGTATTTCTGGAAGTCTTGTAAAAAACAGCAACACGGATCGGCTTGTCAAAGCTGTATTGAATGCAACAGGACTTGAATCCGACTTTGTAAAACTTAGCACAATTAACGTCAGGCCTTGCGTTGGCTGCAAACAATGTGTTCCAGACAACGTCTGTAAAGTCAGGGATGATTTTCAGGAGCTGGCAGAAAAAATCAAGAAAGTCAAGGCGTTGATTATCGGTGCCTATATACCTTACGGCCAGATAGACGGTTTTACCAAAGCGCTTCCTGAAAGATTCTGGTCGCTTAGACAAACCTGCTTAGGGGTAAACTGTGCGCGACGATTCTGACCGGTCTGACGCCTGACTTGCTGAATAACGTCAATCAATCATTAACTGCCAAGTTACGGGAATATGAACGCATGGAGCTTATCGGGCAATTGACGGTTCAAGGAAATATTCCTTTCTGACCTGCGGTGAGGGGGACGAGTGTGAGATGAGCGGAATAAACCTAATGTACGGCCCAGATGCCAAGACATCCGATTACGGATACTCACGGGTTGAGGATCAGAAGATGTGTGGGAAGAAGCAACACGATTCGGTCTTCTAATCAGTGAACGCCTACAAACAAGTAATAGCGAACAGAACTCCATATAACCATTGCTTCCACGGGACGGGCTAAAGCCGCACCCGTGAAGCAGACACTGGTTGCTTACGTTTAGAAATGAATCTTCACCATATACGTCAAATTATCAGGTTTATATAAATACACAATTAAGATGAATATGGAACAACATATAAAAGAAATAGAAAGACTGCTACTAATTTGCTGTAGCATTCTTCAAAGCGAGATAGAAACACTGATTGCTCAAAAGAAAATAGAAGTAGATACCATCTTTCTGAGCAAACGTTTGCACGATGACCCTCAGAAACTTCATCAGGCTCTCAGCGCATCACTTCAAAAGCACTACAAAAGAAAACCTATTGTAGTTTATGGAAACCTGTGCCTTGGTTCTGAATATAGAATGCATGCACTTATGAACGAGTATGGCACAATTAAAGTTAATGCTCTGAATTGTATAGACTGTCTTCTCGGTGGACACGGTAAAGTGGTAGATATCGATCCGGATCATCGGTCTTATTTCTTAACCCCCGGTTTTATTGAGTCCTTCAATGAAGTTGATACGGGTAATATGCATGAGACCCGCCGCCTGTTTAAAATGCTCAGAGGAATCATTCTATTGGACTCTTTGGATAATACGGATCAATATCGTGAAGATATCGACTATTTTTGTAATCAGACTGGCCTACCCATTGTAAAACATATACATGTTGGGTTGTCCGGGCTTAAGGCAATTATCAATGAAGCTCTAGAGAGAACAAACACATCACGAATCCAACGAGGTCATTGATTCAGAAGAAATTAAAAACTTCTGTTTTGCTTCAGTAACAAAGGAGTTGACCTGTGGTTGATCAAACAGCAATCAAGTAGGTAAGCCCAACCCGCTCTTTCTACGGACCGCAAAAAACCGCACCCGCTGAAGAGTACGTTAGCGCATAAGCGAAGCGAAGAAACGGCTTATATATTAGGGGGTTCGATTATGATGGAGACCATGACGATAACGATCTTACACGTCTCAGATACTCAGTTCGGCTGCAACTATCGTTTTGCTGGCAGCGACCTATCGTCTCTGGAAGGCCGATTTGATACTTTGCTGTCACGATTGAAAATGGATATCAAGAAACTCGGGGATGGCTATAATCTACACCCGGATATTCTGATTATGACCGGTGATTTAACAGAAAAGGGCCTTAAGTCCGAAATGCAGAATGCCCTCAGTTTCATCATAGGAATTGAGGAATCATTAGGATTACCACGTGAGCGAATAGTATTGATACCCGGAAACCATGATGTCAAGCGCAAAGCATGCGAGGCTTATTTCTGCCAGTGCGATGCAAATGAACAGAAGCCAGTAAAACCCTATTGGGACAAGTGGTCTAAGTACAATTGGCTCTTTGAACAGCTTTATGGTAGCCAGACATCGGCAAAATTCACAGAGCACACACCTTGGACATTGTTCCCGATAGATGATGTCAAAGTGGTGGTTGCGGGCCTTAATTCAACGATAGCCGAAAGTCACAAAGATCAAGATCACTACGGTTTTTTAGGGGAAAACCAGCTTAAATGGTTTGCCGATAGATTAGCCAAGTATAAAGAGGAAGGTTGGTTTCGAATCGCAGCATTACACCATAACGTCCAACGTGCTGCAAAGGCGGATAATGAAAACCTAAAGGATGCTGATGATTTTAAGAACATCCTCCAACCTTTTATTAATTGAGTCGTCCATGGACATACTCACAACGGAAAACTCGAATGGCTTAACTACAATATCCCTATATTGTCAACCGGGAGCGTGGCGGTGGAAGAAGAACAACGACAACGTGAGATTCCTAACCAATACCAAATCATCGAAATAGGAACAGAAAATTTGCGTCGCTGGACGCGTCAATACGCGCCAGAACATAAGAATTGGATCGGCGATAACCGAGCTTCCGAAAAGGGCAATGTTTGGTGGCATAAGCAGACGGTTGCGTTTGAATCAGTCAATGCCATTTGTAGGTCCACTCGTAAAAGATCACGCATTACGACTATTGGAAAGCAGGGTAGTATCCAATTGTCATTGTCTTCCCTGCTACCCTCCGAAAAGGTGGATAGCTTTGTAGCATTACTACGAAACGATGAGCTGCAGAGAGCCTTACGATCTCATTTTGAAAATCTGAATGTCCTTGGAATCGAGACACCTGAAAATGAAGATTCATTTTTAGCACACAGGAAAGAGGTTTTCCAAATTCTAAGTCGGGACATGCCGGGATTCATCTGTGTACTCAAAGATTACTGGCATCGAAACACAGGAGTGTCCGAAATGCTGATTGCTCATGAGATAGGCCGCATACTAACCGACAATCGGCAAGTCGCAAACTGCTATGATATTTTAAGGGAGCTTGAACGATATGCCCGTCGGCATCACCGTGTTTTGGGGCAGTCCATATATTTACGCCTATTGGATAGTATAGGGGAGGCAGCTCGTTTTGCCGACGACTACGAGGGAGCCGAAAGATTATACCGAGAGGTACTCTCTATCGATCCAGACTACTACTTCTCTTTGAAACACCTTGCTACAATATGCCGGATCAAAAATGACCATTTGCAAGCAGAGCAACTATTTCGGCAAGCTTTGAATTCCCATCGGTCGCACCATTTACTTTTCAGTCTTGGGTATCTTTTTCATGACTCCGATAACTATCGAGATGCCGAGTCGCTCTACAAAAAGTGTGTAGCTTATCTTGAAAGTCAAGGTATAGAGGACTATTACCGCGTATATCTGAAGTTGGCCTATATTCAAATAATTCGGAAGGCAACGCCACTACCACTAAGTTACTTAACGAAAGTACTTGGCATAGCTGAGGAAAAAGGAAACGCTGAGCCTTTTCTCCACATCAGCTGCTTTACCGCCAACCTCCTATTGGCACTTATCTACGATACTGAGGTAACTCGAGCGGAGTCGATCGCCTTTTGTAAATCGTACGTGATGAATCAGCTAGATTTTGTAACACATTCTGTGTTCTATTGTGTTTACAATGATATTTGTCGAATACTTGCAAACCGCCCCGATTTGCACCCGGCCAAGCAGCAAAGCTTGACAAATTTAGAAAAAGAGAACCTTAATGACATTTTTTCTCGATTGTATCGTAAACATATACAGTTACAAGCCTGTCAAGCGCATAAAGCACAGTCTAAATTTCCATCTGAAGAAGATACATTAGTTGTCTTGCTTCATCTTTACCGAAATCCGAGTTTTCAAGCTCCGTACATTCAGAAAGCCATTAACGCCTTTGATTCAGTTAATCAAGCCCTTAGTGAAACAAATCTCCATAACTCTTTCCACCTATTCCACAGCGTTATAGGTAACAGAGTAGCGGCCATTAAAAACCTCCGGACTGAACGTGAACTCCTTCTTGACCATGGAAGCTTTTTTCTTGGGCATCTATGCCATCTCCTAGCGTTATCACACCCTGAAAATCTTTGTCAGCCATTCACTGCGATTATGCCTAAAGAAATACAGAAGCAGAGCTTCTCCGATCACTTTTTCTTGGATATTTCACAGCACGAAGGCTTTGATCTTCACCGTGTGCTCAGTAAGAAGCTCATGTGTTTCGACTACACTGGACGGAATCGTATTTTCATTAATCCTGCTGTCGGCTGCAAAAGGAATTGCACTTACTGTTATCTCCCCGAATATGGAATACCTAATGACAGCGACTATGTTATGAGTAACATGCCTGGAGTTGCTTTCAGTAGGGCATTACAAGCTTTTCCAGTAGATGAGAAGACCAGATCCTTCGCTGAGGGCAAACATGGAACACTTCTTTCCATAGGCTCTTTTTGCGATCCATTTCTTCCGGATGTTGCCAATACAACAGTAGAAATACTGAAAGCACTTCGAGAACTCGGAAACCCTTTACAGGTTGCTACCAAGTTTTATCCCGACTCAGAAGTCTTAATTGATTTACTAAATGCGTTCTCAAATCAGGCCACACCCATTATGATATACCTTTCGACGCCAGAGCTAAATGACTCAACGCGGCAAATGATGGACCATTGGTTAGCTTATTCTAACAATATAGCTTTAGCAGTTTATCTGAAACCGTTTCTTGATAACACTCTGGACGCACTTGATGATTTTGTAGCAATGGGGCGAAAGTATCCTAATATATCGTTCATTGTTGGATCTTTTTATATGGGTGAACGCATATTGAGAAATCTAGATTGCGCGAACTCTTCAATGGAAAACTATAGAAAGGATACTACAGGGCACCTCATTTCGCCTGTGGTTTCTGAATCAGTGACGCCCGGTTATCTTCATGCTAAGGAGGCTTATTTTTGCGATCAGCTTAGAAAGGAGTTTATGGATTTGGGAATTACTGTGTTTCGGACCGCAAGTTGTGCTTTGTCAGCGAAATATGCAATCCCTGATCCTTTGGGGAACTTTGGAGGCTTCTTCTGTGTTGGAGAATCCTGTCCGAACCTCAGAATCTGTGAGACCGAGATGTTACGTAATCTGGATTGATAACCTGATCCGTAGTCAGGCAGAAAACGCCCAGGCTGTTCTATTTCTCACAGAACTGACGGGTATATATTCTCTCTATGGTACCAATATATAGAAGATGCGCTAACAAACATGGTAAAGGGGTCAAGTCTGCTTTTGACTCTTTATTGTAGTGTGGAGCAAATAAGGATATCATAGGCGGTAAACTCAAGAGGGTGCCCTGTCGACCGTAACCTTCTCAAGGTGATCATAAGCAGACTTGACCCCTTTATAACACTCATGACCCCTTTATAACACTCATGGGGTATTGCAAGGATACAATGCCAACGCCATAGTTGATGAAAAACATCAGGTGGTATTGCATGCCGAGGCATTCGGAAGAGGGGAAGACAGTTCCATTATGCACCCTATGTGCTGATACGGGGTATTATCAGTGTAACCAATCTGGAGGCAT
>JAXHVA010000162.1:0-7246 GCA_034189035.1 Thermodesulfobacteriota bacterium
GGCAAGTCGGACCCAGCGGTTCTCGGATGAAAGCTTTCCGGAGAACGGTAATGTGAAGTTTTCAAATTCAAGTTGCTTTTCTGAGCGTCTGTACATGATTTTTTCGCCGATTGGTGCAAGGATTTTTGAAGAAACATGCAAAATTGCTTGCATTTTCGGCCAACCTATTAACACATATAAATAAATATATCAACACATTAACGCTTACTCAGCAGGCCTTAAAAAGTGAATAAGGAAGCCTTCGAATATGCTATTTCGCTCCATGATATTACAAAAATAGCAGGAATTCCCTCTGATCACAACAAAAAAAGTGCCAAGAAGACCGAGGTAATCTTTAAGGATCTTGGATATTCAAAGGACCAAATAGAACAGATAAAGCGCTACATAATATCATAGGGCAAAAGAGACAGCAGATTCAAATAAAGATGTTCGTGAAAAATAGACTCGAAAACTCATTAAGGATGTCCTCATGAAAACCATTTCATAAACGCAATTAACGATATTACCGTGAGATTTTTCAATACGTTTTTTATCTTTCTAGCCAATTATTTCTTGAAAATTCAAGGAAATAGTCATGTTATCTGAAAAAATCATACTTCAGTCAGCGGGGTCACTATCAGTAGCAGTTATGGCCCTGTTCATGCTGATTTTGCAAGTTCTTTTCTTTCTCAGAAAACCCCAATATACTTGGTATGCTTGGAGCGTAGTCATATCGTTTTCAGCCTTACTCTATTCGGTCGGCATTTTCTTTGAATATAATACACCTGCGGGGCCCCTTAACCGGTTTTCCGGCCTATTAGAGTTTACGGTCATTATCTTTCTGGTACACGGTCTTTATGGATTTACTTTTTCCTATCTTAGCATTGAAAATAAACTATACCATCCGGTAGCCGGCGTCTGTCATTGTTTTATTTTAATTCTCTTATGGTCCACCGATTATATCGTAGCTGAAGATTTCGTCACACGCGACTTTATTGGTTTAGGGTCCCCCTATATTGAACCAGCCCTGGGACCCCTTGGTCCTGTGTTCATGCTTTATGGGGCCATAGCCAGCGTGTATGCAATGATAGTCTGGATAAAGAACAAAAGGACTGACCCGAAACACCGGATCACTTATCTGGTAGGGACGAGCTTTTGGATTCTTCTGGGCATTCATGATGGTTTGGCAACCATGGGGTTGCCTGCTATTCAATATTTAATGGAATACGGATTCCTGGGCTTTGCTATGACCGTTCTCTGGGTCATATTTAGCGATTATTTAGAAATAGTGGTGGAAAAAAACTATCGTTCCATGATGGAGGCTATGAGTGATTCAGTGTATATTTGTTCATCTGATTTTCGTGTCGCCTATATGAATCCCTCCATGATTAAAATGATTGGGCGTGATGCAACTGGTGAACTTTGCCATAAAGTATTATTCCATAATGATGAACCATGTCCGTGGTGTTTCCAAAGTGAAGTGCAACAAGGTGAAAGGGCTGAAACAGAAATATTCATGCTAAAGGGCAAACGTTCGTATAATGTTATCCAGTCTCCAATATTGCAGGAAGATGGTTCCGTTTCGCTGATGGCTGTTTATAGAGATATAACCATGACAAAACAATTACAACATCAGCTTATCCGTTCTGAGCGTCTTTCAGCTACAGGCCAGTTGGCCGCTACTATCGCTCATGAGATAAATTCGCCATTACAGGGGATAACATCCCTTCTTAATGCGATTAAGAGAACTTATAACGAAGATGAAAGGTTATTAGAATATTTGAGTTTGGTGAAGAGTGGTTTTATAAGTATCCGGGATACAGTGAAGAAACTTCTTGACCTAAACCGTCCAGGAAATGAAAATAAGCAACTTATAAATGTCAACATGGTCATTGAAAACACTGTAGAATTGTTGAAAAGTCATTTAAATAAAAATAGAGTTAAAATAATACTAAACCTATCATCAGGAATACCAAATATAACCGCTTCCCCTCAGCAGTTAGGACAAGTCTTTATGAATCTAATCAACAATGCCATTGAAGCTATGACTGGAAATTCTAAATCAACGAATGCTTGGAAAACCACAGAGAAGACTGGTGGAAGAATAACTATCAACTCTAAGCTTAGAAAAAATAATATTACTATTGAAGTAGCCGATACGGGGCCAGGTATTGCAAAAGAGGACATAGAGTATATATTTGATCCCTTTTATACCAGCAAGAAGGAAATGGGTATGGGTATTGGACTTTCTCTTTGCCATGGCATTATTGAGGATCATAATGGTTCTATTACAGCAAAAAACTCCCCACTGGGAGGGGCTATCATAACTATTACATTACCGATATAGATAAATTGTGAAATGCTTATGGAGGATAGATATGAAAAAATATTCGATATTGCTGGTGGACGATGATCCTATTATTACATCAGGCACTGCTATTGATCTTGAGGGGAAAGGTTATGAGGTTACAACGGCTGATAGTGGCGAAAAAGCTATTGAATTGTTAAATAAATCCTCTTTTGATCTGGTAATTACTGATTTGGTAATGGCGCCAATGAACGGAATTGATGTTTTAAAAAAATCAAAAGAGATAAACCCCGAAATTATAGTCATTATCCTTACCGGATTTGGTGATATGACCACTGCGATAGATGCTCTCCGACTTGATGCTGATGATTATATGCTTAAGCCTTGCGAACCTGAAGAGATGTACTTAAAGGTATCACGGTGTTTAGAAAAAATGGAGCTCAAACGGAAAATTAAGATTTATGAAGATATTCTGCCAGTTTGCTGCATATGTAAAAAAATAAGGGATGATAGCGGCAGGGAGCATGGTACGGGAAAGTGGATATCTATAGAAAAATATTTGCACGACAAAGTGAAGATAGACATTACTTCCACCTACTGCCCTGAGTGTGTGAATAAAGTAAGGAAAGAGTTTGATTGAAATCATTCCGAATAAATTGTACTGTCAAGTTTTTTATGTAATTTTATTTCAGCCAGTTTTTTCAAAAATGGCAGATTTTTACGCACTTTCCCTATAGGGCTTGACTCCCAGTGTCAACTCCATTTTAAGGCAGATGAAAGCAAGAAATGTATAGCAGGCCTTCTCCTCGGCTACTATCTTCATAGGCTTTTTTCTACGTTTAAATTCCTTGTTAAGGCGTTCAATAATTTCGTGGTCCTTAAAGAAGACTCTTCCTGCGGACAGAATAAAAAACGTCAGGCACTCTTCTAAAGATCTCTCCAGGCATTTAGCAGCTGAAGGGAAATCTTACTGTCATCTTTCTCTAAATACTACAATTGTAGTCAGGAATATCATAAATTACTTGCTGCACGATTTTTATAAAGCTAGGTCCACTATATTAGGTATCTCCAGACCTATCAATAACTGGGAACAACCTGTTTCATGACGATATCCAATTGATGCCCATAATACTATATGCAGCTAATGCCCAGCGGATGAGCGATGCCCACGGGGGCAAGCAAGCTTGCCCCCGTGGGCATCGGCCCGATCCGCTTGTTGGCCGAAGCATAGCAGAGGCCAACAAACTGATCTTTGATCCGTGGGGCATTGGCGCTCCGCGCAGCGGAGCGCCAACCATGAACTTAAATAATCATTCCTTTCCCCTGGTAACAAGGTTTCTAAATAAAGCTGTATAGCTTCATTTATATTCTCCAGCACCTCATCCAAGGAATCTCCTTGGCTATGACACCCTTTCATTTTGCGACAAAAAGCGTAATATCCATATTTTTCCTTTTCAATTATTACATTCACCTTCATAATCGATACCTCCAGTTATTCATTTCCGGTCGAACCCACAAACCCCGCAGTGAGCGCAATAAAGGATTTTAGGTTTTTGGAAATAAGGTAAAAGCATAAGCAAACCACAATAACCCAAAGGAAGTTTCCCAATGCTTAACGAAAAGATCAAAGGTTTATCTCATATTACATGAATAACCGAATTTGAAGAAAAGCTATAGATTTTTAGATATCAAATTTTATAAGGCCAAAGAGAGGAATCCGCGTAAGTCGTACATTGTAGTACGTCATCATTGACTCCAACCGATAACGCAGTGAAATCTGATATATGAGAATTTAGATTAAAACATAAGACTGAACCGCTTTAAAGTTAGCCTATCAATATCTGTGGGGATTATAAATACTTTTGAGATCAAAAGTTGGATGAACCATCCAAAGATATCGGTGAGGTAAGTAAAAAAAAGCTAATTATATTTGTCTCGTGGATTCCTCAAAGATCACAACCTCTCTGAAAGACACTTCGTGGAATAAACGCCCTCCAATCCTTTAATTCCTTTCGGAACTTTTTCATTCATTGAAGAGAAATGGTGTTTGAACTGTTCATAGTATCTCTGCACAAATACTTTGGTTCCTATTATCCCACTGTCCGTAAAATATCTGGTTCTGTATCTGAACCTGTCAAAAGTTTTTATCTCGAAACCTTTTGATCTCTCTTTTTCAATACCAGAAGGAGATCCCTTCTCGTATAGATATTCACGGTACTTTCTCAACCTTTCATCTTTAGTCTTGATTCCAAATTCATTTAAACCGAAATCAAGAGAGAGGAGATTATCTTTGTTCTTAGCCTGTATGTGATACCCCAAGGAGCACCATCGATACTCTTCCGGTCTCTAGTATATTCCTGCAAGAGTAGGATTAAGATCAATATACGCCAGACAGTTGATTAAGGTTTCTCCGTTCTCTTCGATGATACTTTTGAACCTATCAGACCAGAAGAATCCTTTTCCATGGTGGAATTTGTTGTAAAATCTGGAAAATCCCTGTTTGATTTCCTTGACATACTCAGACAAGTTTGACCACTTTTCTCTGGAGGAGGGAATCTGTCCGTCAGTCAATCCTCTTTTATTATCGACATAATACAACTGAAACGTCTTCGTATTTCGTCATCTGAATATTGTTCCCCTGTGTGCATCCTTACCACAAGATGAAAATGTTTCCCATGAGACAGAAGCCCATTACTTCAGCAAAGTACACTGAACTCGGTTTCCTGATGAGTTTGAGCAAGTATTCTTTTTCAATATCCCGATTTTATTCAAGTATAATTTATCCGTCCCCATTTCCCACACAATTTACCCTATACCTGGGGAAGTAGGCTCCAGTATCATCCTTATCTCCACCTGGTTATTCCGTGTGGAGCCTTATCCAAAAACAAAATCAATGGTTGTCCTCACGATAGGTCCTCTTTGTTCACACCAAACCCCTGGCCTATATCTTCAAAACAAAGTTCAGTGATGCCATGAAAAGGGCTCAACTCTTCTATAAAATCGCCCTTGACATTTAGAAAAAGCCATGGGTTGTTCATAGTCAGGCAGTAGGAAGAGGCCATTACTGTCTTCGGTACCTTTCAAGGTATGTTTTTCGGGTCACCATCTTCAACAATCTCATCAAAAGTCAGGAAAACGAAGTTATTAAAACTCAATATAAAGACCGCAGAAAAAAACATGGAAAGCCACGTCGCTGGATCCCATGGAGTTTATCCGAAGATTCCTTCAGCATGTTTTGCCACAAGTCTTAATGAAGATAACATACTATGGCTTTCTCAATTGTAACAGTTCCCTCTCGATCGACAAAATACAAGAACTGATTTCATTTATCTATGATATCGTCCATGAACTCTCTCCTGAAATACCAAAATGTAAAAAAAATAGAAATGATTTGTGCTTGTTCCGGAAAGGCTTTAAGGTTTATTGTTTTTTTTGAACCCCCCACCCAGATAGGAACCTTCCGGATAAAAGAGAAGTCTAAAAAATCAATTTTGCTTATACTACAAGAGATGCCCTATACCCATTTGCACAAAGACCCGTTTTCAAGCATTTGATCAGCCATTTTTAACAAAACATGGCTTTATTTTCGATGGTCCCTCACTTGATCTTTATTCTGGAGATCTCCTTTCTCATCCGGAATTCAAAGATATCCTGAAACTATCAACCTTTTTCCCTATTGAATAGGGGACTTCTTGAACCAAGGATTAGTTCCGAGCTCTCGTCCCTCAACTCGGAAATAATCCTTTATTTGTTGTGCTCTGTAATTGACAAAAGAAAATATTTTCACGTCTTAAAATTCCATCATTACTTTTAAAAACTTGAACACTGCCGGATCAATGGCTTTTATATCATCATTCATCATAACACAGACAAAAATGTTTCTTTTAGGATGATAAAAAAGAGATACCCCAAACCCTTTGATACTACCTGTATGTCCGACAATATTACCTGCAGGAGTCCCTAAAGCTGCCACCATAGCCTTTCCATAGTAGGTACTTTGTGTGACTGTCATAAGATTTATATCCGAAAATATTATGTGAAGACTCCCTTGTGACAAAAGCCTTCCACCCATAAATGCTTGAAAAAATATGATCAAATCTCTCGGCGTTGCAGCAATCGAACCTGCAGCAAAAGGAACAACAGAATTCTCCGATTCGATTAAAACATTCCCCTTATGATGACCCTTGACAATAAGATCATTAATTATCTCTGATGTTATCACATCTGTTTTGTGCAAGTTAATTTTATTGATGATATTATGCTCAACTGCTTCTCTGTAGGATCTTCCAGTTACCCGCTCTATGATGATTCCAAGCATTAGATAGCCAGTATTCGAATAGGCATAATGTTGGCCAGGCTTAAAAAGTATTTCTTCCGGATTGCGATAAAGGTATTTTTTGGATTCATCTTCTTTTGTATTATCGAAACTCGCGATCCCTGTAGTATGTGCAAGAAGATGGCTTATTGTCACATGACTTGCCCAGCTTATTTCAGGAAACCATTTTGTAACAGGATCTTCCAGGCCCAACTGACCCTCTTCAATTAAGTTTAATATTAGAATGGCTGCAAATGTCTTTCCAATACTTCCAGCATAAAATTTTAAATCAGAAGCAATTTTTACTTTTGATGTATTATCTGTAATCCCACGGGCAGAACACCATATACAATTATCCGGTATTCCGAAGCATGCGCTTATTCCCTTGGCCCCTGTAACTATCATTATCTTTTCTAATTCTTTTTCAAGCAAGGCTATTTTTTCTTTGCTAAAAGATTGTGGGATGATAGATCCATTGGATTTAATGGTTTCGAGGAGTAATCGGGATAGGGAGAAGCCTCGAGGCTTCCCTCCTCTCACACCACCGGGCATACGAATCACGTAACACCGGTTCGGTTGATTAAGTCGGCTTAATGAACAACCTCGGCAATCCCAGGTCAGCAAAATACTACGGTGGGAATACC
>JAXHVA010000163.1:0-7216 GCA_034189035.1 Thermodesulfobacteriota bacterium
AACTGAAAAAGCCGGTGGCCCCTGGCCCTTTTTGGAAAGGTTGGCACGGTAATCATCTTCAAATTTGTCCCAGGGGATGATTTGGGCAAGTCGGACCCAGCGGTTCTCGGATGAAAGCTTTACGGAGAACGGTAATGTGAAGTTTTTAAATTCAAGTTGCTTTTCTGAGCGTCTGTACATAATTTTTTCGCCGATTGGTGCAAAGGTTTTTGAAGAAACATCCAAAATTGCTTGCACTTTCGGCCAACCTATTAATACATATAAAATTTCAGGCATTAATGTAAGGTTATCCTATGTTCTTTCTTAATGCTCACTAAGCCCCTCAGGCAATACGCGCATTAAAATTTGACCGTCGTTGAAGCGACTCCTTTCAAAAAGCTAAGCTGTTACTTTTATAGAATTTCCCTCAAAAACCCTGGCATAAGCACGCATTCTAATCTTCTCTAATAGACTTTCCTGCACCCGGATAGATCTTAAAGTCATCTTCAGTTTCGATGACCTCTTCATAGGTCGGCCATTTTCCCATTTGGGGTTCAGACCCTTCGAGCGTGATTGAAGATGGAGACTTGTCCTTTATCTTAGGGTTCTTTCTAATATCCACATCCGGCACATTATAACTAAACTCAATCGGGATGTTGTTCGGGTCAAAAGAATAGATAGAATAGATAAAACCATGATCCACGATCTCAGAAACCCAGAAATCAGCAGCGGATAGTTTTTTCTTGATTTCTATTAAATCATCAAGCTCGTTGACCCCAATTGATACATGATCAAATGCAATCGGCCCTTTTACTGGAACTCCATGGTCCTTATCCGGTATTTTTTCAACATCAGGCCATTCAAAAAAGGCGATTAAGTCGGTCTTTGAAATTTCAAAAAAGTAATGCTTTGAACCTTCCCGGCCAATTCCAACGACAAGCCGCATCCCGAGAAGGTCTCGCCAGAAACGAATTGTCATATCCATATCACCTGTAACCATAGCAAGGTGATTGATCCCATTGTATCTGCTCATTCTATTTCCTCCTTTTCATCGAATTTCTTATCCGAAAGTTCATCACGAGAGAAATCCGTATTTTGATATCTGTTAAAAAGTTGTATATTGAATGGTTTACTTTCTTCACCGAAATAAATTGTACGATGGGGAAATGGGATTTCTATCTTGTTTTTGTCAAATTCAAGCTTTATCCTTCTTAAGAATTCACGTCCCACTTCCCATTGCCGAATTGGTTTGGTCTTAATGCGACCTTTTATAACAACGGCAGAGTTATCAAATTTATCTACTCCAAATATTTCGGGCTCTTCGAGTATAATATTTGCGAACTTGCTGTCTTCTTTCATCGATTCACAGACTTTTTTCATGATCTCAATAACTGAGTCAGTGTTTTCTTTATAGGCCACCCCTATCTCAAAGACGTATGCAGACCACTCTTTCGTTAAATTACTCAGTGTGTTTACTGTTCCATTGGGAAAGATATGAACCACGCCTCCCAGATCACGGAGCACCATAGTACGGAAGTTTATCTCTTGTACTAATCCGCCGGTACCATTAACAATGGCAACATCTCCAACACGCACCTGATTTTCTAGGATAATAAAGAACCCGGAGAGAACATCACGTACCAGGTTTTGAGCGCCAAAGCCAATCGCTAGGCCGATGATTCCGGCTGTTGCAATAATGGGTCCGATTTCTACACCCAGCTCTTTTAGGATGATAAGACTGACTGTTATCCATATAAAAAGAAAGATGCCTTGTTTAAGAAGACGAATGATCGTTTCGATCCGTTTCGCATATTCTGAAGGGGGTTCTCCTTCTTCCTCGCTCTTGCGAGTTAAGTGTTTTTTGTAACCTTCAAGTAATTTCTCAGAAAATTTTGTAATAGCCCAGGCAAAGGCGATTATAAAGATTAATCGTAATCCACTTGTAATGTAACTCTCCCATTGGAGACTAGATAAAAGGGATTGTATCGTTTTCATTTTATCCTCCTCTATTTTTTGATAGTTGGATATTGATTCCTGCCCTGTGCACTCTATGGGATGTACTGTTTGATTTCATACGACGGGCTGATTTATTGATCTTGCAATATATTTCAGATGGTTGATGTTCGTTCCACAACATCCGCCAAGAATCTTAAGCCCGTATTTTTTGTTGAGTTCGATCATTTTATCTCCCCAATCCTCTAATGGATCTGATTGAAGGGCGGATGAACCGTCTAATTTTTCATGATCTAAAGATGATGAGTTTCCTTGAAACCCAATCAACCGCTTAATAACGCATTTTGGTTGCTCATGAAGATTCAAAAATGAGGGATATGCACAATTCACCATGTATCCCAAAGGGGGTATCGTACATTTTGCATCAATTTGATCGAAGGCAATTTTGAGACTGCTTCCATCTAAAATTTTTCCAACCCTATTAATCACGAAACTAATAAAATATGGTATTTTGGTCTTTTCCATAGCAAGGGCTATACCCACAGCTTCAGATACGGATGGCAGTGTTGCGGCCATGAGATAGTCAATGCCATGTTTGGATAGCTTCTCGATCTGCCATGAGTGAAAAGAATATGCATCGTTTTGTTGAAGGCTTTCCTTTGGTTTATAAGAATCGTTTTTACATCCGATGAGTCCCCCTATAGAGATACTCAGTGAAAAATCACCCCATTCGTTCCCCAGATCTTTTAGAAATTTCACTGAATCTCCATTAATATCTTTTTTGATATGAGCTTCTAAAACCCTTTCTCTATTTGCTCTCCATGTAGGTGTGCAAATGTTTATCGGTATATTGGCCTTTTGTGCAATACTGATGAATCCTTTATAGATATTCCGCAGTGCTCTTCTACCGTTCATATTGTAGATTAATAGTGCATTTTCAAGACGTGGATGGAGATCAACCTCATCAGAGCGGCGAAGTTCCTCTATTACAGCGGCCTCTGTCAGTATAAGATCATTTTTTTCTAGAACTTTTTGTATACTCATTGTGCGTATGATATAGATGAGTACTGCCAAGCCCTATGAAGCTCGTCAATTCTATACCGGCTGTTGCCCAAAAATTCTTTTTAGCGGTTATCAACAGTTTTTTTGTTAAACTAACAGTTCTTTAAGGCATGAAGAAAGGCTTCGACATCTAGGGTATTGAGAATGTCTTCCTTCTCCAGCCATCCCCGTCTTGCCACAGCTACTCCCAGCTCCATGTAGTCCATATGGCCAATGATGTGGGCGTCGGTATTGATGACCACCTTTGCACCCAGCTCTTTTGCCCTGCGGCATCCGATGTCATTGAGATCCAGACGTTTAGGATAGGCATTGATTTCTAGAGCGGTCCCTGTTTTTACAGCCACCTTGAGCACCTCGTCAAGGTTGACCTCGTATCCCTCTCTTTCACCAAGAAGCCTCCCTGTGAGATGGCCGATGATATGTACATAAGGGCATTCCATGGCCTTGATAATCCTGCGGGTCTGTTCCTGTGCGCTCCTTTTAAATCCAGAGTGAATTGATGCAATAACCAAATCGAGGCTGGCCAGGACATCATCGGGATAGTCCAGAGTACCGTCAAGGCGGATATCGACTTCTGTTCCACAAAGGACCCTGATTGCAGAAAGCTCACTGTTGATCCTTTCTATCTCCTGTATCTTCTTCATCAATCTATCAGCATTGAGTCCTCCTGCAATACCAAGAGACTGTGAATGATCCGTAATCGCGATATAGTGATACCCCTTCTTCATTGCTTCATGTGCGATCTCCCTGATTGAGTGAGCTCCGTCACTGTATTGACTGTGAAGATGAAGATCTGCAATGATTTCCTCTTTTGTTATCAACTTCGGAAGGGTATTGCTTTTTGCGGCTTCAATCTCTCCCCGATCCTCACGAAGTTCCGGAGAAATAAACTGGAGCCCGAGCAGATTATAGATACCTTCTTCGTCTTCACCGGTGATCCGTTCATCGGTTTTGTCGTCAAAGACACCATACTCACTGACCCTAAAGCCTTTTCGAGACGCCATCTCCCGGATCCTGATGTTATGGGCTTTTGAACCAGTGAAATAGGCCAATGCCGCCCCATACTGACCCCTTTGTACCACACGAAGGTCTATCTGGTATCCTTCACGGGTGAGGACACTCGATTTGGTTATGCCTTTTCCCAGGATATCATTGGCTTGTGGGAGATGAATGAAGGTATCCATCGCCTTTTCAGGAGAACTCGATGAGACCAGGATATCTACATCACCGATACTTTCCTTCCTGCGTCTCAGGCTTCCTGCAGGATCGATCTGTTCCACACCGGGCACCTCTTTGAGTTGGCTCACTACTTTATTCGATAGATCAAGGGCGTATCCGAGATTCATTCTCTCAATACGTTGTCGGTAAAGGTCAATACCTCGTAGAATATTCTCTTCGGTTTTAGCTTTGATTCCATGCAGTTCCTGGAGTTTATGGGATATTGCCATCTCTTTCAATTGCAAAAGCGTTGTAATTCCCAAAGCTTCATAAAAGAGCTTGGCCTTTTTTGGCCCTATCCCCTGTATGCTTATGATTTCAAGGAGACCTTCCGGGATTTGAAACTTGAGTTCTTCGTAATAACCCATAGAACCACTTATGAGATACTCCTCTATTTTCTTGGAGAGGTCTTTGCCTATACCGGGTATCTCTTTTAGGTCTCCCCTTTTTGCAATCGTCTCAAGATCTTCTGCCATACTCTCTAAGTTTTGAGCTGCTCTTCTATATGCCTTTATACGAAAGGGATTTTCCCCCCTGATTTCCAAAAGGTCAGCGATATTATTGAATACCATTGCTATTTCAATGTTCTTCACTAGGGGAACCCCCTGTTTTCGTCAAAAGTTACGCTTGCTTTTCTTCTTGTTTCAAAGAGTGAATCGACCATGATTATAATCCATATTATCGTTAGAGTGTACCTTTTTTTTTGTTGTCATTGTTGACAGCTCATTTCTTGTTGCTTCTTATGAACTTCGTTTTCCATTACATAACTGTGATAATTGGCTTATCTTTCTAACATCTTTCATGGGGTTTGAGCGGGTTCTTAAATATAACAAGCAACAAGAAAAAAACGGCCGATTTGATACACGATGGCGATCTATAATGTGCTCTCTCAAAAGAGGTTACACTCATATCATTATATACGACAGCAAAAAAAGAGATAAAAAATACAGTCACCCTATTGACAGGAAGGAAATGATGTTTATTTTTTAAACAAAAGTAAATAGAACCGAAAAGAATCGTAAGAGATTCTTAAAGAAAATTTTTAAAAGGAGGGATCAATATGAGAGCAGTAGAATCAAGAAGGCTCGGGAGACCGGCATGGATGACACCTTTTGGAATCGAAGGTATGGGGGATCTTTTCTTTGATAGATTCTGGCCGGAATGGAGAAGGGAAAGTGGTCAGGAATGGGTTCCCTGTATTGATTTGAGTGAAAATGATGGCAAGTATACGCTCACTGCTGAACTTCCCGGGATGAAAAAAGAGAATATATCCATATCAATGGAGGATGGATATATCACTATCAGCGGTAAGAAGGAGAATGGCAAGGAAGAGAAGGATGTTCAATACTATATGCAAGAGATGAGGAATGGGGCTTTCTGCCGAAGCTTTAAATTTCCGGAAAAGATAGATGAAGAGAAGGTTGAAGCAACCTATAAAGATGGTATTCTCACACTCATGATACCCAAAAAAGAGAAGGAAGAGAAGAAGAAGATTAAGATCCACTAAAAGGGGGTATCACTCAAAGAGGTCGGAGCCTTTTGAGGCTTCGGCCTCTTTTTATTTCACATCCAATTAAAATTTGATCTCCGTCGAAGCAACTCTTTTCAAAAAGTTAACATTTACTATATATTTACATTCTTTCCCTCTTGATTCGCGTTACAATATGGTCCACTATAACCTCTGCAGGTGTTTCCTGTCTAAAGAGACCTGTTATGTCCAATATCTGCAATCCCGGTTTGTTTTCTTCAGCAATTCTCCCGCCGCCAAACACGCATATCTCAGTCGCTTCTTTTTCTTTGAGCAACTTGACGACTTTAGGGAAATAGATTATGTAGAGGTCGTCATTGTAGATAACTCAGAACAGTACCATCAACATCTTCATCTATTGCGGTATTCAGATTTCTTCAACTTAATGAAATGGACCTATATATATTAAATTCTATATCTGCCTTTCTCAATGCCGATGATGTGGATAATAATTTACGATTATTGCAATAGAGACCGGGTACTCCCGCTAAAACGCGTATTTTTCTCTCCACTTTTTTGCTTCGTATCAATGATAATTGTTCTAAAGATGGCGATTCCCATTTGACTCAGAGTAACAGTTTTGCTTAAAAAAAGAGTCATTGAAGTTTGATGATAGCTTTCAATTTCAAAACGCTAAAAGGTGTATGATTCAGCATTAAAAAGGATATTTGATCATTTTATAGGCGTCATAATCGTATCCATTTGCCATGCATATTACCCCAGTAATCTCACCCAAAGTAGCGTCAGCCCGAAGCGCCTTGTTTATGGCTGGGATACGGTTATGCCTTTCTCCTTTTTCAGTTTCACTTTTGAGATGTTCTAAGGAGTTTTTAGTCTTGTTCTTATCTCGGTTTGCCTCGAAAATTTTTACTTGATTTGCCTTTTTTTCTGCCACTTTTACTTGATCCTTTGGGGGTCTGTATTTCTCCATATCGATCTTTACTTCTCCTTCTTTTGGCACTATGAACGCATTTACTCCCACCATATGTCTCTCCTTTGTCTCCAATTCCTCCTGCTTTTTCTTCGATTTTTTTACTAACTCTTCACGCATCCAATCGATGGCTTTCAGTGCTCCGCGCCTTCTTTCCATCTCATCGATGACCTTCCGCATCTCGTCTTCTATCTTCGACGTCAACCATTCATCATTGCCATGCCTGCTTTATCAGTGAGTAGCTGTCATATAGAAGCTTCATCTCCATCCAATGTAGAATTTAACTGTTATAAAATAAGGCCAGCACATGTTCTCTTTAAAACAGTGAGATGAAACCGTCTCAGTCGCATCTGGTAATGAGGAGAATCTTTATTTATCAATACGTCCCTGGATCTAAATTCTCCATCAAATATTGTAGATCCCTTTTACTCGAAGCAAAGACTCCTTATATTCCCTCGAAAAAGTGGACCGGTGTTAAGCCGCCATTTTGAAGATCTCGTATTGACAAGGGTTCATATACTGTAAAGCCGAATGACGACGTTGTC
>JAXHVA010000164.1:0-7166 GCA_034189035.1 Thermodesulfobacteriota bacterium
CAGGGAACGAGCTAGATGATGTGGCTTTACAATTTTCCGTCCGTTCTCAGATAATGATGGCAATTCATCCTATGAAGGGAAAGCCTTGGATGTTTGGAATGCATCAGTGCACTCATGCCCGAGTCTGGACAAAAACTGAACAACTACTTTTTAAAGAGATAAGTTTTCGTGTTGTTGAAGGACTCAACAACCTCACCTTGCTTAGGTACTTGAAAAAATCAGAACAGAAATATCGCCGTTTTTTTGAAACTGTCCGCAATGGCTGGGCCTATCATAAAATAGTTCTGGATGACAACAATAACCCGATTGATTACATATTTCTTGAAATCAATCCAGCCTTTGAACTTCAGACTGGACTTAAAAGAGAAAATGTCATTGGCAAAAAAGTAACAGAAGTTTTCCCGGGGATTGAGAAAGATACTGCCAATTGGATCGGCAGGTATGGAAAGGTTGCTTTAACTGGTGAAAGTGCCTCTTTTGAAAATTATTCTGAATCTATCAAGAAATGGTATACGCTTACTGCATCCTCCCCGGAGAAAGGATATTTCATAACTGTTTTTGAGGATATTAGTGAAAGAAAAAAAAATGAAGAAGAAAAAGAACAACTTATTGTTGAACTACAAAAAGCTCTTGGAGAAATAAAAACGTTACGAGGGATATTGCCAATTTGTTCCTTCTGTAAAAAAATTCGTGACGATAAAGGCTCTTGGGAACAAGTTGATGTATATATCTATAAACATTCACAAGCTGACATAAGTCATAGCGTTTGTCCAGAGTGCATGCAAAAACGCTATCCCGAACATAACGAATAATCACATACAAAATAAAACCAATGTTTGCCGAACTCGCTAGTGAACGGGACGGCAAAAGACCGTCGCCCGTTACCAGCACGTTGGCCACAAATATGATTATAGTATCAAAATGAAACGTATTGACAGAATAATTGAAACTGTTCGGAAAGCCATTAACGGTGATTTTTCATTCCGCATCGAAACATCAGGCAAGAATGACGATATTGACAGGCTCGCAAATGTAATCAACCAATTGGTTGAGATTGTAAGTAAACATATTGCCAACAAAGAACATACCGAAGCAGTGCTGAGGGATAGCAAAGAAAGATATCGCCGTTTAAAGGCAAACATTCCCGGTATGGTATACCGGTTTGCAATGGAGCCGAATGGAACTTTTTCTTTTCCATACGTGAATGATGCTTCAAAACAGTTATTCGATATTTCACCTGATGACCTCATGCGAGATGTGACCCTTATAACCAAGCTTATCCATCCCGATGATCGTGAAAGATTCGAATCATCGGTGAAGTATTCTGCTGAGACACTTCGTCCGTGGCGGGCAGTCTTGCGGCACATTGTAAATGGAAGAGTACGTTGGTACGACTGCATGTCTCGCCCGGAGCGACAGCCCAATGGGGATATCCTTTGGGATGGAATAATTTTGGAAATCACGGATCGGGTGAAAGCCGAGGAGTCGCTAAAAAAGAGCCAGGAAGAGCTATCCAATATTATAGCTGTCTCGCCTGTGGGAATTGCAATTTATGACAGCAACGGCCAATGCATTTCAATCAACGATTCATTAGCCCACATTATTGGAGTGACGAAGCAACAGTTACTTGAGCAAAACTATAATAAAATCGAATCATGGAAGAAAACAGGCATGGTGGATCTTGCACGAAAGGCTATTCGGACACAATCCGCCCAACGGCATGAAATCATAACCATATCAAGCTTTGGAAAAGAGGTGTTTCTCGATTGTCATCTTGTTCCATTTGGAGACAAAGGCCTGCTCCTTATGATACAGGACATAACCGAACGGAAGCAGGTAGAGAATACATTGCGAAAGACTTTGAGTAGTCTAACCAAAAGTCAGAAACTCGCAAAAGTAGGGAGCTGGGACTGGGACTTCAAAACCGGTGAAGTTGAATGGTCTGATGAAGTGTATCGCCTTTTCGGTCTTGATCCGGATAAATTTCATCCTCAAATTGATTCTATTATGAGTCGATTCCATCCGGAAGACCGTAAACTTTATGATTCATTAGTAACACAGGCAATTGAGAATCATGAGCAGTACTCTTTTGAGGCACGCATCATATTGCCGGATGGTAACAACCGGATTCTATTTTCAACTTCAGAAGGGCATTTCGATGATAACGGAAATTTGATAGAACTTGCAGGTACAGTACAAGACATCACCGAACGCAAGCGGGCAGAGGAGGAGCTACTTCGTGCCAAAGCTTATTCAGAATACCTCTTGGAAACAGCTAACGCAATGATAATTGTGCTGGATGCTGATGGCAAAGTTCAGGTGCTCAATAGGGCGGCGGAGGAAACTACCGGTTACACTCGTAAGGAGCTACTTGGCCACAACTGGTTCGAGCTACTAGTCCCGAAGGATAAATATCCAGAGGTACGGAATGCTTTCCAGAAATCTGCGGATGAGGAGCTTCCCACTTCATTTGAAAACCCCATTTTAACTAAGTCGGGTGAAGAGCGATTTATATCATGGCGAAATACTGAACTACTTGAAAACGATATCTTTGCCGGTTCCATTTCCTATGGCATCGACATCACTAGACATAAAGAACTTGAAAGGCAATTATTACAATCACAAAAGATGGAAGCTATCGGGCAATTGACCGGGGGCATAGCGCATGATTTTAATAATATGCTTAGCGTTATTTTGGGACATGCCGAATTGCTAAAAACCAGTTTTCCTCCGGAAGATCCTTTGCTGAAGAGTGTTTTAGAAATTGAAAATGCAGGCCTTCACTCAAGAGACATCATACGCCAGCTGTTGGCTTTTTCCAGGAAGGAGATCATTGCACCAAAGACCTCGAATCTGAATAGATTGATTGAGAATATAAAAAAGACGCTTACAAAGCTCATCGGTGAAAATATCAATTTACGGTTTTTTCCGCAACAAGATTTATGGAATGTCAGGATTGACCCTGCGCAGATAGACCAGATTCTTTTCAACTTGGCGGCAAATGCGCGGGATGCCATGCCTGAAGGCGGCACCCTAACGATTGAAACTTCCAACGTTGATCTCGATGAGATCTACTGCACTTTGCACGTGGAATGCCAGCCTGGACAATATGTAGTGTTATCGTTGGACGATGATGGCTTTGGAATGGATAAAGAGACGCTTTCTCACGTTTTTGAGCCGTTTTGGACGACAAAAGAGGTGGGAAAGGGCACTGGCCTCGGATTAGCAACTGTTTATGGGATCACCAGACAGAACGGCGGTTTTGTAACTGCCTATAGCGAGCCTGGAAAAGGCGCCACATTCAGGATCCATATCCCCAGGATAATGGATGAAATTCAAAAAGAGGGAGTAGTTAGGATAGCCCCGCTGGAATTTCATCCGGCTACGGTGCTTTTGGTTGAGGACGATGACATGGTACGCGGAATGACGGCTGCACTTTTGAAAAAGGTCGGATACTCCGTTTTGTTAGCAGAGAGCCCCATGGAAGCATTGGCAATTTATGAAAAAGAAACCTCTCCCATCGACCTCCTGATTACCGATGTGGTCATGCCGCAGATGAGCGGTGCGGAATTAGTCTCAAAAATAAAAAAAATAAAACCGGAGGTGAAAGTCCTGTTTATGTCAGGATACACAGAAAATATCATCGTCCGTCAGGGCGTGTTGAAGGAAAACGTCCATTTTATCCAGAAACCTTTTATTATGAACGATTTTGCTAGAAAAGTCCGCGAGGCTATTGATGAAAGATAAGTTTATGGAAGATATTACACGCTTCCGTTTCAAAAAGCATGGGATTCGAAAAATATTTTCGAATCATGATAAGAATGTTGTATTTGCCAACCATGGCATGAACTCTGACAGGGATATCGCTGCGCTTTATCCCAGCACGTCATGCCGACGTTAGATGTATACCGCTAAAGGAAAATCATATGGCAGCTAATTTAAAAGTGCTCTTTGTCGATGCCGGGACATCCTTTTATCGGATTAGTCATTTCAACATCGGTGATTTTTTTGGGCCTGTTGACTTAGGATTGCATTTGTCAGGCAAATACAACAGTTTAAATATCGGTACTGGGCTTTTAGCGGGCTCAATTTTCCCGGGCTCGAACCGTTTATTCTTCACCGGCTTTTCTCCCTGCTGGGGAGGATTTTTCATATCCTCGATGGGTGGAGCTGGATTGGTATTCGACAACTTAGGCATTAACATGCTTTCTATTGTAGGAAAAGCCGCTACACCATCTGTCATTCATCTCAACAGAAAACACGGTGAAGAGATTCAAGTAGAAATTCATCCAGTTGATGTCAGAAAAATATGGAACAACGGGCAAAGAGGTATATATTCTTTAATGGAATATACGCTGAATCGCTATGGCGGAAATTATAGTACCGATCCTCGTATCTTAGCAACAGGTCCTGCATCGCGAGTTACAGATTTTGGAGCAATATGCTCTGTTCCCATTCGTAATGGAGAATTAACCTTTGTAGATACATGGGCAGGAAGGGGAGGATTCGGAACTAAACTTCTCAGAGAACATGGTATTGCGGCTATAATTTACGGAGGAACATTTGTTGATGAAGACTTCTGCGACCGCAAAGTCGCTGACCAGTGGTTTGTTGATAAATATCAAATGAAACTATCAGCTAAAGACATGGAGGCAACCACTAAATATCGTTTCGACCCGAAATTCAAAACCGGCGGAACTTTTGGTGTAAATTATGCAAGCTTGGGCGGCAGCATGCTCTCTTTCAATTATAAAAGTATTTATATGGACGAAAACGATCGATTGGAAATTCATGAAAAATTTGTTATTAATCACTATCTCAAACAATTTAATGAAGAAACTATTCTACCCAAAAAACAGAAAAATTGTGGCGAGTCCTGTGTTGCAGTCTGCAAAAAAATGCACGGTAAATTCAAAAAGGATTATGAACCCTATCAAACAATGGGACCGCTATCAGGAATTTTTGATCAACGCGCTGCGGAAAAACTAAATCATCATGCTGACACGTATGGATTTGATGCCATTTCGATCGGAGGTGTACTCTCATGGTTAATGGAGTGCTTAGTCGAAAAAAACATAACACCCCAGGAAGTTGGTATAAAAAATATTCCAGACTTTTCAGTAAAAAATTTCGATGTGGTTTCATCTTCCATGCATAACGCAGATATTGGGGTAGCATTATTGGATTCTATTATCAAAAAGCGAGGTATTCTCGATCTTAGTGAAGGCGCACGCAAATTTGCCCGTCGCTTATCAAGAAAAGAAGGAAAAAAGATTCTAGATTCTTTTGTTTACACAGCCTATGCCCGCAAGGGGTGGATGGTTCCAAATCAATATTGGACACCAGGAGTACTTTCCCCTATGGCCATTATGGGAAAGTACTATATGTATTACGGACAGGATTTTGTTTCTCCCAGGGAATTAGGTAAGAAAAGTGCATATAGAATGAGAGGCGAATTGATAATGGATAATCTCGGAATTTGCCGGTTTCACCGAAACTGGGCAGAAGAAATGATACCTGAAATTATTGATTCGCTGTTTGGATTAAAACAACAATTCATTGAAAATAACAATATCACAGCCAGCAGGATAAATAGCCGTAATTCATCCGTTTTTTGGGAAACTGATAGAAATATAGATTTTGTTTACTCTTTTTTACAAAGAAAACACACTCTGGAAAATAATAATGATCACGAACTTATAAAATGGATGAATTTTTTTAAAAATAACAAAAATGAAGCTGCCTTGAGTTTTTGGTATGAAATGCATAAGGGGATTCAAGAATCACTTCGCGAATATTAAGAAACAAAATGTATGATATGTTAGAATCATCTAACCAATTTAGTTAAGTGGCTAAATTGAAGCTGAACATAGAGGAATAGTGTGAAGATGAAAAATTCAAACAAGGGAACAGCATTTCTTGTGGAATTCAAAGACTTCACAGCCTTTCTCCAGAGTCTATGGGGCATACTCGCAGGAATATCTGTTTTGTTCCCTCTCTCCAATGTTCTCATAAAGCTCATTCCACTAAGACATCTCCACGATGATCCATCGGGCGCATTAGGTTATCTCTCTCCCGGCTTGATAACGCCAGTTGCTACACTCATTACCTTATTCATTATACTATTGACATTCGGTAACCGTCATCAATTCAAAGCCCTGAAAGAGAGGCGTTTTATTCAACGAAAAGCTTGGCTCTCCCTTGCTTTTGGTCTTCTCGCTATGATTTTCTATTTTGCCGTTTACTTTGGAATATACCCTCTCTATTATGAACCATACATTATATTTGAAGGAGATCCTCGATTGTTAATAGCTATTTTGCTTTGCTGCTTTCTTACAGTGCTTTCTTTGCATTGGTTACGAAGTCATTTATGCTCTTGGGAATGATGGAATACTTTAGTAGAAGCTAACTGCTAATTCTCTATTTTCGCCTAGCCCTGTGCTCGACGCCGATTGGGTTTTCGCTTGCGCTCAATCCCAGACGGGTCAGAACCACGTTGGGCTGCAATACAAAAACTTATGATTCAATAAATTCAGATGGTTAAAAGTGGAATCATTGAAAGAAAGCTTAATTGAGTATAAGAAACAAATAGAGGGTATTATTCAAAAAACATATAAGGGAATAATGGATTATGTTATGCGGCTAAGGACATATTTACATAATAAGTACCCAGAATACACCGTCGGCAATATCTATTACGGTTATATGGATATGACCTATTTCCCATTATTCACTAAAAAAACTTAAGGATCGTAAATTGAAAATTACCATAGTATTTCTTCATGATACTTGTCAATTTGAAGTATGGCTTTCAGGAAATAATAGGCAGATACAAAAAAAATATTCGGAAATGATATCAGTATAATGATTGGGATAAGTATCGAATGGATCCAAAAATCCAGATTCAATTATTGAATTCACCTTGGATGCAGATCCAGATTTTAGGGATATAGATGCACTCACAAAGAAAATAGAAGTATCAACATTATCCTTTCTAAATGACATTGAAGCATTCTTGTCTAAGCAAAAATAATAGATACAGCCCAACCCTTTATAAGGCCTCCAGGTGTCAAGAGTAAAATTACCAATTAGCGAAAAAGTGGTTTTTTTTCGCATATTCTATCAACGAACCTTTTTGCTTGTTGACAGCGATTCTGACTTTATTT
>JAXHVA010000165.1:0-7128 GCA_034189035.1 Thermodesulfobacteriota bacterium
AGTACCTTGTTCCGTCGCGCTCCGCGCGCCAGAACAAGGTACTTGACCGGACACCGTGAACCACACAATCAAACTACGTTTGCTTGTGCGGCCCCCGGTGCCGGTCAGCACCGCGATTATGACTCTCTCCATTGATAAAGGATTCAAAATTGGAAATTAGATTCGTTACAAACGAATCCGCATAAGGCGGGTGAAGTAAAAGCAATATTAGGTGATATTGACGTATCTATTATTCACGCGCCGCTAAATATTCATGAAATACAGATCGAGAATATTGAGGATATTGTCAGGGACAAAGTATTAAAAGCGTTCAACCAAATTGGACGGCCTATTTTTATAGAACACACAGGTCTTTATATTGACAGCTTTAAAGGCTTTCCTGGTGGTCTGACACAGGTGTTCTGGGACCAACTGGAAGCTGACAAGTTTTCTGAACTGTTTGGACGCCTTGAAAATACAGCGTTAACAGCAAAAACAGTAATCGCATTTTGAAACGCAAAAAAAATATATACATTCGAAGGTGCTATAGAAGGCAATATATATCCAGAGCCAAAAGGTGACCGAGCTTTTTAATGGGATTGCGTTTTCATCCCAAATGGTTTTTCTGAAACATTTGCTGAGATGGGCCCAAAAAAGAACGATATTTCTATGCGAAAGTTAGCATTTGATAAGTTTCGTGATTTTCTTGTAAAGGAAGTGCTGTGATGGATGATTTGATAAATTCTTATCGCGAAGGCAACGTCATATTATTCATCGGTGCTGGTGTCTCTAGAAATTTGGGATTACCAACATGGTCAGAACTTATTGACCATATCGCTCGAGAACTCGGGTATGAGCCTGAGATATATAAGTCATTTGGAGAGAGTCTTGCTCTTGCTGAATACTACCGAGTAAAAAAGGGAAACATAGGGCCACTTAGAAGCTGGATGGACACTAATTGGCATTCAAAAGATATAGATTTGTCAAAGTCAGATATTCATAGATTGATTGCCAATTCAAAATTCCCAATGGTTTACACCACTAATTATGATCGTTGGCTTGAGCGTTCTTATGACCACTATGGAAAAAGATACATTAAGACAGCAGGCATTTCTGATATACCTTTGCTAAAAGATGGAGTGACGCAGGTTATCAAGTTTCATGGGGACTTTGATAATGATGAAACAATTGTACTTGATGAATCTAGTTACTATGAACGTTTAGAGTTTGAAACTCCTCTCGATATTAAATTGAGGTCTGATGTACTTGGCAAGTCTGTTCTGTTTATTGGGTATAGTTTGACGGACGTCAAATTATGGAAGTCAAACAGGGGTGGAGGTGTGCAGCCTAAATCATATGTGTTTACGCACAGGCCTAACCCAATACAAGAAGCAATTTTAGAGCAGTGGGGCATAAAAATGCTCACCTCAGACGAAGATGACCCACAAAAAGCACTACAGGAATTTTTAGAGAAGCTAAAATAAAATTTCAAAATCCACTGGCACATGGTCTCAATATACACCGGCATGAAATATAGGAATTTATGGAAATGAAACAGTTGGACAAACTATTGTCATTACCTAAATCTGATCTTCATGTTCACCTCAATGGTGCCATTCCAACCCATACCGCCAAAAAACTTCTAGCCCCAATCCGTGGGAGTCTGCCAGACTGGTTCACTCTTGATAC
The DNA here is from genome assembly GCA_034189035.1 of Thermodesulfobacteriota bacterium. Classification (GTDB taxonomy): domain Bacteria; phylum Desulfobacterota; class UBA8473; order UBA8473; family UBA8473; genus JAUXFK01. The sequence continues at coordinate 1,669 of JAXHVA010000165.1, forward strand.
TGACCTCCAAATTAATAGCCCCGTAAACGGTTTACAAGAATACTTTAAGCCATGGTATGCCCTTAAAAAACTTCCATATAGCCAAGATTGCCTCAATTTGATGGTTGAGTCAGCTCTAGAGGGACTAGCCAATGACAATGTTCTCGATGTTGAGCTGCGAAATTCTCCGTTTAACATGTCAGAAATTAAAGACATTCCATTAACTAACGCTTTGCATTGGCTAATTGATTCAATCGAAAACGCATCAGTCAAAATTGGCATTGACGCTAAACTTGTTCTCTCTCTTTCGAGGTACAACCTTGATAAAGATAAGATCATTCAGCTTGAGAAAGCAATTAGGGCAGTTAAGTCGAATGACACATTAGTCGGTGTGGATCTTAGCGGCAATGAAGACTCGCCTATTGTTCCAGAAGTTCGTAATTTTTTCATAAGATCTAAGCATGAATTAGGTTTGAGAATAACAATACATGCGGGTGAAACTGCGAAAATAGAGAACATATTATGGGCAATTGAGGAATGTGAGGCAGACCGTATATCACATGGTCTCGCAGCGGCTAATTCTGAAAATGTAATGAGTTTACTTATAGATAGAGATATTTGCTTAGAAATTTGCTTGTCTAGTAATTTTTTAACTCGCTCTGTGACAGTCATTGAAAAACATCCAATTCATGTATTTATAAAACATGGTGTTCCATTTGTCCTGTGCTCAGACAATCCATGTATCAATATGTCAACCCTAATTAGTAATTATAATTTGTTTTGTGAAATCAATGGAAACATTGATTTGTTAAATACAATGTATGTGCAACAACAAAGATATTCTTTCAAATCAAATTGATTATGAGTGATATTAAATGTAAATATCATAACAAAAGCATGCACCAGATGGCGAGAATCGGGTTCTGAACATGTCTATGTCTATGGGCAGCCGGTTGCAGACGGTAAGAGAGTGTGGTGGTTCATACGATCCTTTCATTTCACCTTGGATGGCAAGGATGTTTCGGTTCATGTTTCAGTTTGGCCATGGTTGGCAATTCGTTCCTTCCGTCTCGTCATCGACAATCGAATTCTGTACGAGGAATGATTGCTTGGAGGAGAACTCCCAACCGGCTGAAGCTGTCAGGAAATAACCTCGTGGTTCAAACAGAAAGAAGAAAATGGAAAATGAATAAGGCAATCAGCATTATATTAGCGGTTCTTTCTCTTGTTGCTTTTGTTAGCCCACCTAGTGTAATTGCTCAACAAATCCTTAAAGCTACGTATCAAAATGAAGAATATGGTTTTTCCATCAAATACCCAAAGGAGTACATTAAGGAGAAACCGCAGACAAGGGAGGTCTTCCGAGCCAGATCAAAAGACAAGCTTCCACTGCTGACCATCTCTATTGCCAATATCCTAGAGGACATTACATTTGGCGATTTAAAGGACATCTATTTAAATGCACAAAGAGGCAATGTTAAGTTTTTGTCTGAGAAGGAGACAACTCTTTCAGATGGCGTTGTCCGGGCCTTTGAGTCTGCAGTTGAATCAAAGTTTGGGGAATATGATTTAAAGACTCTAAATCTTTGGGTAAAAAACCGCAACAAGTGGCTCCTTGTCGCAGCCACCACGACACCACAACTATGGCCTCGACACGAAGCCGAGATGAAAGAAATTATTCACTCTTTTACCGCTCCGAGCTGGAAAAATGCTCTGGAAAAGGTGCCAGTTATCCCCAAGGAACTGCTATCGATGGAGATTCTGGAAGAAGTCTCAAAATCAAAGGTAGTCAACCAACAAGGGTATAATAAGCTAAAGCGTGAGTTTCGCTCCATGATCGAAGAGGGACTCCACCCAGGGGCGCAACTTGCCGTCTATTATGATGGAGAGCTTGTTATTCATCTGGCAGGAGGAGTCAAAGGAACAGATGGTAAGAAAATAATGACAAGTGACGAGTTACTAAAGTGGCATGCCATTGAAGACAAAGGGCCTGGTCATGAACCCGTTACCTTTAATACGCTCTATCAAATTCGTTCAGTAACCAAAATCATGGCTACCCTGGTCATGATGATGTTACACGACCAAGGCCGATTGGATTTTGATGATCCTGTGGCAAAATATTGGCCAGAGTTTGCCCAAAATGGTAAAAAGAACATCACCATCGCTCACATTTTGAGTCATCGGGCAGGTATCCCGTTCTTGAGTCATAGTTTGCTCGTGGAGGCTAAGGTGCCTCGCGTGACTATTGGTGACCGAGAAAATATTGCGAGGGCTATAGAAGAGACGACTCCCGTGTGGAAACCAGGCGTGAAAAACGGATATCATGGAATGGCCATTGGAATGGTGCCGGATGAGATCGTTGCTCGTCTGACCAGTAAATACCCTCCCATGAGTGATATTCTTAGAAAAGAGGTTTTCAAACCCTTGGGACTAAAAAACATCTATCTTGGATTGCTGCGTTCGCAATATCATCGAATGGCCAAGATGAACGTTTTGGATCCACAAACAAAGAACCGTAAGGGAGGTAGCGACTTTTTAAATTCGAGGAAGGGTATTGCGCATGAAATGTCATGGGTAGGATGTGTTTCTACGGCTAAGGACTTTGCTAATTTCATGAACATTTTTGCATATGAAGGCACATACAAGGGTAAAAAATTTTTCTCAAAAGAAGTCCAAAAACGAGTGGGTAAACCAACAAACAAGGTAGGGGAAGTCGATGAAATCCTAATGAAACCTATTCGTTGGGGTCTGGGTTTTATTCTGGGTGATACGAAAGACCTTTACGGCAGCACCCCTCGCCCCGGCGTCATTGGTCATACTGGTGGTGGTGCCAACGTGGCATGGGCAGACCCAAAGAACAAACTCGCAGTTGCTTTTCTTTGTAATGGCATGAAGAATAGAAAATCAATGGAACGTTATCGTAGATTAGGCGATGGTGTTTATGGGGCACTCAATCTCAATTCAAAATGAAGACATCTAACCATGCTCTTTCAGTGGACATCTAAGTCGTTGTGACCGAAGAGTCAGTTCGTCAGAGTGTTCTATTGATAGATTTTTACTAGTTAGGGGGGGAAACCATGTACAAGAAAAGGCTATGGATTTGCGTTCTCGGTGGGGCAATTTCCGCTCTTATCTGCCTGGTGGGACGGCAGATTTTCTTCGGTTTTCCAGAAATAACTTGAATTATTGCAGCAGCTATTGCAAATCGATTACTTCTCGGGTTTGCAATTGGAATTAGTTGTTGGGGAATTCATTATCTGCTTCATGGAGCGGGCTTAGGATTGATCTTCTCTCTCTCCGTCTCTATTGGATTCTTATCAAGTGACCCTTTGGAATTTTGCCTATATACAAGTGCCGGCATTCTATATGGAGTACTTATTGAGTGGCTCTCGACCAATATTTTCAAAGCACCTATGAAAGCCATATAATTCCAAGTAGCAATACTCCGCCTAATCTGTCAGTTCAGGTGACAGCCAGGGATGAGCCGTTTTGGCGAGTTGTTTGAAGCTTCATTTAGCTATACAGCGAGAATGTATCCCAAAAGGATTCAAGACAGCCATGAAAAAGGCATATGGCGATAAAGCGGAGGAGATGTCAAACAAGATTCCTTCATTCCAATATGGCTATCAACAGTGGTATTCAGAATCAAAAGTGCTGATAAAACAACTTCTCCCCGACAGGCTTTCATACTTTGTTCGTCATTATGAAAAACCGAAACCTCGAAAGGACATAACCTACGAGAACTACAGAATTGAAGATCACCTCTAGGGGCTAACTGTGACGCGCGGATGGGAAAAAGAAAAAGTTGTCCCAGATGCAGCTATTCCACATTTCCGCCAACAGCTTGCCATACTGAAAGCCGTGGAGTCTCGATTTGAGAGTTCTCTTTTTGATATTAGACAATTGGTTCAGGCAGACATTTTCGATTCGGAGTTGGATATGGCACAGGAGCTTACGAAGAAAAACTTCACGCGAGCGGCAGGTGCCATTGCAGATGTAGTTCTGGAGAAACACCTTGCTCAAGTTTGCGACAATCACTCAATCAAGATCAAGAAGAAATCCCCTACTATTGCTGATCTCAATAATGCTCTGAAAGACGCAGGCACAATCGATATTCCTCAGTGGCGGCTCATTCAACATTTGACCGATATACGCAATCTGTGTGATCATAATAAAGAAACCGAGCCCACATCAGAACAAGTAGATGACCTAGTTGCTGGGGTCACGAAGACAACGAAAACGCTCTACTAAGTTCGTCACGTATTAGCTGTATAACAACTGCGTGCAACCGACTCGCAGGGCGCTCCCAAATTGAGTCTGGTGTTGCAATCGGAGGTCATTCTCAGTTCACTTGGCGGCCTACACAGGGGTAGTTTTCAATTCAGTCGTTCTCTACAATTTTATCAAGGAAGGTGGCCGCCAAGGGTTAAACTGCATATACCCTGCAAGCGGCTGACGCAGAGCGTTAGATAAAAAAATATAGCTTTGTAATAGGAAACGGATGAATAAGCACTGTGACTTGCACCTTCATTTGGGTGGAAGCATTTCTAAGGATTTGTTGATTGACTTTGCTAAATTAGATAATAATCAGAAGGCTCTTGATGAAATTGAAGTAGCCGATGTTCTTCAAATGTTTAAAGTTGTTCATAACCTTATAAATTCGCCAAAGCGCATCGAAATGTCAACTGAAAATGTTATCACGACGAGCACTGCTGACTATTTGGAGATTCGCACAACACCTCGAAATTTCTCTTCTGCTATATCTTTGCACAATTACGTAGAAGCTTTTGTGTCAGGCCTGCAAAAATATACTGAAAAAGCCAAAGGATTGCTCAGTATTGATCGTTACAAGCATGATATGAATAGCGCAAAAGAAATTATAGCCCTCGCTTTAGAGTTTTCTGATTATATCGTTGGAATTGATATTTCTGGGATTAATCCCTCAGGTAATCGCGTATTACAGGGAGAAGATCTAAAATCAATTATTAAAACTGTCTTAGATAGTTCATTGGGATTGGCGATACATATTGGCGAGTTGAATTTAGAGAAAGATAGTCTTGATAGTACGATAACATTAAATGCAATCGATCAGTGGATTGTGCAAAATCAAATAACAAAATGCTCTGGTAAAATTAGACTCGGGCATACTCTTTTTATAGAAGAAGAGCATAAGAGAATAATTCGTAAACATCAATTGCCTATTGAAATTTGTCCTTCTTGCCATCGCTATATTGGAAGCTGGCGCAATGGTCAGAAACATCCAGTGCAGGATATTTATCCTAACAAAGAATCTCCCATAGTGATTGGAACAGATGACACTTTGATTTTCTCAACTAGTTTTAAAAAAGAGATGGAGTTGGCCCGAAAAGGCCTGCCTTATGATCTGGAAAGATCTTGGAATTATAGATTTGGACAAACAAAGATGAGCTAATTTAAAATAAAATCTAACTAGGCTAATTCAGCCGACGCAACAAACCGCGC
>JAXHVA010000166.1:0-7101 GCA_034189035.1 Thermodesulfobacteriota bacterium
CTCCTTTTGCATCCCCACCTTCACTGTCTCACAACAGGCGGCGGGTTGACAGATTCCAAGGAGTGGAGCAGCATAAAAGACGGGTACCTCCTTCCCTTCAGGGCAGTCAGAAAACTCTTTCAAGGGAAGATATTGGCGCGAATCCGCAAAGCTGCAGCAGGATAGAACGACCGAAACAAGATGGCAGCTGAAAAGAAAGGGTTCGTATTGCCTGAAACACGCGTAAATCAGTCATTTTCTAACCACATTCATGCACCTTACGGAAGGCGGTAAAAGTTTAATGAAAATAATTTTTCAAAGACCCCGCTCGACAAATATTTTGGCACAACAAATCTAAATTCTCGCAGTGACAGCCTGGTGCAAACTCCAGAGAAACAGAGCGCCGAGTTTCAATAAACACACCGCTTGAATCCGCGGGCCTTAAACAAGCCGTTTAAGTCGGATATTTTCTGTCCCCAAAATTGCAATAAGCATTATTTGCCCGTGAATACATCATTTGATCACCGGCAATTATTGGGCCAGAAAATACCGCTTAACTAAATGGTTTATTAACAAGATAATTTTATAGCTGATCAATTATAATGAGTAAAGGATCGGATAATAATTCTGCTATACTAGGATTTATACAGGATGAAAATAGCTTGACAAGAGACTATCAAGAATGCTATGAGTTAGCCGATTTAGCTTCTTCACGAAAATTGTTCGACTATTTATAATTTGAGAGTAACGGGCAAATTACTAGCTGGAAATTTTTTGCACTTAAGAATTCAGGAAGCACCCCCAACCCTTGAGTATGTGATGTGGAAGCTGTCTCTGGAATGTTCAAGATGTAAATTGATAGCAAGTTAGAGTCATTGATAACAAGCCATCCAAAACAATAACATGAGTGAAGAGGTAAACGCAAAAAGGAATGGGCATAAGAAACTTTTCACGAAACGAGTTGTGTTGTGATATTACCAATCCCTTATGAAGGTTGTTGATTATAGAAAAGGAGAAATAAGCTATGGCATCCATTCTTATAATAGACGATGATATTCAATTCCGGGGGATGCTTCGGGAGATGTTAAAGCTTACTGGATATGACGTTGAAGAGGCCTCTAATGGAAAGGAGGGCATGAGACTGTACAAAGAGAATCCCTTTGATTTGATCATTACAGACATAATAATGCCGGAGCAGGAAGGAATCGAGACAATCATTGAACTCAGGCGAAGTTTTCCCGATGTTAAGATCATTGCGATATCCGGAGGCGGGAGAATCAATGCAGAGGACCATCTACAGATGGCTAAAGCTCTTGGTGCTATACAGACATTAACCAAGCCTTTTGGACGAGAAAAATTGGTAGAGGCAATAAATAAAGCAATAATAGGAGATAAATAGGGCAAGTCAGATGTTCCTACCCCGCCCTATTTATTAAATTTCATGGTCGGGACGACTGGATTTGAACCAGCGACCCCCTGAACCCCATTCAGGTGCGCTACCAGACTGCGCCACGTCCCGTAAAAAGGTGTTTACTCGAGAACTTTCTTTATTGTCTCTAATTCTTCTTTGATAGTTTTTAGGATCCTTTTGTATTCTTTCCTGGAGAGGGATAATTGGGATGCTCTCTCATGTTTATGACTGTATTCTTTAAGTTTTCTTTTTGCCCCAGCGATGGTGAATTGCTCTTCATAAAGCAACTTCTTAATCGCTAAGATCAAATCCAGATCTTTTTTTCTATACAGTCTTTGTTTGGATCTTGTGCGAAAAGGCTTTACAATATCAAATTCAGTCTCCCAATATCTCAATACATAAGGCTCTACTCCTGAAATCTCACTTACTTCCCCGATCTTATAGTATAACTTTTCTGGGATAGGGAGGCTCAAATGATTTATTGTCCTCACTTTGGCTTTCATTCTAATCCCCAGTTTAATTAGTTCAATTTTCTCAGATCTATTGAATATAAAATCCATTGAACACACAGTGAGGAAGACTTTAGCTATTTAATGCTCTCTTTAAGACCTGGCTCGGTTTAAATGTAAGGACTCTCCTGGCGGTGATTTCTATCTCTTCTCCAGTTTGTGGATTTCTGCCTCTCCGGGCTCTTTTTTCTCTAACAGAGAAGTTTCCAAAACCGGATATCTTTACTGTTTCACCCTCTTCGAGAGTCTTTTTAACTATATCAAGAACCATCTCTACAATTTCAGCAGACTCTTTTTGGGATATCCCAACCTTTCCATAGACGCTTTCAACAATATCTGCTTTCGTCATGTCATCCCTCCTCAATTATTTATTCCCTTATCCTGGCTCCTACTTTATCTACAAGGACAGAGATTAACCTTTCGTGGAGCGCATTTACCTCATTATCTGTAAGGGTTCGTTCATAGGACTGGTACTTAATTCTATAAGCAATACTCTTCTTCCCAAAGGGTATCGGTTCACCTTTATATACATCAAAAACCTGGATGTCTTTGATAAGGCTGTTATTAAGCCCAATCATAGCATCGTATATGTCTTTGGATTGGACATTGTCATCTATGATTAATGCGATATCCCTGATGATTGGTGGATATTTTGATAAGGGACGAATCCCTTTATCGCTGAGTGCATATTTGACAAGCAGGTCAAAATCAATCTCAAAAATATAAGCGGTCTTTGAGAGGCCAAAGTCTTCTAAAACTTCAGAACGAACCTCTCCTAACAAGCCGATATTACTATTTTCAATAGTAATTATTGACGATTTGCCTGGGTGCAAATACGGTATGTCGAAAGCCGCCAAAAAATTATAATCCCTAATATTTAATCCCTTAAACAGATTCTCTACACTTCCTTTTAAGTCAAAAAAATCAATCTCATCTCCGGGTACGTTCCATGACTCTCCATATCTCAGGCCTGTTGCAAGGCCTGATAGCATCTTTTTTTCTCTTGGAAGCTTCTCTTCCCTTTTTAAATAAAAGACAGTACCTACTTCAAATAACTTTAAGTTTAGATTGTTATTAAAGATATTTGTTTGCATGGTTTTGAGAATCCCCGGAATCAAGGTAGTTCTCATTATTGATTGATCTTCCCTCAGGGGGTTCTTTATATGAATATACTTGTTATAATAATGGTCAGGAGAAACGTTTAAGATAGCAATCCAAGCAGGAGAAATAAAGCTATAGTTAACAACCTCATAAAATCCCATTAGTGAGAAGATGTCTTTAATATTTTTTTCTAATACCTGGGCTGATCCTATTTTGGAAGAGGCAACTCTTGCCATGGGTGTAGTAGTCGGAATATTATCATAACCGTCCAATCTTGCGACTTCTTCAACCAAGTCAATTTCCCTATTTAAATCCGTTCTGAAAGAAGGTATACCAACATTAATTCTTTCCCCATCTAAATCCCTGACATCTAATTCGATACTATTAAGGTATCCTTTTATCGTTTCTTTTTTAAGAGAAGTACCCAAAATATTATTCATCTTCTTTATCCCCAAAGGGATCTCTTTGTTTAGAATTGGGGAAGGGTATCTGTCTATTATTCCTTTCAGTGCATTCCCACCGCATAGATCGACTATCAATTGGGTTGCCCTATTTGAGGCTCTTATTACTCCTTCAGGGTCTACACCCCTTTCAAACCTGAATGAAGACTCTGTCTGTAGTCCCATTTTTTTTGATGTCTTTCTAATGTTTGTTGGATGAAAATATGCGCTTTCAATAAGGATAGTTGAGGAGTTTTCTCTAACCTCTGAGTTCAAACCACCCATTATCCCAGCAATAGCAATCGGCTTTTCTCCATCACATATCATCAATGTATCATTGGATAGGGTTCTTTTTACACCATCCAGAGAAACAAAAACTTCGTTATAATCTGCTCGTTTAACGACCACTCTTCTTTCACTTAAGAGATCAAAGTCGAATGCATGAAGTGGTTGACCAAACTCCATTAATACGAAGTTTGTAATATCTACGATATTACAAATTGGCCGTATACCGACGGATTCCAACATCCTTCTCATCCAGAAAGGGGCTGGTCCTATAACTAGATCACTGATCAATCTGGCAGAGTATCTAGGGCATAGTTCTGTGTCCTGTAATTCAATTGATGTCAGGTCTTCGGTCCTTTCATCACCCTCTTTGAATTCTATTTTTGGTATTTTTAGGGCCTTTCCTGTAATAGCTGCGATTTCTCTAGCGATCCCAATAATACTCAGACAATCTGGCCGGTTCGGAGTAATATTCAACTCAAATATATGATCATTGAGGTTAAGGGCAGAAGCAATATCCTTATTCAGATCAAGATCGTCTTCTAGTATCATTATACCATTGGAATCTTCCCCTATTCCCAGCTCTTGTTCAGAACATAACATGCCTTCAGAGAGTTCACCCCTGATCTTTGTTTTCTTTATCTCCATCCCATTGGCAAGCAGAGCACCTTCTATCGCTAATGCCACTCTATCTCCAGCCTTCATGTTTTTTGCGCCGCACACGATTGAATAAAGGCACTCACCAGTTGTCACTTGGCACAAGGAAAGCTTGTCAGCATTTGGGTGGTTCTTTATAGAGGATATCTTGCCTACCACAATATTGTTTAAATTCTTCTCTGTTTTAATTATACATTCAACCTCTAAGCCAGCCATAGTAAGGGCATCTCCTAACTCATCTGGAGAAAGGTGAAGATCTATATATTTTTTTAACCAGTTTAAACTCGCTTTCATTTAATACCCCGATGAATCAAAACTGCCCTAAGAATCTCATATCATTTTCAAAAAACAGTCGAATATCACTGATTCCATACTTTAGCATTGCAATTCTTTCAATTCCCATACCAAATGCAAAACCCGTTATCTCAGCTGGGTTATATCCAACCACCCTGAAGACCTCTGGATCAACCATGCCAGAGCCCAGGATCTCTAACCATCCGGAAGAAGAACATAACCGACATCCTTGCCCTTGGCATATAACACACTGTATATCCACTTCAGCACTTGGTTCGGTAAAAGGGAAAAAACTGGGTCTAAATCTCAGTCTTGTCTTTTCTCCGAACATCTGCTGGACAAAGATAGTCAATACACCTTTTAGATCGCCGAAAGTAATATTATTCGCCACCATTAATCCTTCAACCTGATGGAACATCGGTGTATGAGAAACATCAGAATCGCATCGAAAGGCTTTGCCTGGAGCAATAATCTGTATGGGAGGTCGCTGCTTTTCCATTACTCGGATCTGAACCGGTGAAGTGTGGGTTCGAAGGAGGACCTCATCGGATATGTAAAATGTATCATGCATATCCCTTGCCGGATGTTCCTTAGGGATATTCAATGCCTCAAAGTTATAATAATCTGACTCAATCTCAGGGCCTTCAATGATCTGAAACCCCAATCCTAAAAAGATATCAACAATTTCATTGCAAATCTCGGTAATTGGATGCTTATTGCCAATTGGTAGCTTTCTGCCAGGGAGTGTTACATCAAGCCTTTCCTCGGCAAGCCTTTCCTGTTTTTGCCTTGCTTTTATACTCACCAAAGAGACTCTTATTTTTTCTTCTAAAGAGGTTTTAATCTCATTGGCAAGCCTTCCAATCGCGGGTCTTTTCTCAGGTGGTATATCGCTGAGTCCCCTTAATAGCGCTGTTATCTTCCCTTTTCTCCCTAAGAATTCTGTTTTTATCTGTGCGATTTGAGATTCCTTGATCGCGTCCTCTAGAGCTTTTGATGCCTCATCAAAGAGTTTTGTAAGTCTATCTCTCATATAAAGTCATTATAAATCAGTTGGTTGGTCACTGTCTCAAAGCCCTGTCAAGATTATTAATAATAAGGCCTTAGAGTCTCATCACTTATATAGAAAGCTTCAATAGGGGGTTATTACGAATCGTAATAGGTTATACTATCAAAGAGTGGCCTCATGGGTCTCCTTGGCAAGATGAACTATCTTAGAAAACCCTACAGGATCAGATACGGCTAATTCAGCAAGGATCTTTCTATCAATATGGATATTTGCCTTATTTAAACCATGGATTAACTTACTGTATGATATCCCTTCTAACCTTGCAGCAGCATTTATCCTTGTAATCCAGAGTTTTCTGAAATCCCTCTTTTTGGTCCTTCTATCTCTATACGCATAATTCAGCGCCCTATCAACAGCTTCAGTAGCGGTTCTATACAGTTTGCTCCTTGCGCCTTGATAACCCTTTGCAAGCTTTAGTATCTTCTTTCGTCTCTTTCTCTTCTTATTCCCTCTTTTTACTCTTGGCATTTTAAACCTCAATCAGCAATTGACTAAGCATACGGTAAAATTCTTTTTATATTATTTGTATCTACTTTATCCAAATATCCTGTCTGTCTCAGTTTTCTTTTACGTTTCGTGGATTTCTTTGTCAATATATGGTTGCCATACGCTTTGCATCTCTTTACTTTTCCTTTTCCTGTGAGTTTGAAACGTTTGGCAGCTCCTCTATTTGTCTTTAACTTAGGCATGATGTGACTCCTTAAGATTACTGATAACTCTACGTTTTTGGGGCAATGATCATAGCCATATTTCTTCCCTCAAGTTTTGGTTTTTGCTCAATTGTACCAATGTCTTTCACCTCTTCGGCGATTCTATTGAGTATTTTTATACCCATATTTGAATGTGTAATCTCTCTGCCTCTGAAAATTATATGTACCTTTGCCTTATTGCCATCCATAAGAAATCTTTTTATATGGCGAAGCTTATATTGGAAGTCATGCTCTTCTGTTTTTGGCCTTATCTTTACTTCTTTTACCTGAATGGTGGTTTGGGTTTTTTTGGCTTCGTGGGCCTTCTTGCTTTGTTGATACTTGAACTTTCCATAATCCATTATCCTGCATACAGGGGGTAACGAATTTGGTGCCACTTCGACCAAGTCAAGCCCTTCTTCTTCAGCAATTCTTAAGGCTTCTTTTAAGGAAATTATACCCAGTTGCTTGCCTTCTGGGTTTATAACCCTCACTTCTGGAGCCCGGATACCTTTATTTACGGAGACTTTTTTAATTTTTCTATTCACCTCCCTACTAGTGATTCATTTTGAATCAATGTAATAAAATCCTCTATTTTCATGGGGCTTAGCTTTTCACCTTTACGCATTCTCGGTGAGATAATTTTTTTTTCTACCTCTTTATCGCC
>JAXHVA010000167.1:0-7082 GCA_034189035.1 Thermodesulfobacteriota bacterium
AGCCTGTCTTGAACGATGTAGGCGTTGCTAACTGCTTGTTTTTTAATTCATTATTGTTGTATTGACTAGAACAGGATTTCGGCGAACTATTCATTCAGTAGCGGTGCGAAAATCGCTGTTTTATATATCCGGCATTACAGATGATGAGAGTGTTGAATGGACAGTAGATAATAAAAATATAGGCAAAACACATGGGGGAAAACACCTTTGGCCTTTAAAGAAAGGGAACCATGTTGTTAAGGCGACAGTCTTTAGAGAACGGATCAAATTGCTTGAAACTGAAGAAATCCGATTTAGTGTGAGATAAAAAAAGTAACTCTTCAGCCGCAGATTCTTACAGATGAACGCAGACAAGTTAAATGAGTGCCTGCAGCCAATATATAATCAGGCCAATTTCTACTCCAATAGAAAGTAGTCTTGACTTTTTTCAATTATCATAGAAAATAGTCTTATGAAGATAGACCGAAAATTAAGACAAGGGGCCCTTTGATAAGAACTTTCTCAATGGCAGGATGTCATTTACTTATAGTCCTCGGCAGATTGGTAAAATTACGCTTACCCAAGACCATGGTGAAATAATGCAGCTGTTTATAACATTGTGGTCAAAGAGAGGCCAAAGCACTGCTTTCGATAAAGGTGATCATCTGTGTAAAGCGCATACTGAGTACCTGAACATAAGAGGTATGATTTGAATCAAAGAATATCCAGATACTCAACTCCAAACTTCTTATACCAAGCACCTCTGACATCATACAAAGAGAGAGATTATATCCCCTATTGGCCGATATTCTAAAGAAGAGACTCACTACTGTAATAGCAGGGGCGGGCTATGGAAAGACAACCCTGATCGCACAGGCCAGTACGTATTTGGGTTTGGATACAGTTTGGTATAGTATAGACGAATCGGACAGGGACTTCATAAGCTTTCTTTCCTACTTGATAGCTGGAATAAAAAAATATTGCCCAAAACTGGGGGAAGATACATTTCAACGAATAGAAGATGCCCAAATCTTGAGTCGAGAGCGCAAAGCTGTTCTTATAGTTTTCTTAAGTGAGATAGAGAGGTTCGTTAAAGGTGACCTTATTATTGTACTCGACGATTATCACCTCATACAGGATAGCCATGAGAAAACGAATCACTGAAATTCATCCTTGAACATCTTCCGCCCCTGGTTCATCTGATTATTATCAGCCGCGCTGATACAGGGTTACCCCTCTCTCGATTAAGGGCCCACAGACAGGTCCTCGATATCAGAGAAGAAGACCTTGTTTTTTCCATCCCCGAAATTGAAGAGCTCTATTTGCAATTGTTTCATATTTCTTTACCAAATGAAAGCCTTATAACCCTTCAACAAAAGACAGCGGGTTGGGTCTCAGGCCTAATCCTCTTCTATCACTCATTAAGGGGGAAAAGTCCGGGTGATATTGAAGAGCTCTTATTACAACTCAAAGGTTCTCATCGAATGATCTCCGATTACCTAGAAGAAAATGTATTTGATCTGCAGCAGGAAAACATAAAAAACTTTCTGATGAAAACCTCAATCCTCTCTTGGGTTGGCGCTGAGTTTTGTAATCAGCTTTTAGGGATAGAAAACTCCAAAGATATCCTACGCAATCTTGAAAGGAACCATCTTTTCACATTTCCCTCAAGCGATGAAAGAAGATGGTATTATTATCACCATCTTTTTCAAGAATACTTACACACTAGACTTGAGGCTGTACTCTGTCGAGAAGATATAAACAAACTCCATAAAGATGCTGCAATACTTTGGAAAAAAAGGTGTGAAGAGGAGGAGGCTATAAGGCATTACCTAAAAGCGGAACAATTAAAAGAGGTATGCAGGTTGCTAAAGGATCTGGGAAGAAGGTTGATCAATGAAGGGCGATTTCTCCTCATAAATTAATATCTTAAGCAAATACCAGAAAGTTATTTGGATAAAGAACCCTGGGTTCAGTATATACAGGCCCAGGTACTGAACATCTCTGGCAAACCTCAAGAAGCAATCCAGGCCTATAAAAAGGCATATAAGACCTTTCGTAAATATGACTCCTCAGAGGGTATAGGTTTATGCATGTATGCCTTGGGGAGCAGCTATTGTCGGTCTGGCGATTTTCCAAGGGCGGAAAGGAATCTTAAGAGATTGCTCAATCAGGTTAAGTGCAATCAACTCCTTTACATTGATATTCTGGGAACTCTCATATTTATTACATCCCATTTGGGAAAGATGACTGTTGCTGATAAATATTACAAAGAGGCCATATCATTATTGGATGAATCAGAAAACGAGGAGCTTCGTGCAGCTCTCTATTTCACTCAGGGTTTTCGGTATGTCTTTTCAGGTGATTATATTAAAGCACTGGAGTTAGTAGAAAAGGCAAAAGAGATCTCTTTGGATATGGGACTTTGCCACTTACTTGCTATGGGGTATCATCTTATCTCCTGGACGTATTACTATCTGGGTTTTTTTTCAAAGGGCCTGGAAAATGCCCAAAAAGGATTGGACTTAGTTAGAGAAAGGGGGATTCAAGACAGTACATATGCCTGGCTCCTCCTGGATTTATGTCTTAATGCCACAGCACTGGGAAAGATAACAGAGGCGATCAGTAATGGCAAAGAGAGTTTGATAATGTTTCAGGAACTCAGATATAGCTGGGGTCAAATGTATGCCTATTATGTACTTCATAATACATATATAAAATCAGGCAACACGCAAGCTGCTGAGGAATGCGTTCGGTCTGGCTTAGAGATGGTTGAAGGAATGACATTGCCTCTTACAGAGGGATTACTGAAAGGGAGCTTGGCAAATATTCTATTAGATAAAGCACAATGGGAAAAGGCTCAACCTCTCCTGGAGGATGCAAAAAAACTCCTTAGGAATTCAAAACTAAATCTCAGCAGAGTATATCTCATGTTTGCCCGATTTTATTGGGAACAGGGACAAAGAGAAGATGCCTTAAAGATGCTAGTATCAGTTCTCAAGGTGTGCAAAGAGAATCAATACGACATCTGGGTTGTTTCCGAAAAGCATTGGATAATCTCCCTCCTTGTTGAGCTTTTTGCCCAGGGTAAAATGAAGGATTATTTAAGAGGATTTTTAATAATATGGGTGTATCTTCTCGAGAGGAGTTAAGGCTCTTACAAAAAAGCAAAAATCTACAGATGAGTAAAGCAGCCTCAATTTTATTGGATGAAATAGAGAAAGTACCTCCACCAGGCCTCCGTATCTACTGTCTTGGGAAATTCAGGCTGTATCGCGGAGATGAAGAAATCCCAGACAAGAGATGGAAAAGTAAAAGGCCAAGATGCTCTTAAAGTATTTTATATATAAGCAATCACGAGGCTATTTGTCAAAGGATGTATTAATGGAGCTCCTCTAGCCCGAGGAAGACCCAAAACGGACAGCTTACCGTCTCCATGTTATCCTGAGTTCGCTGAGGAAGACTCTAGAACCAGAAATCATAGAGGGGACCCCGTCTTCATATCTTTTAAGAGAAGGAGACTCTTATAAGATATCTCTTGGAGATGGAGGTTGGGTGGATGTCGACAGGTTTGAGCAATAATTGAAATTTGCCAAAGAGGAAAAAGATCCAAACAAGGCAATTTCACATTACCTGAGCGCTGAGGCTATTTACCGGGGTGATTTTCTGGAAGAGGAACTTTATGTTGAATGGTGTGCAGCCAAGAGGGAAAGGCTAAGAGAGGTCTATATCTCTGTCTTGACCGAGATTATGAAGGCATATGAAGACAATGGAGATATAGACTTAAGCGTAGAGTACGCCTGTAAGATACTGAATACAGACACCTTGAGGACATTTACTGTCGACTCATGGAGTATTATGCAGTTCTGGGCAAAAAGGACAGGGTTGAAAAAACATACAGAAGCTGTAAGGCTGCAATAAAAGAAGGACTGGACAGCGAAATCAATAGTGAGACCGCAGAATTATACAAAAGGCTGATGAAAGGGGGGTTGCAAAAGAAATAATTTTCGAAATCCCAGGTGATTGACTGAAAATTGATTCCAGATCGATTGATGCCCTTTACAAGTTTCTTGTGAAGGGTTTTTTTATGTCTGTTTGCTGAGTGCAATTACAGGCTGTTCTAGACGAGGAATAAAGGAGAGGGAGATGAATACAAACAAACAAAACACAGCACCCCAGATTGGCTGGCTTTGCTCCTATGTGCCACAGGAAATACTATTGGTAGCGGGTTTCAATCCTACAAGACTCTCTATAGAGAAAGAGGCCATCATAATGGCAGATGCCTATATTTACCTCAATCTGTGTCCATACATCAAAAGTGTTCTGGATCTGGGGTTGCTGAAGAAAGCCGACCATTTGGATGGTATGGTGTTTATTGGATCCTGTGATGCCATGCGCAGGTTATATGATGTGTGGAAATCGTATGTTGGAACAAGGTTCGTTTATATGATTTATATGCCGAAGAATAGAGATGAAGGAGCAACTCGATACTTTGGCACTCAACTGAGGAAATTCACCTGCAGTCTCGAAGATGAATTTAGTGTGAAAATCTCTAATGAGTCGCTTAACGAGGCTATCAGAGCCACAAATCAAAACCGCAAGTTTATGCAGAAGATCTATGACCTGCAAAAAAAATGTCCATTGCCCATTAAGGGAAGCAAGCTCTTCGAGCTCGTTATGGACGGCATGACAACAGGGAAAGATGCCTTCTATGTAAAACTAAAGCAGTACTACGACACAGCAAAAATCCTCACCTCTGAACAGAGGGAAAAGGCAGGGACACGGATCTTGGTAACTGGAAACGTCATCGACCAGGTTGATCTCTTCAAATTGATAGAGGGCGCTGGGGCTGAGGTTCCGGCTATCGATACGTGCACCGGCATCAGACACTTTGAAACCCTGGCAGATGAAGACACAAAAGACCCTATTGATGCTTTAGGCGGTATATTAATAAGCGTCTCTGTACCAGAATGACAGGTCTGGAGCAGCGTTTTCAACAGGTAAGGGACTTGGTGAATGACTACGCTGTCGACGGTGTAGTCTACAGCGTGGTCAAGTTCTGTGACCAACATTTATGTGACGCGGCATACTTTGCAGAGAAACTCGATGCAGAGGGGATTCCTTTGCTCCTATTGGAAAATGAATACTCATGGCGGGACATCGGTCAGATACGTACCCGTATAGAAGCCTTTGTGGAGATGCTACAAGAGAAAGAGAGAAGGTGACATCGATGTTGAAGAAACTTTTTCATGAAACTGTAACAATGTTAGATCAGACCATGAAAAAGTATCCCAGTGCGTGGGCAATGTATAACAAGAAACTGACAAGCATCCTGCTCAGTGCCTTCGATGAGGGAAGCAAGGTAGTGTGGACATCAAGCTTTGGCTTCCCCAATGAGCTTGTGGTCACCTTCGACGTAGTGCCCTTCGATTTCGATGTAGCCTTACTGCCAATGCAACAGCCAGACACGGCTGTAACCGTTATGACACAGCCAGAAGGGAGAGGATACTCCGTTGATCTATGCTCCTACCATCGCATGGCCATGGGGTACCATTTACAGAATGCCATGCCCAGGGCTGACATTATGCTTACGTCATCTTACTTCTGTGATACCATGACCAAGGTAAGTCAGACGATGGCCCGGGACTACGAAAAAGAGGCCATCATGCTCGATGTTCCTAATGAGATAAGTGCAGAATTAGTAACCTACGTCAGTGGTCAACTGAGACAAATCGCTGAAAAACTGGAGCATGTTACAGGTCAGAGGCTCGACATGGACCGACTCAGGACCTGTATCAGATAATCAAACCAGGCTCGGAGACTCTATATTAGGCTTGCAGAACTCCAGAGGGAAAAGCCTTTTCCCTGGGATGGAACACGAGTGGTTAATCTGGGATTAATCCGCGGTTTGTTTGCAGGAACTCCTTTTGAGACCGAGCTATACCAAAGGCTCATCACTGAAATTGAGAAAAGGATTGTATCCGGACGCGTGCGACCGGAAAAGCACAGAATCCTATGGCTTGTCTGGTTTCCTGCGCAGCCCACTGTTATCCCAGAGGTTTTGAGCCAGCATCAGGCCAGTATAGTGATGGGGGAGCTTGCCCGGGTCTACTGGGATGAAATAGATGAGGATAGTCCCTTTGAGGGCATGGCCCTCAAGTGTCTGAAAAATCCCTTTGTCGGCCCGATTGCCCAACGTCTCAATGGCATTCTCGAACTTGTGGAGGGCTACGATGTAGACGGTGTGGTATATTTTTCACCCCAGGCCTGCCGCTTTGCCAATGCTTCGTTCCGGATTATTAAAGACGCCCTGGCCAAAAGGGACAGGCCTCTCCTCGTTCTTGAAGGGGATATGCTTGATAAGCGGAACTATTCTGCCCAGCGGACTAGAGAGTCACTCGATACGTTCATCGAGATGCTTAACAAAGGATAATTGTATAGGAAGGTGAATCCTCTCTTCATACATATGCTTGTTTCTCGCAACTTCCCTTGTATTGTAATCTGCCACTAAACTGAATTTTACGATAGCCAAATCCATGTTAAGACACAAATGAAAATTCAATTGTCAAATGACTCACGCGGCTGCTTATTGTCGCTTGGTACGTCAGTCAACTTGAGTAAATAGATTTAAATATTAAGAAGTTATGAGTATGACCAACAATAATTACATAACTCGAATTAATGAGAGGTTGGCAATATTACTAGAATGGATACTCAGCCATCGATTGCTGTTCGTCATTTCATGCATCATCTTTTTTATTGGAGGAGCTTACGTAACACTATCACTACGGGTTGATAATTCCATGGCAGTCTATTTTAAGGATAAAGACTCCTCTTTTCAGTTTTATCAAAAATTCGAAGAAGAGTACGGCAATGATGAGTTTTTATATATTGTATACCGAATTAAGAATGGGGTATTTAATCTGGATTCCCTAAAAATAACTGAAAAGCTAGTGGAAGAACTCGAAGGAATAGAATATGTTAAAAAAGTCAGTAATTTCTGGTTAGGTATTTGCATATGGTTACCAGGAGTACTCATGTTTGAATTTTTTTGAGGTTTCTGGATTAGTTTGGAGATTGTGAAATTCGTTTTGAATTTTGAT
>JAXHVA010000168.1:0-7078 GCA_034189035.1 Thermodesulfobacteriota bacterium
CAGAAGGGTCGAACTCATACACCTCTTCCATTCTAAATTTGGGAACTTGTTGAAAAGAAAGGGGGGTTTTCAAGGGCTTTTTGACCTCTTATTTAAAGGGTTTGTATCCCCCATCAACGACCGACACGCCCCCCCTTAAAACTGGTATGCCAATTATGTGATGACATATATCGAACGGGATGTCAGGCAGATCCTCAATGTGAAGAAGGACCTCGCCACTTTTCAGCGATTCGTTAGAATGAATGCATCCAGGGCAGGACAACTTCTAAACCTATCCAATCTCGGGAATGACTGTGGAATTTCACAGAGCACTGTAAAAACCTGCTTATGTGTTCTGGAAGACAGCTATATTTGTATATACACTCCAACCTCATTACAGGAATTTCGGAAAGAGTCTTTTAAAGACCCCTAAGCTGTACTTCTACGACCCGGGTCTTGCGACATGGCTACTTGTCATTCAGGATACCGATCATCTATCAATACATCCTATGAGAGGAGCACTATTCGAGTATCTTACTATCAGTAAGCTGGTTAAGTCAAGATATAACAAGTAATTAGCATCAAAAATCTTTTTTTGGCGGGATAATGTAGGCCACGATATTGACGTCATAATTGATCAGGGAGACAAGCTCATCCCCTTGGAAATAAAATCAGGACAGACCATTATAACACAGTACTTTTCCGGTTTGATGAGATGGCTGAAGATGATGCCTTCACAAACTGGGCCTCAGTACCTTGTTTATGGCGGTGATGAAAATCAAATGCATTCAGGGATGAATATTCTTTCGTGGCGAGCATTGGAAGATGAGTTGAATATGCTCTAAAATGAGGAATAAACGGATATATGAAAACGTATACCAATAGCGAAAAGCCTAGTAATATGGGGTCTCGTCTCTACTTATCCTTACATGCTAGTTCTTCAATTTCTTCAATTCTTTCTTCGCAATTTCTGCCTCACTCGATTCCGGATATTCCTTGGTTACCTTTTGGAGGAGCAATTTGGCACTCGTATTGTCTTTTAATCTGTAAAATGCTAAACCTTGTTTTAATAATGCACTGGGCACTTTATTTCCCTTAGAATATCTACTTATCACCTCCTCATACTCAAGTATAGCTTCCCTGTATTTCTTCTCAATAAAAAATGACTCCCCGATCCAGTATTGGGCATTATCAGAATACTCGCTTTTAGGAAATTTCTGAAGGAATTCCCTAAAACCAATCCTGGCCTTTTCTATATTCCCCTTCTTAAAATCATCGTATGCCTCGTAGTACATCTGTTCCATTGATTTTGGCTTTTTAGCATCAGTTGTATCCTTCTGCTCAGACTTTTGAGAGGAAATATTTTTTGAGGCAATAAATCCTTCCACAATAAACAGACGGGCTTCCAGTTGAGACAATTTCGTATGAACATCCTTTAACTCGGATACATACCCTGCCTTCAAAGAGGTACCTTCTTTACTTTTTTCATCTATACTGTACTCGATCTCCTCAGCTTTCCCCCTTAAGGATTGAAACTCAAACCGTAAGTTATCTATTACCGCATCTGTATCGGCCAATCCCTTCTTTAGGGGTCTAAGAGACTTATCAATTTCCTCCATTGTTTTTTGGGTTTGCTTGCTGAACCGAGTCACTTCATCTATCAAGGCTCTCAACTCTCTTTTTATCATTCTTTGGTCTCTTTCAACCCTGATCACCTCGTTCTTAGTCGCACACCCAAAAGAGAAAAGGATACATGCTAAACAGAGCAGTACTAAAATATGCCTTATTAGACTACACAGCTCCTTAAGATCTTTACAAGACAAGAATATCCTCCTCAATAAAAGACAATTCATTCATTTTTATGGAAAAATTCATCTATATACCAGATGTTGCCCAAACGAAAATCTCTTAAGGTTCTAATAAAAATGGTTTTTTAACGCTTTAGATAAGGAAATTGGAATTTGGGCAACAACCAGTATACTGCTAACAAATTAATCTTAACGTATCCTGAGGTGAACTCTTCTGTTTTTTTCCCATGCGGTTTCGTTGTGCCCTGTATCCAAAGGCCTTTCTTCACCATAGCTGATGGTTGAGATCCTCCTGGCTTCAACTCCGGCAGCAACCAGGTATTTCTCTGCGCTGTTTGCTCTGCGTTCACCTAAAGCCAGGTTATACTCATTGGTTCCTCGCTCATCACAATGACCTTCAATATCAACTTTGATATCGGGATGATCCAAGAGCCAAGAGGCCTTCTTTGCCAATATCTCTCTCGCTTCTGCGGTAAGCGAGAACTCATCGAAATCAAAGTGGATATCCACATTCTCAAACTCTTCTTTGAGTTTGGCTTCTCTCCTTGCAGCCTCTGCTTTCTCTCTTTGTTTGGCCTTGGCCAATGCCTCTTCTCTTAACTGCTCCTCTCTTAATAACTCCTCCTGTTCTGATACTTCTTCTGGAGAAATCTCCGGTTCTTCTTCCACGAGTTGTGTTACTTCTTCATACAATGCATCGTCCTTTACCGCATCTTTCCCACATGCACTCAAACAAAAAGAAAGGGACAACGTCAATACAATGAGTAAAAAATTAACTGACAACCTTTTCAACATTTTCTTCCTCCTTAGTTTTATTAAACAAAATAACGTTAAAAAAAACCAAATTACACTCCACATAAATCTCTCTTCTAAAACCTTGGCGACCAACATATATTAAATTGTTCACCGTCGAATGCCTTTAACTTTCTAAGACCACTCCCATCTGCCCTCATTAAATAGACGCTTCTCTTTGTATCTCTGTTCGATGTGAATGCTATATATCTTCCATCTGGAGACCATGAAGGATCCTCATTATTACCCGAGTTTGAAGTAAGTCTTTTAAGGTTATTTCCATCGGAATTCACTGTATATATATCAAAATGGTGATCTTTTAAAGAAGAAAATACAATCCTATCCCCTTTTGGTGACCATTCAGGAGAATCGCTGTATTCTATCTCATAAGTCAACCTCTTCACCTTTTCACCTTGGGAATCTATTATATAAATATTTCGTTTTCCGGCTCGATCTGAAACAAATGCAATCCTTTTACTATCCGGCGACCAGGTAGGAGAGACATCTATGCCCCAATGATTCGTTAATCGTCTCAGTTCTTTTCCATATTTATCGATTATGTATATCTCAGGATTCCCGTCTTTGCTCAAGGTTACAGCGAGCCTTTCACCATCCGGTGACCAGACAGGGGTAATATTTAATCCCTTATGATGGGAAATCCTCATCTCTTTATTTGTAACGAGGTCTTTAATGTAGATATCAGGATTCCCACTCTTGTAGGATGTAAATGCTATTCTTTTTACTTTGATTGACCAACTGGGTGATAAGACAATCGATTTATGGTCAGTGATCTTCTTCACATTATACCCATCAAAATCCATTGTATAAATCTCATTATAACCCAATCGATCAGAAACAAAGGCAATTTTTGTATCAAACACCCCTTTTTCACCGGTAAATCTCAATAAAACTTCGTCAGTAAATCTATGTACTATCCTTCGAATGTCTTTTCTTTTGCCTGCATAACGCTTTCCCATAATAAAATTTCCACGAAAAATATCGTAGAGTTTTGCCTCTATCTCTATGATTTCGCCTTTACAATAGAAATTGCCTTTAATCAGGGCCTCGGCACCTATTAAAGACCAATCCCTGTAATTAATACTATCATTGCCGCTGGATTTTAAATCTTCAGGGGGCTTAATAAGGTATGAAGGGTCTATCAGAGTAAAAAGGCCCGTGATATCTAAATCATTTGTAAGTGCCTCATAAATCTCCTCTGATACACACTCTTTGTCAACAACTTCGCCAAGATTTCGAAAATATGTTACGGCGATCGGAAACTTCTTAAATGAAGGAGAATCTATATCTATGTATACTTTGGCATAGGCAATCTTAAAATGACACAGATATAAGATCAGAAAAAAAATAAAAAAGGTTGCTGATTTTCTCATTAAAAAATTTTATTAGCTGATAAAGTAAATGGTTAATTATCGATTCAAAACGCTCTCACTACAAGTCGGTTTCACCCTGACGAAACCGAACCCCAACATCGAGATACTCTCTTTTATACTTATCATGAAGAGAAGGAAGAGGAGAAGACTTCTCTATTGCCCGCAAAACCGATTTATCAAAGTATATATTTCCAGAAGACTTCTCAAATCTTATATTCTCGATATCCCCTTGTCTTCGAATCGTAAAGGATAAAATCGCCTCTAATCCATCCCCACTTCCTATAAGCCCGTCTGGCAATATCCAATTCTCTTTAATCTTACTCCAGATCATTGTGTAATATATTTTATCTCTTAGACTCGCATCTGCTGAAGCAAACACCTCCCCTTCAGCCCCAGTGGACAAAGCGCCTTTCATTCTTTCTTTTTCGCTTTTGACCTCTCCTTTTATCCTGGATATCGCTTCATTAATCTCCCGATTCGATTCTTTTCTTTTGGTACTCTGCTTTGAAATCTTTTTAGGAAAAGATTTTTTTTTTATTGTCTTCTTTTCAAGGATAGAATTACCTTTCGCTATCCTCTTTATGACTTCCGGTTTTACACTCCTTTTGACCCGCTCAATCTTTCCAGTCTCTTTAGCTATCCAAGGACTCTTTATCTCTAAAGGCCGCTTTTCTGTATCAGATATGATTCTTACCATATAAGTTTCTGGATATGAAATCTTCTTTGAATGGAAATTCTGAACAGTGATAAGAAGAACAAAAAAGGTCAAATGAAATAGGATTGATGGTAAGACCATCTTCTTTAATTCCTTGAAAGAAGTACCCTCTCTTATAGCTCCTCTGGTAAAAAAACTCATCTTCTTTCTTCTTGAGGTCTGGTAATCATCCCTAATCGTTCTATTCCTGCGCCCTTAATCTCAGCCATTGTCTTAACAACAAAACCATATGGAACCCTTTCATCGGCTTTTAAAAAGATCTCCTTATCGGTTCTATTTTGATAAATCTTCTCTAACCTCTCTTTCAATCCAGAGAACTCTATCTGATGCTCGTTGATAAATATCTTTTCTTTTTGGGTAATCGTTAAGACCAATTTCTCGTCACCGGCAGAAATATCTTTTGCAACAACCTTTGGAAGATCTACGTCAATGCCCTGTTGTAACATCGGAGCAGTCACCATAAAAATTATCAAAAGGACTAACATCACATCAACGAAAGGGGTCACATTTATCTCTGAGAGTAAGCCCTTTTCTTTTATTTGATTATTCATGATCTAAGCTTCAATAATGAGATTCAATCTGTCTTCTTCAAAAAGTGCCTTTCTACAATGTTTAGGAATTCCGAAGAAAAGTTTTCCATATCAGAGGTGATTGTCCTGATCTTGTTCAGATAATGATTATATGCAACAACAGCCGGTATAGCAGCAGCCAGCCCTGCTGCAGTAGCTATCAATGCCTCGGATATTCCTGGTGCAACTACGGCCAAACTGGCAGAACCTTTAATCCCTATGCCCCTGAAAGCGTCCATTATTCCCCATACGGTTCCAAAGAGCCCTATAAAAGGCGAGGTGTTTCCTGTTGTAGCCAGAAAGGGAAGGGCCTTTTCTAGTCTTCTCGACTCAGTACTTATTGTTTGTCTCAATGCTCTGCTTACAGTATCCGCACCGCTAAGTTCCGTGGTCATTGAGGAGACACTTCCATGATTTCCCAACTTATTTGGATTGGATTTAACCTTGCTTAATCTGCTCACTTCAATGTAGCCAGACTGAAATACATTGGATAAAGGACTATTTCTCATCTTCTTTGATTCTTCAAATATAACAGAAAGGTTTTTACTCGTCCAAAAGACATCGAGAAAACTCTTTGATTCACGGTCTGCCTGCCTTATTGATCTTAATTTCTCAAATATTATCGCCCAGGAAACTACAGAGAAGAAGAGTAAAACCACCAAGACAAACTGAACCATTGGCCCTGCATTTAGAACGATCTCACCCACTCCTCCCTTGAAAACTCTTTCCAAAAAACCAGGGAAAACCGAGTTGTATAAGAATACGATACTGTTCATTCACATCTCCTCACGCATTTATGAAGCACAATTCTAATCATTATACAGTATAAAGTCAATGAATCTTTTTAATGCTATGTATTTATCCTTACTTTTTTACTTCAAATACACCAACAAGCCCATGTCCATAACCGTTTCCGTTTTGCATATTCATCTCTAGGCTACGAAGGGCATAGCCTAAAAAGGGTTCGATGATATTGGCACGAGGATCGCCCCACGGAACCCTCCCCGCTCCCTCTATGACTTGATACATAATTGTCAGTAACTCTTTTAAAAAATCTGGATAATATGAAGGGGCTTTCGGTGCGTCCTTTACCTTTTGCGTATTGCTGTCATAATTAGAGAGGAGTTGTATCGCATATTTTATCAATGCATTCCAGGAAAGAGAATATGTCTCGAAGAAACTGTTGAGATGGTCAAACCCTTGTTTTGGAATATAATCGAGCAAAAGGGTCTGGAGGTCGGTTCTCAGATTCCATTCAAATAGGGAACTAACTGCTCTTCGCATCTTCGGACAATGACAATTGTAATCCCCTGTGTCCATATGCCTGCCGACAAAAATCGATCTATCGAAAAGAGCACCGACAGAGATCTTTACACCCGCCTTGCGTGAAGCCTCTTTAATGATCTTCATTACCTCGTCTTTACACAGAAGACGAAGGGGAAAGGACTCAATCTCGGCATTAATTCTCTCTTCTTCGGGAAAGATGTATGATATTTTGTAATCCATGAACATCTCTTCTTGGAGGGAAGCATCCCAAAGACTCTGCCATTCGTATGAATAGCGTCCCAGCCAATCACAGATGATGAGACCATAGTCTTTGACATGTTGAGCAATATCAGCCAAAATGTTTATAGTTACTTCATCTGTATTATGTGCAAAAGTACCATACGATGTGAAATATATATCGAAAGGAGGTTGGCTCTCCTTAACCGGCAGCCCCTTAGAAAAATCTTCTTGGATGAAGATCATCTTTTCATTTCCAGAAAAGATATCTTCAGCCTGCTTCAGCAAAGACGAATTGATATCTATACCTATATAAAGGCT
>JAXHVA010000169.1:0-7027 GCA_034189035.1 Thermodesulfobacteriota bacterium
AACTGAAAAAGCCGGTGGCCCCTGGCCCTTTTTGGAAAGGTTGGCACGGTAATCATCTTCAAATTTGTGCCAGGGGATGATTTGGGCAAGTCGGACCCAGCGGTTCTCGGATGAAAGCTTTTCGGAGAACAGTAATGTGAAGTTTTCAAATTCAAGTTGCTTTTCTGAGCGTCTGTACATGATTTTTTCGCCGATTAGTGCAAGGGTTTTTGAAGAAACATGCAAAATTGCTTGCATTTTCGGCCAACCTATTAACACATCTAAATAAATATATCAACACCATTAACGCTTATTCAGCAGGCCTTACTTAATGTCATTGACTTAACGGGAAAGTTTATAGCATAGATGAAAGCCTTGATTCTGAGCTTCTTTTTTCCTAATGTATTTTTGATGTAATCTTATGGGTGAAATATTTTTAAAAGAGTTTGTTGATTTTTCAAATCAGGTCAGCAATGCTTTCAACTCTTCTCCGTCAATCTTTTCCTTTTCTAGAAGCAAAAGAGCCCCTTTTTCCAGTGTGTTCCTTCTTTGGTTGAGTATCTCAAGGGCATTTGAAAATTCTTGTTCGATGATTTCCCTTACTTCTTCATCAATTAACTTGGCTGTTGCCTCACTATACTCTACTGGTCTTTGCAATCCGGTCTCCAGGAAAAGGGACCGCTTTTCCGAAGAAAAATAAACCTGGCCCAACTTGCTGCTCATTCCGTATTCTTTTACCATACTTTGAGCAATATGTGTTGCTTTAGCCAAGTCATTATGCGCCCCAGTAGAGATATCGTTAAAAATAATCTTTTCTGCTGCTCGACCGCCCAGCAATGTAGCGATTTTGTTGAGCAACTCCGTCTTTTTCATGAGAAACCTTTCTTCCGTGGGGACTTGGACTGTATATCCTAGAGCGGCAATACCTCTGGGAATGATGGAAATTTTTTGGACCGGATCGGTATCTGGGAGGGAAAGTGCTACGATCGCATGCCCCAATTCATGATAGGCGACCATCTCTCTCTCTTTTGGATTGATCAGACGATTCTTTTTTTCAAGGCCTGCAATAATCCGTTCAACAGCCTCTTCAAACTCCGATATTCCGACTGTCTTCTTCTTTCTTCTTACTGCAAGCAACGCCGCTTCGTTCACTAGATTGGCAAGGTCCGCGCCTACCATGCCGGGAGTCATACTCGCCAACATTTCCAGATCAATATCATCCTCTGCCTTGATGTTCTTGAGGTGCACTTTCAGTATTTCCTCTCTTCCTTTTTTATCAGGACGGTCTACCAGGATTTGACGATCAAAGCGGCCCGGCCTGAGGAGAGCAGGATCGAGGATTTCTGGTCTGTTGGTAGCACCCATGAGAATGACGCCTACCTTGGGATCGAACCCGTCCATCTCTACTAAGAGTTGATTGAGGGTCTGTTCCCGCTCATCGTGACCCCCAACCATCCCAATACCCCGGGCCTTTCCAAGGGCATCTAACTCATCAATAAAGATGATGCAGGGAGCTTTGTGTTTTGCATTGATAAAGAGATCCCTTACCCTGGCGGCTCCAACACCAACAAACATTTCAACAAATTCAGATCCACTCATGCTGAAAAAAGGCACATGACTCTCTCCAGCAACAGCCCTGGCCATCAATGTTTTGCCTGTTCCTGGTGGGCCGACAAGGAGGACACCTTTTGGCATTTTGCCTCCAAGTTTGGTAAACCCCTCAGGCTCCTTGAGAAATTCAACTATTTCGATTAATTCCTGCCTTGCCTCATCAACTCCAGCAACATCTTTAAATGTTACATCCAACTCATTTTCTTCGTATATCTTGGCCTTATTTCGGCCCAAGGACATAAAACCGGGTTGTTGACTCGACATCCTCTTTATCAAGAAATACCAAATTCCGATAAAAAGCAATAAAGGGAAGGTCCAGGAGAAGACGTCTCGAAGAAGGGTTGATTTGATTTCCCCTTTGAATGTTACATTGTACTGTTCCAAAAGCTTCGATATTTCAGGATCGACTCGCACTGTTTTAAAAAATTTGCCAGTATTCTTACCGATCCCGTCATTGATCAGCTTCCCCTGAATTTGATTGAGAGATATAGCAACCTCTGACACCTTATTCTCTTTGAGTAGCGTCAGAAATTGACTATAGGGAATGACACGTATGGCCATCATTGAAGAGATATAATTTTGAGCGATCAAAACGATCCATATGCCCAGTATAATATACCATACGGAGAATCTCTGTTGTTTTTTCATAATTCGTCCTTTCGCTTTAATAATTTGATAAATTCATCTTTAGAAGCTCTTGCAATTTTCTCCCGATTCTTGTTATAGATATTATACGGATATCATCTATTGTGATTGAAATATTTGAAGTAGTCATTTTAACGACCTCCGGTATGATAATATATCATATCAAGTTTTTGGCAAGTGAAAAGTATCTGTTTATCCTCAACCCAGACCTCCAAAAGTATACCTGAGTATTCCCCACAAAACCATCTCCTGAGTCTGTTTTCCCCCTTCCACCTGATCCGTTTTTTCCACTTCAATGATACATGTGAAGAGTATTGTACTTTGAACGAAAGAGTGGAGATTCATGTAAATCATCATCGGGTAGTATTTACTGTAGAATCGAGGATTCAAACCCTTCTTTTTAATAGCCAGATAAATGAATTCTCTAGGTGATCCTTTGAAGTATAATCGATAAAATGGTGTAATAAATCTTGGTTCTAAAACGACTTGACAATACACAATAAAGAGGATAGGTTTTTGTATGCCAAGGCAGGGGAAATTTCATACTTTTGAACCTTACATCATGTTATGGGCCATGGAATTGATGATTTGCCCAATTCATGGTTAAGAAGATGGGATATTCTGTTGCGGATATTGCGCGCCTCTTTGAGCTAAAAACTTTAGCTCCTAATCGATTAGCCATTTCTGATGATTTGCTCGGAATAACTTAAATTTGAGAAGGATTCTGGGATCTGATGATAAAAAAAGTGTTATTTAGGCTCTTCGATTTTTCTATGAGGAGAAGTCTTTGGTCAACGCACTAGAAGAGAAAGACGATAAAATTGATAAGTTAAAAAAGGGCCAAAGGGTAGCTTTTCTTGCTACAACTATAGCGTTCCTTGTTGCTATAATGAAGGCAAGTATTGGTTATCTATTTGAGTCAGATGTACTAATAGCTGACGCCCTTCACAGTAGCGCAGACCTCTTGAGCAATTTTGCCGCTGGGTTCGGCCTCTGGCTGGCTTCAAGGAAAAAGAGCCCCAGGTTTCCTTATGGTCTGTACAAGGCAGAAACTCTGGCGTGTTTTATTGTAGGCGGGTTTATCATCTTTGCTGGGATTGAAATACTTCATGAAGGGCTTGGTAAACTCTTACGAATTGAACCAGTACAAGCTCTTCCTATTTTACCTGTTAGCGCAAGTATAGTATCCTCAATTGCAGCCTTTTTTGTTGCGAGAAAACAACGAAGGGTTGGTAGGTTAATCGGATCCCAGTCCCTCATTGCAAATTCTCGTGAGGCATTCCTTGATATCTTCACTTCTCTGATTGTTCTCGTTGGTATACTGATGGCATATGCAGCGATTCCCTATGTAGAGGGAGTAATAATCATATTGATTGCGCTTCTTATACTTAAACTCGGTATTCAAAACGTATGGATATCTTTAATGATTCTCATGGATGCAAACCTGGATTCTGAGTTGCAGATTGAAATTGGGAAGGGAGTGAGCAGTATTTACGGAGTCAAAGGGGTCAATGAAGTAAAGATACGGCAGTCCGGTCCTTTCAAGATGGTGGAATGTATTATTTCAGCCAGACCTTTAATCTCCTTATACAGGGCACACGAGTTAGCCGATAGGGTGGAGGAATTTATATCTGAGAACTATAACCATATCGAATCTGTCTTTATTCGTGTAGAGCCAATGAGGGAAGAAGTAGTCTCAGCTATTATTCCTGTGAAGAATATAGATGGCCTAGAATCCAGAATGCACGGACACTTTGGCAGGGCCCCCTATTTTGCAATCTTGAAGTTAAGCAACAACCAAGCAGATGTGGAAGATTTTTACTACAATGAATTCCTTAACGAGAAAAAGCACATAGGCGTAAAACTCGTGAGGGTAATTGTTAGATATAAGATAGACATACTGTTTACAGCCAGCATCGGCGAGATAACCTTTCACATGCTGAAAGATAATTTAGTTGAGATATACAAAGGTAAAGAGGACCTCTGTATAAAAGAGGTTATACAGAGCTATCGACTCAATGAACTTCAAAATTTAACAAGTCCAACCCATTCAGTAGAAGACTCTCAGGTTGGGAGGCAGTTCTAGATAGGATAGCTAAGGGGACATTCAAAAAAGTAAAATTGCAAAAGAAGAAAGGGGTCCAAAGCGGTTTTACAACATACAATAAAGAGGATAGATTTTTAAAAATCATCCAACCCCAATGAAGATCATCTCAGAAAACAATTGACTTTGGTTGGAGTTAAGTTCATAATTTTAAATATAAACTAAGCCTATATATGGTATTATGAAAGCCACTGCAAAGGATTTGAGGTTCGACGCAAAAGAACTCTTAGATTCTGTTAGAAGAGGTGAATAGGACATTATCTCTTTTTGTGGAAAGCCATGCGTCTCCTATTCTCTATAAGGAGCTTAAGAAACCTTAAAAGACCTGAGAATCAAGAGATTTATTCCATAATGGAGATTCTCTCATATTAATAAGGCCAAACATAAGTCCTTTGGAGACGATTACTCAAAGACCCTCGTGATGATCTTGTCTAAAAATTCATTGTTGAATAATCAAGTGAGTATAGCATTACCTGTTAATAAAAAGCATTTTTAAGGACACCGAACATTTCGGTGTTCAAGTAATTACCTTATAAAACCTTTAAACCCTGAGCCGAGAACTTTTAAGGTATTCAAAAAGATAGCAATATAACAGGCCATTTACCGAGAAAAATCCTATTGACTTATTGAATAGTTACGATTCATCATCTGTTATAAATGCATTGAACAAGTCAAATGAACGGCCTACTACTTCTTGAGGAGTTATATCATATGGAAAGAGATTTATTAAAGATGTACAGATATTTTCTGAAAGATTCTATTCGGAAAAGAATAGACTTTTCACGGACGGATCAGCATAGAGGTGTCCCTGTTCCTTCTATTGAAAAGCCATATCCGATCGATGCTTCAAGAATCAATCTTCCTAAACCGGATGAGTGGAAAAAGATCCCAGACATAGATATTTTTACAGCAATCAGAAACCGGCAGAGCCGGCGTGTATTCTCAGAAAAACCGCTTACAATAGAAGAGATATCTTTTCTTCTCTGGGCAACCCAGGGCTTGCGAGGCAAGGTGATAGGAGGGCATGCCTTTCGAAATGTTCCTTCCGCAGGTTGCCGTCATGCTCTTGAAACCTACCTTGCTGTACTCAATGTATCACTACTGGAATCAGGGGTTTACCGCTATCTTCCACTCTCTCATCAGTTGCTATTTGAATTCACAGAGGAAGGCCTTGCAGATAAGATGGTTAAAGCAGTTATGGGACAGCCCTATCCGGGGAAAGCCGCGGTGACCTTTATTTGGACAAGTATTCCTTACCGAATGGAATGGCGATATGATCTTGCAGCTCATAAGGTAATCGCCCTTGATGCAGGCCATGTCTGCCAGAATTTGTATCTTGCCTGTGAGGCCATTAAGGCAGGAATCTGTGCTATTGCCGCGTATGATCAGGAGGCCTTGGACCGCTTGCTCAGAATCGATGGAGGAGAAGAGTTTGTCATTTATCTGGCTCCAGTGGGAAAAGTGCCAGGTTAATCATAGTACATGTGTTGTTAATTGAAGTCCTGTAGATAACATAATTGAGAAAATAGCAGTAGAAAACAATATATTTTAGTTTTGAGTAATATAATCTATTTCAGGGGAATCGAGGTTTAGACTCCATATAGAGTTAAGGAAAGTGAAATTTCAAAGGGGAAGCATACTGTTAAACATGAGCAGAGATTGACCAAAATGATTATTTTGGATGGAGACAAAACGAACTGTTCGAAACATATAGAGATATAGAGATTAAAAAGGGGAAAACATGTCAGAGGGGAAAACTGAAAAACTAGCTGTATTAATAGACGCAGATAATGCACAACCTTCTATTATTGAAGGGCTTTTGGCGGAAATTACTAAATATGGGACAGCAAATGTTAAACGGATTTATGGAGACTGGACTGTGCCAGACCTTAAAGGATGGAAAGAGGTGCTATTACAGTATTCAATTCAGCCTATCCAGCAGTTTAGATATACCTCCGGGAAAAATGCAACAGATAGTGCAATGATAATAGATGCAATGGATTTGCTTTATGCATCAAAGTTCGACGGCTTCTGCATTGTATCGAGTGATAGTGATTTTACCAAGCTAGTGGCAAGGATAAGAGAAGCCGGACTTTTTGTTTATGGGTTCGGTGAGAAAAAAACTCCCGAAGCATTTGTTTCCGCATGTGACAAATTCATATTCACTGAAGTGCTTCGATCCAAGGATGGCGATAATGAGAAGATCACTCGAAAAACAACCTCTGAGCTAAAGCAGGATTCGAAACTGGTTAATCTGTGCAGAAACGCTGTTGAGGCATCTTCTGATGATAGTGGCTGGGCTCATCTTGCATCGGTAGGCAGCAATATTGCCAAGCAGGCGCCAGAGTTTGATCCGAGAAATTACGGCTATAAAAAACTGGGGGAGCTTGTGGCAGCGACAAGGCTTTTTCAGATAGAAGAAAGGGCCATAGGCGACGGCCCCTCAAAGGCGATTTACTTAAAGGATATTAGAAAGAAGTAAAGATAATCAATGTTCAACAAAATATACTCAGTCAATCCAAAAGAAACAGAGGTTTATGTGTTAAGATTCTTTAGAACAATTCTTGATCAATTCTGTCCGGTTAGCTGAAATCTATGATTAACTGACTGTTAATATTGCCATTATTAATGTTTTTCGGAGGTGGCTTAAATAACTCCTCCAACGAAGATCTTCTAAAAAGGTTAAGT
>JAXHVA010000017.1:0-56646 GCA_034189035.1 Thermodesulfobacteriota bacterium
AGATAAGAAGGCCACGAGCATATCCTGGCTCGGGAATAAACGCCTGCAGTTCGAGTTTCATTGATGAGTGAAGATCAATTATGTCTCACATAGCGGTGCGAAAATCGCTGTTTAATGAAAAACAAGGTTTCATCAATAGCCCCATCTTCATAACGACATACATAATCGCCCTCTTACTGGGCAATTGCCTTCATTAACAACAATACTGTTAATGCTTACAATATAGTAAACATCAGAGTTCGTAAATTTCCATTTATATATTTTTCTAACATTGTAAAACCTCCCTTTTTTCTCAAGCCTTATTTCCGTGTTGTTGTCAATGACAATCTTTATAGTTGATCTCTTTTGATGTAAATGTTATTAAATAATTAAAAGCAGTGAGACTCTCTTCTAATCAAAAAGATGCTCTATTATGCTTTGTGGATCATGGATTGAATACGTGAAATGTCGAGTTTTAGGCCAGTGTATGATGTCAGGATCAGTAGTAGATACCACAATATGGAGAACGTTTATAAATCATATGATTATAGCACTCGATATTGCTCTTAATCTTATTTTCACTTGATCTATCTTCGTACAAAATGGATTAATTAAGTTATCCTTATCCTTTTCATCAAAAAAATCTAAAGGGCTATGCGTTCTAATAATATATTATATACATTATATTCCATTTTCGATAGACAGATTTATGCATTATATAAAAACATTGACTGGCAAGATTTTTTTGCCGATTAAGATTTGACCATTGCTGAAGCATGCTGATAATTTTTTGTTTCATAGTGCTCCTAATAAACTTGAAACTCATTAAGAGGCTTTATGTCTCTGAAAGCCTATTCATTAAATTCAGTTCATTGTCCCCGTCGGGGAATGAGAGAAAAACCCTCGTGTTTAGGCGAAGACTTTAGCTTATATAATGGGGTATGTAAAATTACCGTAAAACCTATTTTATGATGCTAGCGAAGTTCAAAGAGTTCAGCAAGAAATCCTGAGGTCGACATTTATAGGATTGGGGCTATATTGATGCCAGTTCGAGTAATGTTACAGACGAAGTCATTATGCAATACATTGAAAGTCAGGCGCTTGAGGAATATAGGGACGATGACTTTCGGATTTCCCCATGAGAATTAGTCATCTTATAGCTGACAATAGTGGTTTAGTTGAGGTACTTTAGAATTGCCCGAACCCGTCAGGTTAACGGTTGGAACTCTGGCCGAATATACAGACCGAATTTGCAAGCTATAGCCCTTAGCAAGTGAATTCTATGAAGCTGTGATCAGATATTTAATATAATCGTAATAAAGTTGTAACATTTCTTTGATATCAAAAAAGTGGGAAAATCAAACAATCAAAGAAGGAGGAGAGATATGAACAAGGCAATATCAATATTCACAGCATTTGTAATGAGTATATGGGCATTCGGCAATGCATTTGCAGATACAAGATTAAATGGGGCAGGGGCCTCCTTCCCATATCCAGTATACTCTGCATGGGCATTCAACTATCATAGAGTGAGCGGAGTAAAGCTCAACTATCAGTCTATCGGTTCAGGGGGTGGGGTAAGACAGATTGTGAATAGAACGGTTGACTTTGGGGCATCTGATGCCCCCCTGGAGTCCGTCGAACTTCGAAAAAACGACCTGTTGCAGTTTCCTGCTGTGATTGGGGGTGTTGTACCGGTGGTTAATATTCCGGATATTAATCCGGACATGTTAAGACTCGATGGAGATGCAATATGCGGGATTTTTTTAGGAGAAATCAGATACTGGAACGATGAGAAGATGAAAGATCTCAACCCTGGGTTGAGTCTTCCCAATGAAGAGATCACCGTTGTCCACAGGTCTGACGGCTCAGGCACAACAGCTATATTTACTCATTACCTAAGCGGTGTTTGTACTCGTTGGAAAGAGGGGGTAGGTATTGGCAAGGCAGTGAAATGGCCGGTTGGTATTGGTGGAAAGGGGAACGAAGGTGTAGCAAACTATGTAAAAAGGGTCAAGTATTCGATCGGTTATGTTGAATTCGCCTATGCCAAACAGAACAAACTCTCATATACGCTTCTAAAAAACCCTGCCGGCGCTTTTATTAGACCGGACTTTGAGGGCTTCAAAGCTGCAGCAGCCTCCGGCAGCTTTGACCCGGGGAAAGACTTCTATCTCTGGCTCACTAATGCTCCGGGTAAAGATGCCTGGCCTATAGCTGGGGCAACATTTATACTTTTGGCAAGGGAGAAGACGGATGCAAATAAGAGCGTGGTGAATTTCTATGATTGGGCATTCAAAAAAGGAGACAAGACCGCAGAAAGGCTCATTTATGTACCATTGCCGGAGTCATTGAAAAACAAGATAAGAGGTTATTGGAATGCCCACAAGATATACGAATAAGTAAGGCTTAACAATGAAAAAGGGATGGTGTGAATTGCTTTCCAGAAAAAGCCCTTTTGATCTCACTTTTTATCTGATCTCTGCTGGGGCATCCCTCACGGTAATCGCATTGGTTGGGGGGATATTGTGTATATTAATCTCTGAGTCAACCCTTTCCCTGGAGAAGTTTGGTGTATGGGGATTTATCTCTTCAACAGACTGGAATCCTGTAAAGGATTCATTTGGGGCTGCAACGAGCCTCTTTGGAACAGCAGTGACAACAGGGTTGTCCCTTGTACTGGCTATACCCGTGGCTATCGGTATTGCCATATTTGTAACAGAGATCGCACCTGGTTTCCTTAAAGGTCCAATCGGTATTGCCATTGAATTGCTGGCAGCTATTCCGAGTATTATTTACGGAATGTGGGGACTTTTTACCCTGGCACCAATAATGGCAGACAAGATTGAGCCTGCTTTGCAAAAGACTATCGGAAGCCTTCCTGTTCTTGGAGTCATCTTCAAAGGCACTCCTATGGGCATTGATCTGCTCACGGCGAGTGTGATCCTCAGCATCATGATCATCCCCTTTACTGCAAGTATTTCAAGGGATGCATTTAATCTCACACCCGCTGTAGTAAAAGAATCAGCCTATGCCCTTGGTGCAACGAAATGGGAAGTAGTGAGAAAGGTAGTCATCCCATATTCAAAGTTGGGCATCTTCGGCGGAGTGGTTTTATCTCTTGGAAGGGCACTGGGAGAAACGATGGCTGTCGCATTTGTCCTTGGAAATAATCACCAGATAACCTCATCTCTTCTGGATGCCGCAGCAACCATAACCGTTACTCTCGCGAATGAATTTACTGAAGCGGACACGGACATCTACCTTTCATCCCTCTTTTACCTTGCACTCCTTCTGTTCACTATGAGTTTCATAATCCTTGCTATAGCAAAGTTTCTCATCTTAAAAGCGGGAAGGGGGGTACGTAAGTGACCCCTGTTATAATAAGGAAAGTAAAGAACTACACTGCACTGGCTCTTTGCACATTTGCTGCTTCTGTTGGGCTCTTCTGGCTCATCTTCATACTTTGGGATGTCCTTGTCCATGGCATAGGCGGAATCAGTCTCGCCCTATTTATGAATGACCCCGCACCCTTGGGTGTCGAAGGAGGGGGGCTTAGAAATGCCTTTGTGGGACAACTGGTAATCACCTTCTTCGCCACTCTGATAGGGGTGCCAACAGGCATATTGGGAGGGACATTTCTCGCAGAATATGCCAGGGGAAGAAAGATTGCACAATTCATAAGCATCCTGTCCGATATCATGGTCAGTGTCCCTTCAATAGTGGTCGGAACATTTATCTATGCGATCATTGTGAAGCCTGTTGGTCACTTTAGTGGCTGGGCAGGTGCAGCGGCTCTTGCTATCATAATGATCCCTGTTGTTTTGAGAACCACTGAAGATATGCTCTGCCTTGTTCCGTGGGCACTAAGGGAGGCAGCCTTTGCACTCGGTGCCCCTTACTATAAGGTGATTATCCATATTGTATACAGAAGTGCGGCTGCAGGCATCATCACAGGAATACTCTTGTCAATAGCCAGGATCATCGGTGAGACCGCGCCATTGCTCTTTACATCTTTCAACAATTCCTTCTTTTCCATAAATATGAATGAGCCTGTTTCATCCCTTACTGTCATGATCTTTCAGTATGCTATGGGTCCATACGATAGCTGGCATAAGCAGGCATGGGCTGCATCATTTATGATAACACTTTTTGTGCTTGGAATCACGATTCTGGGCAGAATGATACTCAAGTGGAGAGAGTATATACAATGAACGAGAGGGCTAATGGTTATAAACTCGATATAAAAGGGCTTCATTTCTATTACTCGGGTAATACCCACGCATTGAAGGATATCTCGTTTTCCATCTGTAAAAACGAAGTTACTGCCCTCATCGGTCCATCAGGGTGCGGCAAGACGACTTTCTTGCGTTGTCTCAACAGGATGCATGACCTCTATCCTGGCAACCGTTATGAAGGTGAAATATGGATGGACGGTGAAAATATCCTTGACAGGGGTATAGAGCTGATCGGTTTGAGGAGTAAAGTGGGAATGGTTTTTCAAAAACCCACCCCCTTTCCTATGACCATATTTGAAAATATCGCTTTTGGATTGAGGCTCAAGGGGATAAAGAAAAAAAATGAGATCACTCAAAGGGTTGAGAAGGCCCTGAAGCATGCGGCTCTTTGGGAAGAAACCAAGGATAGACTCCATAAGTCCGGTCTCTCCCTTTCGGGCGGGCAACAGCAGAGGCTTTGTATTGCCAGGGCAATAGCAGTAGAGCCGGAGGTCATATTAATGGATGAGCCCTGCTCAGCCCTCGATCCCATTGCTACCGGGAAGATAGAGGATTTAATTTCGGACTTGAAGAAGAAATATACGGTAATTATCGTAACTCATAATATGCAGCAGGCAGGGAGGGTGTCTGAACACACAGGCTTTTTCATGATGGGAGAATTAGTAGAGTTCGACACAACAGAAAAGATATTTACAGCCCCATCCAAAAAGATGACAGAAGACTATATTACAGGGCGCTTTGGGTAACAAAGGATAAAGGATGCCAAACCATGGAAAGACAATTTGAAAAGGAATTATTAGAGTTAAGGAAGAGATTGGTCGATATGGGGACACTTGTTGAAGAGGCCATTGCAAATGCAGTAAAATCTCTGGTGAATAGGGATTGTGAACTGGCAAGAAAGACGATTGAGTGTGACTGTCGCATCGATGAACTGGAAGTAGAGCTTGAGGAAGGAGTAATCAAGATACTGGCATTGAGGCAGCCCATAGCACGTGACCTCAGGTTTATTATTAAGAGCCTAAAGATCATCGCATCCTTGGAAAGGATAGGGGATCATGCGGTCAATATCTGTGAAAAGGCATTAGAACTGAACAAGGAACCAAAATTGAAGGAGTATATAGATATCCCGAGAATGGCTAAAGCAGTTCAAATAATGTTGAAAGAAGTATTAGACGCCTTTATTAATGAAGATGTAGACTTGGCCTTTAAGGTCTGTGGCGACGATCATATCATAGATAATTTGAATGACCAGATACTTCGAGAACTGTTGACATTTATGATGGAAGATCCTCACACAATAGCAAGGGCTATACGGATCATCCAGATTTCCAAGTACCTGGAGAGGATTGGGGATCTCGCAACAAATATTGCGGAGAGTGTGATCTACATGGTGAATGCAAAAGATATACGACATGGCGGGTATAAGGATTCATAGATGCTCATGTTTTGTAACAGTTTAGTTTTATGGAATAAAAAGATACCACCGCTTCTTGCAACTCTCTTCAAAAAGCTAAACTGTTACCCTATTTTGAATTGAATCTTTATAATTTAATTGTTACCATTAAGGGTGGTTTTTTTAGTAATATCGCTTTTTAATTTTCTTAAACCCTAGATGCGTGAAAAGAGATGGCGAATGAGAAGATACTGGTTATAGATGATGAAGAAGATATCGTTGATTTGATAAGGTACAATTTAGAGAGGGAAGGGTTTCAGGTCATCCCTGCATACGATGGAGAACAGGCTTTAACGCTCGTACAAAAAGAGTTTCCAAACCTGATCGTCCTGGATCTGATGCTTCCTGGTATCAATGGTCTCGATGTCTGCCGTGTTTTGAGAAACAAATCGGAAACGAGTCGTATTCCTATAATTATCGTCAGTGCCAAGGCAACAGAGCCGGATATCGTCGTAGGGCTGGAAATAGGTGCGGATGACTATATTACAAAACCCTTCAGTCACAGGGAATTGGTAGCGAGGGTAAATGCCGTATTGAGAAGGGCTTATCGTGTTGCGGACTCAAAGGAGATCATCTCGATAGGTGATCTCATAATCGATCCTGTCAACTATCAGGCCACTTGGAAGGGAGCCCCGATTGAGCTTACCTCCACAGAGTTTAAGTTGCTTCTTTTTCTGACCCAAAGGTCTGGTCGTGTGCTGACCCGGCAACAGATCCTTGATGGTGTTTTGGGAGACGATGCCTTTGTTACGGATAGAACCGTTGACGTTCATATCAGAAGGCTTCGGAAGAAGTTAAACGAAGCTGCCCAGCATATTGTAACAAGGAGGGGGATCGGCTATATGTTCGATTATGATGCCTTCATAAAGTCTAATCCTAGTAACTTCTCAATAACTTAGGGAAACAGACTTATGCCGTAGCCCACAGGGG
Source organism: Thermodesulfobacteriota bacterium (assembly GCA_034189035.1). Classification (GTDB taxonomy): domain Bacteria; phylum Desulfobacterota; class UBA8473; order UBA8473; family UBA8473; genus JAUXFK01. The sequence continues at coordinate 6,601 of JAXHVA010000017.1, forward strand.
AGCTTTCATTCGCTCCTATGTGAATTTTGGGCGCATTCAGGGTGCTCGGCTAAAATTCAAAAAACTCGGGCTATGCCCTCAAACATTTTGAATTTTTTAACGCCGAACACCCTGAATAGGTATTTCCTAAAATTCACAATGTCGCTCATAAAAGCTCCCCTGTGGGCTACGGCATGTTCCCGGACTTTTTGAGAAGTTACTAATACTGATTAACCTCTGCCTTTTCATTGAGAAAGGTGCCTATGCCAAGACTAAAAATAGTATGGAAATTCTTTTTCATTCAAACCACCCTCATCATTATCTCTATCCTTACCATCGGTTTCTATGTTGGTTTCTCTCTAAAGGCGTACTATCTTGAACAGATCTCCTCACAGTTGAGGACAAACGCTGCCTTGGTCAGTGATTTAATCAAAAAAGATATGATAGATGGAAAGGGAGGTAGTATCGATTCACTCACCAAAAGGTTAAGCAGGAAAATCCATGCCAGAATCACAGTGATAGACCCTAAAGGGATTGTAATGGGGGATTCTAAAAACGATCCCTGGGATATGGAAAATCATAGCGATAGACCGGAGGTCATGGTTGCCCTCAATGGAAAGACAGGTAAAAGCACCCGTTTCAGCGAAACACTGAAGATAGACATGATGTATCTCTCTTTGCCTATTGAAAAGAAAGACAAAATTATTGGGGTTGTAAGGGTCTCTCTTCCTTTAAGCGATGTGAATAAAAGAGTGAATCATATCTATCGGGTGATTTTTTGGGGGGTCATCCTTGCTGTATTGATCTCCTTTGGCGCTGGATTTATCATCACCAGAAAGATAACCCAACCGATAATCTTGATGACCCAGGCGGCAAAAAGGTTGGCAGGGGGGGATTTCTCCGAGCCTGTAAGGGTAGAATCAACCGATGAGATCGGAGACCTTGCCTGTTCTTTAAACACAATGAGTCTTGAACTTCAAAACAAGATTGAGACTCTAACGAAAGAGATAAGCAAGAAACAGGCGATATTGAGCGGAATGATCGAAGGGGTAATAGCCGTTGACCAGGATCAGAGAATCATTCTCATGAATTCTGCTGCTGAAGCCATGTTTGGTATCTCATTTACTGATGCAATCGATAGATTCCATTGGGAGATAATCCGTATGAGCAAATTAAATGCCCTCTTTCAAGGAGTCTTAGAAACCGGAAGCAATAAAGTGGAAGAGCTGACCCTTCACTATGGGGAAGAAAGGATATTACAGGTCCAAATGGCAGCCATACCTGATGAAGAGGGTATGCTATGGGCAGTTGTAGCGGTTTTTCATGATATTACCGAGATCAGAAGGCTTGAGAATGTAAGAAAGGACTTTGTTGCAAATGTATCCCATGAGCTAAAGACGCCTCTCACTTCAATCAAAGGTTCTGTTGAAACCTTACAGGGTGGGGCTATCTACGATTCAGAGAATCGTCTCAGGTTTATTAATATCATTGAAAGGCATTCTAAGCGCCTGGAGCGTCTTATTGATGATCTTCTGGATCTGTCTCAAATTGAGAGCGGAAAGGGAGTCATGGACTTTGAGCCTGTAAATCTATCTGAGATTGTAGGTGGCGAAGTCTCCAACTTCGAGGAGTTAATACGTAAAAAAGCACAGAAAATCAATGTGAATATTCCATCAGGATTACCCAATGTCTTAGCTGATAAGGAGAAAATCAAGACGATCTTTAGAAACATTCTTGACAATGCCGTAAAATATACTCCTGAGTTTGGGGAGATCACGATTTCAGCAGTCGCTCAAGAGAATGAAGTTCAAATAGAAGTAGCCGATACAGGGGGAGGAATCCCGGCAAATGAAATGCACAGGATTTTTGAACGTTTTTACCGTGTAGATAAGACAGGATCCAGAGAGTCAGGGGGAACGGGTTTGGGGCTGTCTATTGTAAAACACATTGTGGAAGCCCATAATGGAACCATACATGCAACGAGTGAAGAGGGTATAGGCACGAAAGTCGTATTTACCCTGCCGAAGGTTTTGTGATCTCTTTTCTTCTTTGATAATACTCCGCCAACTTGCTCAGGGTAGAAGCAGCCTCGGCAATAGAGGAAAAGACAGGAATGTGAGCAGCAACAAAACGGCTGCGTTGCTCAGCAAGTAATCTCCATCGCCATTGCTCAAAATCTTCAATCCGTAAATCGGCAGTGTCCAGGACCACAGCCAGAGGTTGAGATCCCTTTTTGGCAACCTCGATAACCTCATCTGCATACCCGCCAACCCATCCGATCATCTGATCCTTGCCAAAGGGGGCGCCGATGCTCACATTGCCAATAACAAGATCATATGCAGGGCTCTCAGCCATCATGCGTAAGATATTGCCGGTGAGTCCGGTCGTCCAGGCGCTTTCAGGCATCATGGAAACATCTACGGGGTTTCCTATCCAGTCCCACCACATTGGTGGTACGTTTTCTCTGATCATTTCCCTGATTTCTTCTGGGAAAGGAGCAGGATCAAACCCTGCCTCTCCCCACCCATCAGCGGAGAGCACGCTGACTCCACCGCCTCCGCCTACGACGCCGACTCTGCGACCTAAAACCGGAGGTAAGAAACAGAGTCCAGCAAGCATGTCGATCATCTCTTCGAATGTTTTGACCTGTATGGCCCCTGCTTGCTTTATAACAGAATCCCATATCTCTGTGGAACCTGCCAGTGAACCTGTATGAGATGATGCAGATTTGACTCCTGCAGAGGATCTGCCGGCCTTAAGAATAACAACAGGCTTCAAACGTGCTGCATGCCGCAAGGTTGGGAAAAGCTCTGTCCCATTCTTAACCCCTTCAATATATGCAGCTATAACCTTGGTTTCGGAATCCTTGGCAAAGTAGTTCAAGAGATCTGTTTCGTTAATGTCAAGGCCGTTGCCATAGCTTACGACTTTACTGAAGAAAATTTCACGCAATTGAGCGAAACGAACAAACTCTCCGGCAAGTCCGCCACTTTGAGAGAGCATGCCAACCGGGCCTGTCTCCTTTGGAAGATCATAGGCAAAAGATATCCCTTCTTTGGGGTGGTATAAACCCATGCAATTTGGACCAATGAGGCTTATGCCAAGCTTTTTCGCCTTCTGCAGTATTTCCTGCTCCAGTGAGGCAGCCTCTGAGACCCCTGTTTCGCTGAAACGTCCGGTAAACATATGGACGACTTCCACCCCCTTTTGCGGACATTCATCGAGTAAGGAAAGCACATGAGATGCAGAAATACAACAAATGATATAATCAACAGGTCCTGAGACTTCTTTTAAGGAAGGATATGTCATAAGACCATAGACTTCTTTTTGGTTTGGATTGATGGGATAGATTTTACCTCGATAGCCATACGTTAACAGATGCTTTGTGAATGGGCTTCCTGCGGAAAATGGATTTTCCGAGGCTCCTACAACTGCAATAGAACGAGGATGAAAAGCCTTTTCAAGTTTGTCTAAAACATGCATTGTATGTCTCCTTATTGACTCCATGGTTTAAACTATATTATACTGTATTTTGGATCACAGGTTTATCAATCTTTAATCTTAACTCATCCGCGTCCATTTTAAAGTCTGGTCTTATTGTGCAACGGATCCTCTTTAAGCAATTTATATAATATACTAAATTTAAATGAGATAGAGATAAATGTCAACCCTGAACAGGCTGTTCCCCAAAAAGAAACTCCTTTGAGCGGTTTTCAAAAGATTTTTGCTAATAAGCATTCACCAGAATATTATATGGCTTTTTATTGGACCATTCGATAATCTTTTAAACTTATATTTATGAATAACAATAGAAGCAGTGTTTGAATTCATCATAAAAAATGAATATCCAGTTGCATTTTAAAATAATATTCAGTAGTATAGTTTATGTAGGAAATGGTTATGAGAGGCAGGCCGAAACCAAGATTTTGCAGTGTTATTGGGGGGCTGAAAGGGATATCTTTCAGTTATTATCTTGGTCACTATCGTATAATTTGTGTGTTGGTTATTCGGTGGTGTATTCTCAATCGATGCACATAAAAAAGAGGGTTTTATGAATATATATGTAGGAAATCTGCCATACAGTGTAACCGAAGATGACCTGAGAGATGTTTTTAGTGAATTTGGAGAAGTATCTAGCGTGAAGATTATAACAGATAAGTTCTCTGGACAATCGAAGGGATTTGGCTTTGTAGAAATGCCAAGCAACACACAAGCAAATGAAGCGATCAATGCCTTAAATGAAAGCGAGATTAAGGGACGTAGATTAAAGGTTAATCAGGCAAAGCCCCGTGGAGAACGCCCGCCACATAGGCCCAGGTATTAGCACCTTCTTTTTGAATACATTCGAAGTATACTCTACAAAGATACTGGCTACATTCCTGACAATACACCTCCTTTTCAGTTTCCATTTCGTGTGTATTTTATTGAGTTTTTCTATTAATAAAAGCATAGTAGACTTAGAACCCAAGCATTATCAAATCATCAGGAAACCGATTTAAATTATAAAAGATTAAAAGCTTCTTAAGGGCGCTTTACATTAACTCCCTTTTTTTTGAGACGGCAGTATCGGAAGCCGGTTCTAAGAAGAGAAACTTCAAATGGAAGATGGCCAAAATAAGTCTGAGGGGATGATATTTTCCAAGTTTTTCAATAATAAAGTCAGTGAACCCCTTGAAAGTCTGATTGGTGGTGATGCCTCTTTTAACTTCATACCCCTTCCATATAACCGTAACAGGAATCTTATACTATTATATGGGAGAGCCAAACCTCTCCCAGCCATCCTTTCCAGAAAATAAAAATCTTTTCCATTTTTTATAAAAACAGGCTGTTGCCCAATTGCAATGCGTTTTGTCCAAAACGACTTTTAACAGTACGTACTTCGCAGAATCTTCGAGAAACGAAACTGCCAAGCAGGAATCTATGGTTTGGTTTAGTTAGACGAATTCAGAATTTGGCTTTCAGGCGAAGGAGAGTTAAATCGTTCCTTTTCCATCGAGTGTAACTGTTTTTTTGCCTGGTTTTAAGAACTCTGCTCAAAAATGAGCAGTTGACGTTAGTAACTTGTAATTATTGGTATTTTCGATTATATGCATTCATTCAGGCCTATAAATGTTCGGAGTCGAGCATTTATTCTAATGAGTATATCATGAAAAAATCATAGAATTATTAAAGAATAGGTGCTTTTTTTTCGAATGGATAGACGTTTTAAACTGTTTAATGACAATATCTTGCAAGGGAGAAGGGGAAACATATCCGAATGAATCATACAAAATTTTTCAAGTACTCATGATACCCTTTAAGACCTTGGCATGAGAATTGCTAATTTACTGTATTATTCTTCTGCAAAATTATGGATGCAAAATATCAATTAAATTACGCATTAGTTTTATGAGCATAGAAAGGTATTCTTTTATAAACGCTATGGAAAAGGATACTACAATCATGATTCAATAACGCTAAAATTCGATGCATATACTTCTTGTAAAATTCAAAGTGAATTAAGGCAGGATCGCGGTAAGATGAGATTTTTGTTGGGATCAAAATCTATTTACACCTTTGGAGGTTCTTCCCAAAAAGAGGAACCGTTCCAAAAAGGATTTTTCGTTGTATTTAATTCTATTATGATAACGGTTAATTATAAAAAAAGGAGGAATAAGATGCTTTGTAACACAAAAGAAGATGTATTAAAGATTGTTAAAGAAAAAAATGTGAGTTTTATTCAATTATGGTTTACGGATGTCCTGGGTTATCTTAAGAGTTTTGCCATAACCCCATCAGAGTTTGAGGAAGCATTGGATGAGGGGATGGGTTTTGATGGTTCATCTATCGAGGGCTTTGCCAGAATAGAAGAGAGTGACATGATAGCGAAACCGGATCCAACTACCTTCGAATTTTTGCCATGGCGAAGCAGTGAAAAACCGGTAGCAAGGATGTTCTGTGACATCCTTGAACCAGATGGGTCTCCGTATAAAGGGGATCCGCGGTATGCATTCAAACGACTACTAAAAAAGGCAAAAGACCTGGGTTATATTTTTTACCTGGGACCAGAGCTGGAATTCTTTTATTTCTCCGATAATAAGGCGCCTAAGCCAATGGATGAAGGTGGTTATTTTGATGCTACGCCTCTGGATACGGGGGGGCTGCTTCGAAGGGAGACGATCTTTGCCTTGCAGAATATAGGTATAAATATTGAATACAGCCATCACGAAGTAGCTCCAAGCCAGCATGAAATAGACATGAGATACGATGAGGGCCTTCGCATGGCCGATAAGACAATGACTCTGAGATTAGTGGTTAAGGAGATTGCAAAGCTGAATGGGGTTTATGCGACATTTATGCCAAAACCCATATTCGGGGAAAACGGGAGCGGGATGCATACGCATCAGTCTTTGTTTAAGTCTAATAAAAATGCCTTCTACGATCCGAACGATAAGTTCCATCTTTCTGATATTGCCAAGGGCTATATTGCCGGTCTTCTGAAGCATGCGAGAGAATTGACTGCGGTTACCAATCAGTGGGTAAATTCATACAAGAGACTTGTTCCTGGTTATGAAGCTCCTGTTTATATTAGTTGGGCAAGAAGAAATCGATCTACGATGATAAGGGTCCCCATGTATAAGCCTGGCAAAGAAAATGCTACACGCATTGAGTTTCGTTCTCCAGATCCTTCTTGCAATCCTTACCTGGCTTTTGCTGTGATGTTGGCTGCGGGGCTTAAGGGGATAGAGGAGGGGTATACATTAGTAGAACCCATCGAAGAGGATCTCTATCACTTTACTCCTGAGAAGAGGAAACAGATGAATATCGATGAGTTACCAGGAAACCTCTATGAGGCAATCTTGAATATAGAAAAGAGTGAGCTTGTAAGGGAGGCTCTGGGGGATCATATATTTAACAAGTTTATTCAGAACAAGAAGATTGAATGGGATAGATACAGGACACATGTGAGCAGATATGAGCTTGATACATATCTGCCTAAATTATAATTGAATAACTTTCCATAGCTTTCAACACAGGCTGATTGGTATTGACTACAGGCAAACAAGAGCGAAATTCATAGGCTATGATCCTTTTATTTTATACATAAAATCTTTGCATCCTTTTCGTTCGTTCGCAAAGGCCTCATTCAAAGTGGCGGAATTTTTGAACTTGATCAAATCTTTTAGAACTGCCACCATGTCTGGGCTGGCTACACAAATGTCCGAAGCGATCTGTTTCGCACGTTGCAATAATACATCATGAGGAACCACCTCATTTACAAGGCCGCATTGCAAGGCCTTATTTGCGGAGATCGATTGACAGCTGAAGGACATCTGCTTAGCCATGCGTTGGCCAACAGCCTGTTGAAGAAGCTGGGTCATACCCCACCCTGGAGGAATCCCAATCCTTGCATGTGTATCTTTGAAAGAAGCATTTTCAGAGGCAATGAGAAAATCGCAGTTTAGAGCGATCTCAAGCCCTCCTGTAATTGCATGGCCATTGACTGCCCCAATAATAGGTGTTTTGCATTCGCTAAATACATCGGGCAGGTCTTTGCCATCACCTCGGGGGTCAATAAGGTTATCTTTTGCGATTACCTCAAGATCGATACCCGAGCAAAAAGAGTTGCCGCTTCCTGTAATTATTCCAACCTTAATGGAGTCATTGCTATGTACCTCTTCAATGGAGTTGTACAGATGTACAAGCAGATCCTGGTTAATGGCATTACGTCTGTCTGGTCGATTTAAGGTAATGAGTGCTGTTCCATCTTCTATTTCAAGTAAGACTGACTTTTCCACAATAAACCTCCTATAGAGGGTCTGTTATAATTTCGTCACAGATCCTAATTATATCACCTCTATGGCCTGTATTATATCCCCTTTATTGCTAATTTGGCATTTCATTACAACATGATCACCCACAATAAAGTCTTCAAGTTTACCCAATTGGTTGCCTTTTTTTAAAACAGTATGAGGAGAGATGTGTCCCCCGATTGAGAAAAATTTCCCCCCATATTGAGCCTCCACGATTACAGTTTTATGCGCGACATCGATGTTCGATATCTTTCCTGCAATCTTATATTTAATAGATCCTTTATTACCCTTATTAGCCATTTTATTATAGATTTCTCCCAAAATAAAGAGAATTTTTATTAATGCTAAATTGCAAAGAAGGTTGTATAAACTCGCTTCCTTTTAAAATAAAAGGGAAATAGACTAAAAGAATCTCACTTAATATAATGTCTATTTCTGAAAGCAATGGAAATATCCTCTGTTTTGCATTCGCTAAGCTTGCTAGAGTCACTTTAATACTTTGCATTGCCTCGCTTCGAGGAAGGGTTACAGGATGAAATGTTGATCTAGGAGGGCTTTTCTCAAACTGTGTTTGAGGTTGGAAGATGGTCATCTGTCTGGCTAAACGTATGAAAAGGGTTGGTTTTACCTTAAAGGCAGGTGCCCAAAAGAAGAATTCCCGATCTTCCCATTCCTTTCTTATTGCTTTTGGCAGGTTCGCTACCCTGACCAGGTCAGCATAAGATTGAATCTGAAGCCCTTCAATTTGAGACCTCATCCTCCAAAAGGGTAAGTAATTGACATTATCATCATTATTGGCAATGATCGCAAAGTCTACCTTTTGAAACCCGATTTTTGAAGATTTCCATGCAGAGGCACAATTTTTACAAAAAAGAACTAGAGAATCTTTTTCCCCATCAAGATCCCATCCACAGTAAGGGCATAATGTTGGGATAAATGTTGTTTGCCAGTTTTGATGGTGGTCAATAGAAAGGGAGTTGTTATCCTCATTTTTTGGAAATGTACCGATGGGTCTATTCAATATTCCATCATAGACCTTATCCCGAATAAGAATAGGTGTATAAATGATACTGAGGGTTTCACCAATAAATGCTTGATGATGAATTGGGTTTTTATCCCCGGACGTTGTCGTAGCGTACATCTGTTTTTCAACGAATGAGATAACGGACTTGAAAGGGATCTGCCTTTTTATAAATTGCCCCTCCATTTCAGGTGAAACAAATTTTAGTTTTAGTGCCTGGGGTCGTAATCCAAGTGAACGTGGCAGTAATTGGAGGGGGGATGCAATAAAGCTGGTGTCTATTATCCTCTGGTCGATCTTGTATCCTTTGCATGAAAATACCGTTCCCTTGAAGCGCCAGTAGGGGACAAAGGTGACCTCCTTCATAGGAGCATCCGAGGGGGATAAATAGTATCTCATATGGTCCTGGAGGAGGAAAAGCTTTACTCGACAATATGAACAGGAAAAAAGTCTGTCCGTTTCCTCTAGAATCACAGGAGCCCCACACTGGGGGCATTGATGTTCGATTTTCCAGCTATATCTTTTCACCACATTGATTACAGAATATAGAATCGCACAGATTCTCGCTTCCACAATGAGAACACTTTTTCGGATGAGGCTTTTCTTCTGCCGGGTGTCCACAGCGAGAACAGAATCTTGCATTTGCTGACAGATTTTTATTACAATTTGAACATTGGGTAAAAACGAGTTGTTGGTGACCACAATAGGGACAGAATTTTGCGTCTTTTGGAATGATCTGCTGACATTCCGGGCACTTAAATACTTCGTATTGTTGTGCCTGCGGTTGTGATGCAGGGCCTCTAAACATTTCAGCAAACATGGCCGGCATCATTAACCCGGCTCCCATTCCAATGCCCGTTCCTGCTGTCCCTTCTGCCTCAGGGATTTTCTCTAATGCCATGGCAGCCTTCATCTTGAGTAACTTGTTCATGTCATCAAAAACCCCAAGTCGGCTTTTGTCGTCTATGGCCTTTTGAACTTCGGGAGGCGGTGTTATGGAGTTGATATAGAGATGGGAAAGGCCTAAACCAAAGTGAGAGAAGTCATCTTTCAGACGTTTGTTGAGTCCTTCTGAGAGTTCATCATACTTGCCCGGAAGGTTGAGGATAGTATCGATGTTTTCACCTAAGTAATCATTAAAACGCGATACAATTACCCTGTTCAAGTATTCCTCAATCTCTTCAGTATCGAATATTCCCTGTGTTCCGACTAAGCTGTTTATAAAGAGTAGAGGTTGAATAACTTGAATATTAAAGACTCCAAATGCCCTGAGACGAATGAGGCTCAGCTCTGAATCCTTAAAGGCTACAGGGTCTCTTGTCCCCCATGTGAGATTAGGAAAGATTTTCATATTCACCATGTATACTTCGGCGCGTAACGGACTTGCGCCTCCCCATGGAATACTCAATATCTTGGTGAGAATGGGTATATTAGCGGTCGTCAAAGTATGACGTCCCGGTCCAAATGTGTCGGTTGCCTTTCCTTTGTAAAATAAAACGGCAACCTGGCTTTCACGGACTGTAAGTTGAGCCCCAAATTTTATTTCGCCGGAGCCCTTTTCAGGAATTCGGTGGACGAGTTCTTTTCCTGTCTCATCAAACCACTCAATAGCCTCAAGGAAGAATATATTATTGGTCCCCATACCCCTCTACCTCCCTTTTGATGGTTTACCAGTCATGGTTGGCATTTTTGATTTTCATTTATATTCATCGGCAGGTTGTATGGAATTCCTTAATTGTTTATCTTGAAAGTGCTTTACTCTAGTGAAGAAGGCCTTAATTGTATTAAGGAGCTGTTTAGCATCAAATCTTTCCCACTGTTTTTTTCTATCTCATTTGAGATTCAAAGAACTACACGCAGTACAATGCAAGCCTGACATAGTGACTCGACAAAGAGTTCATTTTTGATGGATAGTGGTTATTTAATATGAGTAACTTTTTTCGCAAGAAGTCAAAAAAAATTCATTATATGAGAAATAAGTTACACAAAATGGCATTAAGTTAAGGCAAGAATAAGCTCATAGGCCAGTAGCCTTAAAAAAAGCCAGTATTTAATTCTTTTTCAAATCATTGAAGTCCATCTGCAAATATAAGGTATTCTTCAATCTCTTACTTTAAGACTCTATTATAGAAACTCTTTAAATAAAACTTTAAAATAATATGGCATGTTTTTTGCTGTATTTATAAAACTTACATGGACGTTCTTAATGCATCTGTTATTAAAAGGATCGGATAAAAATTTTTATAAATAAAAGTAATAATAGAATTGTAGATTAAAAATACATCTGAAGTCTAGATTGCATAGCTAAACCCAGTTTTGCCAGGGAGGTAAATCATGGAAAGAGAACTTAAGAAAAAAACGCAACTTAACGAATTTCTAACAGATACTAAACTTACACCTGAGTCATACGAACAGTATATCGGAAGAAAACGGGTCGAAGAACTCAAATATCTTGCCAAACCTCTGCAGGGAAAAAGATGGGCCAACATAAATTCTACGTTTGAAGGTGGGGGTGTGGCGGAGATGCTTCGCAGTGTGATTCCTTTGGCAAACGGTTTGGGAATTGATGCACGTTGGTATACGATAGACGGTAATGATGAGTTTTTTCAAGTGACAAAAAAATTTCATAATCTCCTCCAAGGTGTTTACCAACCCATTTCTATCGAAGAGATTTTTGGTGCATACCTTGATACGATTTACGAAAATGCGAATCGTACATTTATCGTATCTGATATGGTAGTAATACATGATCCACAACCAATGGGAATGGTGATCAATGGCGTTATATTTGGCAATATCTTGTGGCGGTGTCATATTGATACCTCATCACCCAATCATTCCCTTTGGCGCTTTCTCCTTCCTTATATCAATTGCTATGCTGGGGCTATTTTTACTATGCCTGAATTCGTCGCCCCTGGCCTTCATATACCATGTTACCAGATTGTTCCTTGTATAGATCCTATAGCTGAAAAGAATTATCGATATTCAGATAAAGAAGCCTTGAATATTCTGTCCTCTCTTTTTAACGAACATAATATTGATCCAGAAAGACCTCTTTTGGCAGCAGTATCCAGATATGATGTACATAAAAACCAGGGGACGATATTAGAGGCATTTAAGAAATTAAGAGATAAAGGACGATATCATAGACCACCTTATTTGATATTTCTTGGTAATTCAGCCACAGACGATCCTGAGGGCGAAAAAATATTAGCAGGATTAAAGGAAGATGCAGGAGACGATCCTGATATTCGTTTTTGGGTGAATGTAGAAAACAACAATAAGGTAGTGGGTGCTTTGATGCATCTGGCTCGTGCGGTTATCCATGTCCCCACTAAGGAGGGTTTTGGCCTTGTTGTATCGGAGGCCCTTTGGCAAGAGACCCCTGTAATCGGTTCTAATGTAGGTGGAGTAAAAAAACAAGTCATAGACGGTGAGACAGGATACTTAGTTGATCCGCTAGATACAGAAGCGATTGCAACAAAAATGGAAAGAGTATTAGACTATCATAAGGAGGCGATTGCGATTGGGAAACAAGGGAGAGAGCATGTGAGAAAAAATTTTCTTCTCCCAGAACTAGTTCGGCGTTATCTTCTCCTTCTTCGTTATTATGGTGCAGTCGCAAAAGATGTTCCTCCATTTCGAATAGATCAGCTTAGTTACAGCGAGGTTATCCAGGGGATAAGGACCAGACACCCCAGTATTTTAAAAAACGCTTTTTCTGCGATATCCTGTTTATGAGGATATATGTACACTTTTTTGTGATGAACAACAAAAGGGGCACTTCATTGCCCCTTTTGACTTCCCTTTAGCTCTTTGATCCGATTGTTATAAACCATCCTTGAGTACTGCAACGATATACCCCCCCTTTTTTGCTTCTCCTCAAACTTTGCTTAGAAAATACGGCATGTCAAGAGGTTTTTCAAACAGTTGAACGGGTCAAAACTTAACCACCGCTGAAGCCACTATTTTAAAAAACTAAACAGTTTCCAAAAAGGAATAGGTGGCTAGGTGTCTTGAAGGAGTGGTAGAAATAACTCAGTTGACAGCGTATAATGGAATTAGATATACTTAATCTATAGATAGTTTACGCTTTTTCCTTGCAGTAATAAGTCCTTTTTAAAAGGGAAAGACTTTTTATTTAAAAAGTAAGAAGAATATGGAGACCTGAATATGGCTTTTAAGAGACCCCCGATCATTCGTCCTCCTAGCGAGTGGAAGAGTTATTATCTTCCTATTACAAGAGGTTGCTCAAATAATACCTGTACTTTCTGCGGCTACTATGGATCAAAATTAAGATTAAGGCCTCTCCACGAAGTGAAGCAGGAGATAGATGCCCTGGCCTTATATAAAAAAAACGGCATTTTTCTTCCCTCTATACCACGGACAGTATATGAAATAGGCAGAATATGGTCTGGCAAGAGGGTGTTCCTCCAGGATGGGGATGCCTTGATTTACCCTTTCAGCAGATTGAAGGAGATACTCGAATACCTTAATGATAAATTCCCCGATATTGAGAGGATCGGAACATATGCAACCCCACAGGATATATTAAGAAGGGATATTAACGAGCTAAGGGAATTAAAAAGATTGAGACTCGATATTTTCTATCAGGGCATTGAAAGTGGAGATGATGATGTATTACAGAGGGTGGAAAAGGGAGCAAATTATTCACAGATCGTTAAGGCAGGGAGAAAGGCAAAGGAAGCAGGGATTGCCCTTTCTGTTACGGTGATCTTGGGACTCGGCGGTGTAAAAGGAAGCTGCAGACATGCCCTGGAAACCGCGAGGATCCTCACAGAGGTTGATCCGGATTATGGTGGTGCCCTCACCTTGACATTGGTTCCGGGGACTCCCTTATATGACGAGTGGAAGAGGGGTAAGTTCTCTTTGTTATCTCCTTTTGAAGCCCTTGAAGAGCTGGCTATGATTATAGCGAATTCCAGCTTTTCTCATTGCTTTTTTAGCTCGATGCATGCCTCGAATTACTTTTCAATCCGAGGTATGTTGCCTCAGGAAAAAGAAAGAATATTAGAAGAATTGAGAGATATCTTGACCAAGCAGGATCTCTCTCTCTTGCGTCCGGATCACCTTAGAGGGCTATAAAAACGGAGAGCTGGAATACGGAAATGAGATAATGTCGTTTTTGGATATGAGAAGATAGCAGCAAAAAGAGATACCATTTTAGGTCAGTATAATATTTTAAAAGGAGGTTTAAAACTATGGAGAATAGTAACAATGAAAACCCTTACTTAACCCGTTTAAAAAACATGGAAAATATAAATAGCTGGCTTATGGAACAAAGGTGTAAAAAAGCTGTGGAGGTATTAAAGAAGAACGCATTTGAGGCGGTTTATGTAAATGACAGCAAGACCGCATGTGTCGAAATATTAAAACTGATTCCAAAAGATGCAAAAGTGGGTGTGGGTGGATCTATGACCATGAGACAGATCGGAGTCTTAGATGAACTGGAAAAGATAGGAACCCAAATCTATGATCATTGGAAGCCTGGACTGTCCCCAGAAGATGTATTAAATATTCGCAAAGCCCACTTGAATTGTGATGTATTTCTTTCCAGTGCAAATGCTGTCACATTGGAAGGCATGCTGGTCAATACAGATGGGATTGGAAACAGAGCAGGAGCAATGATGTTCGGTCCAAATCGAATAATAATCGTAGCTGGAGTCAATAAGATCGTCAATGATTTGCCAAGCGCCTTTAGACGTATTAAGGAGGTTGCCACTCCCCGAGTAGTTAAGGATATGGGGATAGACCTCCCCTGCGCTACGACAGGTTTTTGTATAGATTGTAGCTCTCCAATGCGTGCATGCAGGGCAACAGTGATACTAGAAAGGAGACCTTTTCTATCTGATATCCATGTTCTGATGGTAGGGGAAAATTTGGGATTCTAAGTCTAATCAAGATAACATCCTCTCCAAATCCCAGATAAACAAGTGTATTGTATGCATTATATTTAAGATCGAGTTAGTGCTTGACTGTGTATACACCTTATATATATAATATCAAAAAATGCCTATTTCCCATATTGTTTATGCATTAAATTATACAATTGAGGAGCTAAATGCCTGAAAAGAAGTATGAGGATGCCTTGAAGGAGCTTGAATCAATTGTACAGCAGCTTGAACGTGGTGATATCCCCCTTGAGGAGTCCCTTAAACTCTTTGAGAAAGGGGTGAAACTTTCCAGATTCTGTGCAAAGAAACTCGATGAGGCCGAGAAAAAGGTTGAGGTTCTAATGAAGGATAAAGAGGGTATATTCAAACTGCAATCTTTCGATACAAAAGAAGAAGAGGGATAGGTCCCCCCTATATGCCTTGAGCAGTTGTTTATCCTGGAAAATTTCCTTTCCACTAATGAACGCATGATTTAACCAGTCTGAGACGAGCTCCATACATCTTAAGAGACTCGCCAAACGGATTCCAAACACCTTAGATCTATTATCAGTTTATATTGAGAAAAAGGAGTGAGACAGGCACCTCAAAACTTTTCATAATCGTTGCTTTAAAGAAAATTATTAATTAATGATTTTTGATTTCGTTCCGAAAACATTATGAGGAAAGTATCGATACTAGAAAGTAAGAGACCAAAACATTCGGTATATTTCTTAATAATGCTATCCTCTTGAAAATGTGGTAAACTTCACATATTCGGAGTTCGCTCAACAGACATTTTTTTATTTATTAGGGCGAAAAAATAAAAGAGGGATTCTATTGGACTTACGTATTTATCTTCAAAAAAAGAAAGGGTTGATAGACGAAACACTGGACAAATATTTGCCATCATCGTCTAATGGATATGCTTCAACAATACATAAAGCGATGAGGTACAGCCTCATGGGCGGAGGAAAAAGGTTAAGACCCATACTAACGATTGCCTCTTGTGAATTGGTCGGTGGGGATCTAGATTCTGTGCTCCCTTTTGCCTGTGCGATTGAATTGATTCATACATATTCACTCATACATGATGACTTACCGGCCATGGACGATGATGATTATAGGCGAGGAAACCTTACAAATCATAAAGTCTTTGGAGAGGCTGCTGCAATACTGGCAGGTGATGCTTTACTCACTGAGGCATTTCGATTAATGACGGATTCAAAGACCCTCTTTAAACTGAATACCCCTGTCGTCTTAGATGTAATTAATGATGTAGCCTATGCTGCCGGGGTATATGGAATGATTGGCGGGCAGATAGAGGATTTAGAGTCAGAAGGAAAGCAGGTAGATCTTTCAGATATTGAGTATATCCATATCCATAAGACTGGACACCTTATAAGGGCTTCTGTTACGACCGGAGCTAAACTAGGAGGAGGTACAGAAGAGGAGATTGCTTTGCTATCAGAATACGGAAAGGCAATTGGTTTGGCCTTTCAGATCATTGATGATATATTAAATGTTGAGGGCGATAAGTCAGAATTAGGGAAAAGCGTGGGAAGCGATGCAAAAAAAAAGAAAGCAACTTACCCTGGAGTCTTGGGTATTGATAGTTCAAGAAAGACATCAAATTTGCTGATAGATAAGGGGATTGGTTTTTTAGAAACCTTTGATGATAAAGCAGAACCATTACGGATGATAGCAAAATATATTGGAGTTCGAAAAAAATAAAAGAGGTAGTGTCTTTTAATCATGAATCGATTACTCGACAAAGTGAATATCCCAGTGGATATTCGATCCTTGAGCATAACGGAACTTGTACAGCTTGCGGATGAAATCCGGCAGGAGATAATTCGTATTGTTTCAAAGAATGGCGGTCACCTTGCTTCAAGCCTCGGTACTGTCGAGTTGACCATTGCACTGCATTATGTGTTTAATACTCCTGATGATAAGCTCATATGGGATGTTGGTCACCAGGCATACACCCATAAGATATTAACAGGGAGGAAAGACAGGTTTCATACATTGCGACAGGAAGGTGGTATTAGCGGTTTTCCCAAAAGAGGAGAAAGCCCATACGATGTTTTTAGTGTTGGCCATAGCGGAACATCTATTTCAGCAGCCCTGGGGATGGCAGAAGCACGGTGTCTCAAGGGAGAACAAAACAGAATTATTGCTATAACCGGTGATGGTTCGATAACGTCTGGATTGTCTTTTGAGGGATTTAACTATGCTGGGCATCGAAAGAAGAATATGATAGTCATTCTTAATGATAATGAAATGTCCATCTCTCCTAATGTGGGTGCCCTTTCATTCTATCTCAATCGTCTCATGACCAGTCAACGCTCAACTAGGATTCGAACCCGGATTAAGAATTCACTAAAAAGGATACCCGGAATTGGGGAGTGGATGTTAAAGATTGTAAGAAAGGTAGAGGAAAGTTTTAAAGGTTTTATCGTTCCAGGGTTACTTTTTGAAGAGTTAGGATTTAAATATGTAGGGCCCATTAATGGGCATCGACTCGATCATCTGATTGAAAACATCAGGAATGTTAAGAACCTTGAAGGACCCGTTTTGATTCATATATTAACGACCAAAGGGAAGGGGTATGCCCCAGCAGAAAAAGATCCGGTTCACTTTCATGGCGTTGGTTCCTTTGATATAGAGTCAGGCGAACCTTTTTTAGAGAAAGATAAATCCATTAGTTATACAGAAGTCTTTTCCGAAACAATGATTAAACTCGGAAATATGAGCGAGAAGATAGTAGGGATTACAGCCGGTATGTGCCATGGGACCGGACTTTATAAATTTTCTGTAGAATTTCCTGAAAGATTTTTTGATGTAGGGATAGCTGAACAACATGCAATTACTTTTGCTGCAGGGATGGTAACCAATGGCTTTATCCCTATGGTAGCAATCTATTCCACATTCATGCAAAGGGCATATGATCAAGTTGTGAGTGATGTATGTCTTCAAGAATTGCCGGTGATCTTAGTCCTTGATCGAGGTGGAATTGTGGGGGAGGATGGGCCTACTCATCATGGTTTATTTGACTATTCCTATCTCCGACATATACCAAATATTATCATTATGGCTCCAAAAGACGAAAATGAACTCCAACACATGCTGAAAACAGCCGTCGATTCTGGGAGGCCTGTATCCATTAGGTATCCCAGGGGCGATGGATATGGGGTAACACTGGATTCAGACTTTATATCTTTGGAGATCGGTAAAGCTGAAATAATTGAAGAGGGTGAAGATGTCTTGATAATTGCAATAGGGGCAATGGTTTATCCTGCACTTAAAGCCGTCAAACGGCTGAGAGAAGAGAATATAGAAGTGGCTCTCATCAACGCCCGTTTTGTAAAACCTCTAGATGAGGAATTAATCGTTTCTCAATCAAAGAAGATCAAGAAAGTGATCACTATAGAGGAGAATGTCCTTGATGGTGGTTTTGGCAGTGCGATTTTAGAGATGTTTGAGAAGCACGGCCTGTTTAATTTGAAGATAAAACGTATGGGCATACCCGATACATTTGTGCAACATGGCCCTCAGAATACCCTTAGAAGTAAATATGGACTCAATGAAAGGGGTATTATTACAGCAGTTAAAGAAATGTTGGATTAAAGATGTTTTATTGATATCTGATTACCTTTATTCTTTTTTCATGTAAAAAATAGTTGAGATTTTTATCTAAGGTGGCATGTGTAAGGAGGATTCTTGAAGAATCGTTATAATCGATTAAAAACCCAGGAATTATAAACTTAATATTTTGCGAATCCCCTTTCTTGGCAGTATCAAACTCAAATACTGAAAAGGAGAATTGAAAACCCAAGAAATGAAGTACCTGTGTGATTACCGTTTCTGAGGCTTCATTGCTTTTTATATTCAGAACCTTAAACCCTTTTTCATCTAGAATTTTTATTAGGTTATCCGAGAGGTCCTTAAGGCTAATAAGGTAAGTATCATCTCCCTTTTCCATGGAGATATCTACTGTAACTCCCATTTTAAAGCTTTTGCTATCAGCCTTTTGAAGGGGAATCTGTACATCTTTAGAAAACGGCTGATTGATTAAACTCAAAAGACCGGAGATCAGGTCTTTATTCGTTGAAGAATCAAGAAAATCGACCTCTTTTTCAAAACGCGGTATACTCCCTTTTTTTTGATTCCCTGATAACTTATTATCTTCAGTGAAAGAGAGATCGATAATACTTACCCCACGTGATTCAATATAATCTTTTACTGCCGGTGGAGTCCCTTTTTTACCTTTTCTAAGGATGTTTACAGCAAATATCCTATCTTTTTGAGGAGATGACTGCTGTTCAGTAATAACCCAGTCTGTCCAAATCTTTGTTATTATTTTTTCCTTTAATTCTATAGGGATGTCCCCTTTTTTCATAGAATAAGGCCCCAATTGGGGAACAACCTTGTAAAGTATAGACTCTATTGCATCCTCTCCTTTTACATTAATAACCTTATACTTTTCCCAGTTCGATTCTATCAACTCCTCCATTCTTGCAGGTAATTCATCATTATAATCTAGGATTACCTTCTTCCCGCTTTTCATTTCTACAACAGGGAAAGCTGCAGTATCTAAGGTTAACTCACCCCCACCAGCAATCGGAATATAATAATTACCTTTATTGATATAATCGCCTCCAATATCCTTAAAGAATTTTCCGATTGTATCCTTAAAAGTGTTTGGATTATATTCAGCAATGATCGGCATTCTGATTCCTGCTTTTATTGAACCCTCCTCCCATTTTGCCCCTTCAAAGGCAGTTGGACCATTTTTATTATTAATTTTCTTTGTAATGAGAGATTTTTTGACCTTTTTCTTGGCTAGTTTCCGTTCCTTTTTTGTAGTAGTTTTATGTACTGGAATATACACCTTTTGATTAGCATAGATTAAATTAGGGTCAGTAATATCAGTATTCAAATCACAAATGAGCTTTAGATACTGGTTATAAATTTGCGATCTGGATATATTATAGTCTTTATTTAAGATCGTTGAAAGGGTCTGTCCTTTCTTTACTGTGTATTCCTCAAATGTAAAAGACGGCGGCAACGAAGAAGGTGTAATCAGAGGTTTTTCCGTCTCTTCTATAAGTGGAAACAGTATCTTTTGTCCAGGGTGAACTAAATCGGTGTTAGTAATATCTGGGTTTAAACTTTTTAATGCGCTTAGGGTTCTTGAGATTCGTTCTGGTGGAATTTTGTATTTATCCCTAAATACTTTCCATAACCATTCACCTTTTTTTATGGTATATGGCTCATAATAAATTTTTTTATCTTTATACTTTTTTACATAGATGGTTTTTGTAAGGGATAAAGCCAGATGATCTTTTCGGGCAATTGCTTTTTGTGTATGGAATAAAAGGATGCAGGATATACCAAAAAATAATGACATAAAGAGTATTGTCTTTTTCATCTTTTTATCCTTGTTTTAATAGGTTTAATTGGATTTCTGTCAAAAAAAAAAGTTTATTTAAGATTCATTTTTTGACAATACTAAACCGCACTCAAAAAAAGATGGCATTATTATTGATAAAAGATTCAAATTTTCAAACGGATAATAGGTTAATAATATCAATATTTTATACCACTAAATGAACATCCTTAACAAAATATACGATCTTTGGAGTCAGCCTTGAAAAAAACTTAAGAAATATGACATAACATCTGGACAAAATTATCAAAATATATATTTTATGTCAAGTTATACAGGGAAAAGTAAAATAATTTGATCTCTTTTCTTAAATTTGTCAACGATCATCGTGCCTTTAACATGGATTAGGATAAATGAATGGACAAAAGGCCTATTTATGATTGTATATGAAACAAAATGCAGGTTCTAATACGAGGATATAGCAGGCGAAATTAATTAACGGATGATAATGCTAAAAAAAGATTAGCAGTAAAAACTTGACAAAAGAAGTGTTTTGCACTATTATTGAAACAGATTCTCAATAACAATAAAGAACCGTTAGGCAAAGTATGGATGAGCTAGATTTCTTTAGAAGTTATATTAAGGAGATCGGGTTAAGAAATACTCCTGAAAGAGAGGTGATAATACAGGAGATATTTTCAACACACGACCACTTCGATGTGGAAAGGCTGTACTTTCGTTTAAGAAGCAAAAAAAACAATATATCCAAGGCATCCATCTACAGGACAATCCCACTTCTTATTCACAGCGGTTTGATAAGGGAAGTATACTTTGAAGATGGGCATATGCACTACGAACACATATACGGGCATGAACATCACTGCCATTTTAGATGCCTTGGCTGTAAAGAGGTAATAGATTTTAAACAAGATGATATTGGATATATTCAGGAAAAGTTCTCTAATCGTTTTGGATTTGAAGTGACCGGTCATAAGTTAGAACTTTTTGGATACTGTAAAAAATGTTTAAAGAAAGAGAGAAATATGCAATATGAGGAACTTTAATAGCCAGAATTTGTCAAAAAATGATCATCGAGAAATATACTGTCAGTTTAAGGTTATTTTTGAGCAGGAAGGCCTTGATAAAATCGATGAGCGTCTACAAATCCTCGAAGTATTTCTCGGATTAGAGGATCATCCTACTTCCTATGAACTCACTTTTGTACTGAAGGATAAAGGGTTCGATTTTTCCGAAGATTTTGTAGCGGATAATCTTAAACTTTTTACAAAATTTGGATTCGCTAATGAGAAGGAATTCAAAGATCAACCCCCTCGATATGAACACCTCCATTTGGGGACCCATCACGATCACCTTATCTGTGTGCGTTGTGGGAAGATACTTGAATTCTATAATCCTGAGATTGAGGCAATTCAGACACAGGTCGCAAATGAGAAAGGATTCCACAACCTTCAGCATAGGATGGAAATATACGGGCTTTGTTCCAATTGTTTTCAAAAACGAGAACCAATTATGCCACTTACAATGGTTTCAGAAGGAGAAACAGTTCGAATCACGGCTTTAAATGGTGGAGGTGCGATGGTTCGGAGATTGAATGAGATGGGCTTTTATACAGGTACACAGGTGCAGGTTATCAATAAGGGGAAACCCGGCCCTTTTCTGGTCGCCCTTAAAGGATCTAGGTTAGGTATAGGCCATGGAGTAGCAAACAAGATCATAGTGAAACCACTGTAAAGTTTTGAAACTGTTTTATAAAAAAGGAGGTTTTCAATATGTTAAAGACATTGCGGTTAAGCGATTTAGAGATAGGAGAAAAGGGAAGAGTATTAAAGGTAAATGGTAAAGGCGAGATAAACCGGCGTATTCGTGATATGGGCGTTGTTCCAGGTTCTCTTCTAGAAGTAGAGACCAAGGCAACACTGGGTGATCCGATAGAAATTAAGGTTATGGGGTATCATCTGACTCTCAGGGGTAATGAAGCCAATGAAATATTAATTGAAAAGACAGTTTAAAGGAGAGATAGTGAGAGAGGTTACTGTGGCACTGGCGGGAAATCCTAATGCAGGAAAGACCACGGTATTTAATTCCCTTACCGGTGCCTATCATCATGTTGGTAACTACCCTGGGGTAACAGTTGAGAAGAAATGGGGGAATATAAAACATGGCGAACTTACCATTAAAGTCGTTGACCTGCCCGGCACATATAGTCTGACTGCATATTCATTGGAAGAACTGGTAGCCAGAAATTTCGTCGTTGAAGAAAGACCCGATGTAGTCGTTGATGTGATTGATGCCTCCAATCTTGAGCGAAACCTATACCTTTCAGTTCAGTTCATGGAGATTGGCGTACCCCTTATTATTGTTCTCAATATGGTGGACATGGCTGAATCAAAAGGGATTAAGATTAATGTAGAAAGGCTATCCGACCTACTCGGTGTCCCAGTTGTTTCTGCTGTCGCAACTAAGGGTAAAGGGATGGCAGACCTTATCGATGCTATAGTGAATATTCAGCTCAAACAGAGTGGGTGGACCCCTATTGACATAAGTTATGGAAGTGAAATCGATAGGCATATCGATGACATGGCAGAGATCATAGATAGAGATAAATCGAAATTTGACAAATATCCGACAAGATGGTTGGCAATTAAACTGTTAGAACAGGACGAACAGGTCCAGAAAATCATACGAAAAAGCGATGTAGGAAAAGACCTGTTAGAGATAACGGAGAGGATTGCCAGACATGTTCAAAATACCTTTGACGATATGCCAGAAGGACTGATTGCAGATCACAGGTATGGATTTATAACCAGTATTTGCAGAGAATCGATTCAAAGGACCATAGAAGATCGATTGACCCTTTCGGATAAGGTTGACAGGGTATTGATAAACCGTACCTTTGGACCATTTTTCCTGGGAGGTATAATCTACCTCTTATATCGATTTGTCTTTTGGGCAAGTGAGACTCCAGTAGTTTTTTTAGGGAGTATCTTTGGACTCCTCAGGGATGGGGTATCTAATATAATGCCAGAAGGTTTAATAAGATCAATGCTAGTAAACGGTATTATAGATGGCGTTGGAGGTGTTATAAGTTTTGTTCCACTTATAATGCTTATGTTTTTTGCGATCGCTATCCTTGAAGATTCAGGATATATGGCAAGGATGGCCTTTCTCCTTGACAGGGTGTTGCGTTATTTTGGTCTTCATGGCAATTCGGTCATGGCTATGATAGTCTCCGGCGGTATTTCAGGTGGCTGTGCGGTTTGC
The DNA here is from genome assembly GCA_034189035.1 of Thermodesulfobacteriota bacterium. Lineage (GTDB taxonomy): Bacteria > Desulfobacterota > UBA8473 > UBA8473 > UBA8473 > JAUXFK01. The sequence goes on from JAXHVA010000017.1 coordinate 29,959, forward strand.
GGGGTAATGGCTACTCGCACCTTGAAAAACAGGAAAGAACGACTTGCCACTATACTTGTCTCTCCATTCATGAATTGTGGAGCAAAACTCCCTATATATGCTATGTTGATAGCCGCTTTTTTTTCAAACTCAGAGGCTACGATTATGTTCAGCTTGACCCTAATAAGCTGGGCCTTTGCCCTTTTGGCTGCAAGAGGCTTAAGATCGACGATCTTAAAGGGGGCTCACACCCCGTTTGTAATGGAGCTTCCACCATATCGTATGCCCACATTGAAGGGGCTCTTGATCCATATGTGGGAGAGAACCTGGCACTATCTAAAAAAAGCCGGCACGGTTATCCTTCTGGTCTCGATTATCATCTGGGCGATGTGGAGTTTCCCCAAACCTTCAGATGAGCACCTGGCAGGGAAAGATGAAGAAGAGAGGTCAAAGATCAAAATCAGCTATTCTGTTGCAGGGAGAATCGGCACGACCTTGGAGAAGGTTACTGCCCCACTCGGTTTTGACTGGAAGACAAATATTGCCCTTGTGGGTGGATTTGCCGCAAAAGAGGTGGTGGTTTCAACCCTGGGCACTGTTTACAGTATGGGGGAAGTAGATGGAGAGGAGTCCAAGGCATCATTATCAGACAAGCTGAAGACAGAGCCGAACTGGAACCCTTTAAAGGCATTTACCCTTATGCTTTTCTGTATGCTCTATGCCCCTTGTTTTGTAACCCTGTCTGTAATAAGAAAGGAAACCGGGTCATGGAAATGGGCCGGTTTTGCGATGGTCTATACGACGGTTATTGCGTATATGGTCAGTTTTATTGTATACCAAGGGGGGCAGCTCTTAAACATAGGTGTATAGATATATATACTTAAGGACTTTAAATTTCCCCATTTCATGGAATGTCTCATGAGGAATCAGTATTTTAATCGGGCATTGAGATGTTAGCGAAGATTGTAGTATTTATCATCCTTATTATTTACCTTATCTGTCCTTATACGAAAGATTAGCAAAGAGAGTGAATGCTTAGGATGCCCACGCGATGCATCGTGTAAATACGAGAGCAACGGAAACAACACGACTCGTGATAACTGTTTTCGCCTTAAGAATCTGTTGGATAGAGATCTCCTTGAATAACTGGACGGTTATCTTCATCGGGCATCTCAAAGCCAAAGACTTCCTTTAAAAATGACATTGTAATCTTATATGTGGCTCCCCAGAGGATCTCATCTGGTTCGCCCTCTTCTTTGTGTATATAACACTCATTGTCGATGCAATCGCCATCGAATAACTCTTTGAATTCTTCTTTTACTCTCAGTCTATACTTTGCATGTTTATCGATGCTAAACAGTGCACCCAGCGGGATTCGGAGGATCTTTTCCACTTCCCAATTCGGCTTGAGTCTCGCTTTTTCTTTCATTATTCCAACCATTGGAAAGACCACCCTGTGCATCGCTTCCAATCTATAACATCTCATAGCCCCTAAAAAATCTACCCTAAAGGGGTTGAGCCGTATTTCCTCCCAACTTTCCCTAAGTACTGTACTGAGAAAATACTTTATTTTTGAGAAGGATTCCATGTTACGCTTTTTGTTTAATTTAAATCCGGTGTTTTTCTTCAATGGAAGAATATAGGGGGTTATAAAGATGCTGGATATAAGGTCGAACCAATGATTGGGATGTCCTCCAGGATAACATAGATCTCCTGGCTGTTGTACATTTAGAGACCTTTTATTCAATAAAAAGTAATAGTCGTCAAGTGGATTACCACTTGCAGGATACTTTCCCAGAAGAACAAACACTCCTGCTGTTCCCCATTTTACACCCTTTATCCTCCTCTCTTCCTTTATGAAGGCCTTCTGTTCTTCATAGTCAAGTGGAATGTGTGCTAGGGAACGAATGATCTTATCTTCTAACTCGTTTTCCAATCTATTACTAAATCCCTTTTACCTAAAATCTTTAAGCTTTAAATTAAATTTTTCTTTAAATTTAAATACAACTCCCTATAAAAAAGCATGCGTATCTTATCTAGTGAGATGCAGGAAGAGCAGAGACAAAATCCTGCACCTCTGTGTTAAACTCCTTTGATTTTTCGATCATTACCATATGTCCTGCATCTTCGATGATTACCAGTTTCGATCTATTAATATTCTCATTGAGAAACCGGGAATACTTCACAGGTGTAAGCTTATCTTCAGCTCCGCAGGTTATCAGAGCCGGAAGTTTGATCTTCTTTATCTCATTGAGAATATCGAAGGTATTACAGGCTGAGAAGTCACCATAGAGTATCTCAGGTCTGGTTTTTAACAATTCTTCTTCCCCCATCTCTATGTATTTAGCCGGCGTATGCTCAGAGTAAAGGAACGTACTCATTAATTTTACTGAACCTTCAAAGTCTTCTTTAATACTATCAAGGATAACCTGACGCACCTTTAACCTTACTCCAGTTCCAACCAGGATAACAGCATCGAGATACTCAGGATATTTCAAGGCAAAACTCAAGGTGATTGCCCCTCCCATGGAATGACCGATCATGAAACATGTCTTTAGATCCAGACATTCAATAATCTTCTTCATCCATTGTATATAACTGCCGATATCTTTTTCTCCATTTCCTTTGGATTCACCATGACCTGGCAGTTCGATCAATATGGGATTATATTCGTCTTTAAAGTAGTGCAGTTGAAACTCCCATATCTTACTATTACCCCCGGCACCATGGATAAATATCAGATTTTTCTTGCCCTTCATGATTCCCTTTTCACCAGTAACATAATTTATGTCAACATTATCGATCTTTAAAAACGGCATATAAATACTCCTTGATTGGGTTTATTTAGGAAGTGTCTTGTTAAGAGACGTATTATTTGTGAAGTCAATCGTTTTTCCCCTAGCTTTTCTTGCCATTGTCTCTGCCTCTGAAGGACGTATATAATGAGGAGTAAATGTATCTAAATCCAATGTATTGTTCTTCTTAAATTCATCTAAACTCAACATAGCAATATTTCCTGCACGTGGAAATCCTAAATTTGAAGGAGCAAAGAGGGCTAAGTCTCGAAGCTCGTCTTTTATCAGTGAGTGATATACTCGTATACCGTTACCTAGAAAAACTACCCTCTCTTCAATCCTTTTGAGCAGATCCTTCGGTTTTATTGCGAGATCCGGGGTGCACTTTTTTAGCTTGTTTTCTTCATCCCTTTTATAAAGTGCGGTGTATACTTCCTTTTTTCTTGCATCCAATATCGGACAGATCAGATGATCTGTAAATAAAAGATTTTCAGCCATGGCATCGAGTGTTTGAATACCCACAATGGGTTTGCTGACTGCAAAGGCAAGCCCTTTAACAGTGCTTGTGCCAATCCGAAGGCCTGTAAAAGAACCCGGCCCAATAGAAATTGCAAATCCATCAATATCGCTCATATGCATCTTTGCATCACGCATAATACGATCAATGGCAAAAAGAAGTCTTTCAGAATGGGTTGTTTCTATATTAAGCAGATACTCTGCTATCAGTTCTTCTCCGTCAATAAGGGCAACACTTCCTGCCATAGTTGAAGTCTCTATTGCTAAGATCTTCAAAGTGATTACCTGCTTTAGTTTGTGGAAATATTCGGGATGAATCTTAAAGAGAATGGGCGCTACTTAGTAAATATCCTGGTTATATCATTATAAAACACAAATACAATCAATAGGATTATGATAACCAAACCAATCTGTTGGGCAATTTCCATCTTTTTAATGCTAATGGGTCTGCCCATAATGGCCTCCAATATGAAGAAGAAGAGGTGCCCTCCATCGAGTATTGGGATAGGGAAGAGATTGATTATTCCCAAATTAATACTTATAACTGCCATAAAAAAAAGAAAATTCATAAGCCCTGCCTGGGCCTGTTGCCCAGCCATCTGGACGATAAGTATAGGGCCTCCCAGGGTCTTTGCAGGGACCGTTCTATCAATGAGTTTGACTATGGCTATCCCCGTTAATTTCGTCCACCACCATGTTTGTTGAAATCCTTTTAAAACGGCTGAAAAGGGATTGTACCTTTTTGTAATGAATTTATCTGATGCATTCACACCGATCTTATAGGTTTCTACATCCTCTCCGAAGATATTCTTATCTACAAAGGGTTTGGGTCTAAGCTGAACCTCATAATATCTGTCGTCCCTTTTTATATTCATTAAAAGCTCAGCGCCCTCGCTTTTTTTGATAATCTCTGTCAACTCTTCCCATTTCGATATTTCTTTTCCGTTTATAGAGATGATTAAGTCCCCTTTTTGAATACCAGCCTCAAATGCAGGGGAACCTTCAACCGCATCTCCTACCTCAGTTGTTAAGATTGGAACGCCACTCATATGAATTATGGAAAATACAAATATCGCAAAGAAGATGTTGAAAAGCGGCCCGGCAAGTACAATCCCTGCCCTTTTCATTACGGGTTTATTGGTGAAGGATTTTTGTAAATCCCCTTCTAAAACCTCCTCATCAGGCTCCTCTCCAACCATCTTTACATAACCACCCAAGGGAATAGCTGAAAGGAGGTATTCGGTTTCTCCAATCTTTTTACTCAATATCTTAGGGCCAAAACCAAGGGAAAACTTAACTACCCCAACACCGCTTATCTTTGCAATGATAAAATGCCCCATTTCGTGGACAAATATTAAAACCCCCAAGAGTACTATTGCTGCAGATGCAGTTATCATTCCATACTCCTTATTATCTTGCTAGAAGAACTCATATGCCTTTGTCCGAGCCCAATTATCAGCATTTAATGAATCCTGTATAGTTTTTATCTCTTTAGCTCTATGGCAATCCATAGTCCGCTCTATAACCTGAGGGATTTGGGGAAAACTTATCTTATCCCCCAAAAACGCCTCTACAGCAACCTCATTTGCTGCATTTAAAACTGCGGGCATTGTACCTCCCTCTTCAACCGCTCTATAAGCCAGCTTGAGTGCAGGAAACCTTTCTTCATCCGGCCGTTCAAAGGTCAGTTTATGAATCTCATTAAGGTTCAACTGAGGCAGCCTTGTTTCAAGACGATCAGGATAAGCAAGGGCATAGGATATTGGTATGCGCATATCAGGTACACCCATTTGAGCAATAACAGACCCGTCAATATACTCTACCATAGAATGAACAATACTCTGTGGATGGATATGGATGTCGATTTTTTCGTGAGGTACATCGAATAACCATCTTGCCTCGATTACTTCAAGCCCTTTATTCATAAGGGATGCTGAATCGATGGTTATCTTTCTTCCCATTTGCCAAGTTGGATGTTTCAACGCCCTCTGGATTGTAACTTTCTTGAGTTCTTCATAAGAACAATTTAAAAACGGTCCTCCGGAAGCTGTCAGAATGATCCTCTTTATATCTCTTTTCCTGTGTCCGAGTAAGGATTGAAAGATTGCGTTATGTTCGCTGTCAATCGGGAGGATAGAAACACCGTTCTTCTTTGCTTCTTTCATTACAATCTTTCCTGCCATAACCAGAGTTTCTTTATTGGCTAAAGCGATATTCTTACAGGCCTGAATAGCTGACAGGGTTGGAACCAATCCAGCTGCACCAACAATTGCGGAGATTACCATCTCAACCTCTGGTAAAGTAGCAATCTTATTCACACCTTCTATGCCATGAAATATCTCAACATTATGAGACTTTAGTCCTTCCTTCAATTTATTGGCAAGGAGGTTATTCAATACGGATACTGCCCTGGGTTTAAACCTGAGCACCTGTTCTTTCAGCAAATTGATATTCGATCCAGCTGAAAGGGCTACTATTTCATATCTGTCTTTGAAAATATCCACTATATCCAATGTATTCACACCTATTGAGCCTGTACAGCCCAGGATTGCCAGTTTCTTCACCTAGCCTCTCTTATCTATCTTTGGTGTATGTCTATCCATGAATCTGAATAGACTTTCAGTTAGGATTGCTCGTTCGAGTTTGAAGCGCCTAAATTGAGTTAAAGTGTCCAAGGTTACGTTATCCTCACTATGTTAAGCACTATAAAACCCTTTGAATTAAAAGGGCTTATATAGGAATGTCTACTTGAATAGATTGCCGAATTTAAGGTTAAGATGCATTTAGAGCGCGACGTTTATATAATAATAAAGAAATGGGGAAGAAAAGAGCAAACCATCTATCCTATCCAGCATCCCTCCATGTCCTGGTAACAAACTACCAGAATCCTTCACTCCTGCACTTCTCTTTATCATAGATTCACAGAGATCCCCTGTTTGCCCCATTATTCCGAGCCCAAAGGCCAAGATTATGAAATGACAAAACGCTGTCTGATGCAAGAAATACTGCCAAAATATTAAAGCGACAACTAAATTCCCAACGAATCCGCAAAGAGACCCCTCTACAGTCTTCCCCGGGCTGATCCTTGGATAGAGTTTATGCTTTCCAAAGTAAGTCCCGCCGTAATAAGCAGCTGTATCCCCCATGAAGGTCACCGCTAACGTGAAGAATACCCACACTTTACCATGAGGCATGCCTCTGATTAATGTAAGATGGGATATTAAAAGACCAATATAAAAGATCCCGATAAGAAGCATGCCCAAACAAGGAACAACAGAGTCTGTCTCTCGAACACCTGCTAAAAAGAATGTTAACAGAAATATGACAATAAAAGTAGAGATACCGATTAATAAAAGGCCTTGACCTTTATAGATGCCATAGGCTAAAAGCAGGGCCAGAAGAGTCCCTGAGGCTTTTTCTTTTTTATGATTTAAAGGGAGAAGCAGGGTATAAAACTCATGTATCGTCAGTACCAATGCGACAGCAACGAGACCGAAGAAAACCTGTTGGGAACCATAGCCTATCACAAAGAGAAGCGGAGGTACCAAAAATAGGGCAGTAAGCCACCTCTTTAATTGCATCGTAACTATTCCAGCACTCCCTTTATTTGATCTGTTGTCAAACCAAACCTCCTCTCTCTGTTTTGAAAGTCAATTATAGCATTAATTAAGTCTTCTTTTGTAAAATCAGGCCACAGTGTATCCGTAATGTAGATTTCTGTATATGCTATCTGCCATAACAAAAAGTTGCTGATACGCCTCTCGCCACTCGTTCTTATAAGAAGATCGGGATCCGGTAATCTGGAAGTATATAAGTAGTTAGAAAAGACTTCCAGTGTAATATCTTCACGTGTTATTTTTTTAAGTTTAAAATCATCAATGACCTTTTTAACAGCACGAAGTATATCATTTCTTCCTCCGTAGCTTAAAGCTAAATTCAGGGTCATTTGATTGCACTTTTCTGTTTTTTGTATTGTGTCTTGTAATACGGCATATACATCATTTGGCAGTCTCTCAAGATTGCCAATAGCCATGAGTCGTATACTGTTATCCAGCATCTCATCGAGTTCTTTAACAAGAAACTGTTTAAGAAGGCTCATCAATGCATTTACTTCAAGCGCTGGGCGATCCCAGTTTTCCATAGAAAAAGCATAAAGCGTAAGGACTTCAATGCCAAGCTTCCTGCACGTCCTTACAACCTCTCTTACAGTATCTGATCCTTTTTCATGCCCAAAAATCCTGCTTTTTCTTTTCCTCTTTGCCCAACGGCCGTTGCCGTCCATAATAATGGCGATATGTTTTGGAAGCCCCTCTCTGTTCAGGCCTTCTAGCGACTTATCCATACTTTAATACCCCCAAAAACTCAAATATTATTCAGAAATCAAAAAACCGTCAAAACAATGGCCTTCATTAATAATAAAGCATGGAAAACTCTCCTTAGTACTTAGACAGTAGTATGCGGTATAAATATGAACGCCGTTGCTTCATTCACTCCAATCATCATTTAAATAAAAATCAGCGTATCATCGTCGCATTATAAAATAGACGTTCTTTACATAGGTGAAAAGGCAATCAAGTTCTAAAAAGCTAAGCCAGTATATCATAAGTTAACACATACAAGGTAAATTTTCAAGAAAAGTTTGTGGGGGGGGGTAAATTACTCATCTGTGTATGGAAGCTATGAAGTATCTTTTATAGAAAGAAGTATTATGATTTTTATGTACTATTCATCGATTATTGCCTCTGTTGGACATATCTCAATGCAATCACCACATTTTGTGCATTCATCTTGTTTAATTATGAACCTATTCCCATTTTCTTCTATTGCATTATAGGGGCACTCCTCTATACAGGTCCCGCATAATATACAATCATCTGTAATGCTGTACAGCATAGTTTTAACCCCTTTTGGCCAGGTCATACTATACTTGAAGTATCTCTTTTTCTTTGTCCTTTAAGATTTCATCTGATTTATTTACGTAAGTGTCGGTAATTTTTTGAATCTCATCTTGAACCTTGTGCATCTCATCTTCGGAAATCTCTTTTTCTTTCTTCAGCTCTTTAAGCAAGGCGATGGATTCTCTTCGGGAATTTCTAAGGGAGACCTTGCAGTTTTCTGTCATCTTCTTTATGACTTTGACCAGTTCCTTCCTTCGCTCTTCAGTCAGATTGGGGATCGAGATACGAATGACCTTACCGTCATTTATTGGTGTGAGTCCTAGATCAGATCTTTGAATCGACTTCTCAATCTCACCTATCACCTTGTTGTCCCAAGGTTGAATTGTTATTAACCTGGCCTCTGGAACAGAAAGGGTAGCAACCTGGTTTAAAGGAGTGAGTTGGCCATAGTATTCTACTTTAATTCCATCGAGTAAAGATAACGATGCCCTCCCTGTCCTCACTCTACTAAATTCCTTATGGAGGGCCTCTATCGATTTCTCCATACTATCTTTCAGATCCTGGATAACTTCTTCTTTCATATCTTATCCTGTAATTAATGTGCCAATCTTTTCACCTAAGACGGCCTTTTTGATATTGCCTGGAGTAGTTAAGTTAAATATAACTATAGGCAGATTATTATCCCTGCATAGAGATACGGCTGTAGAATCGATTACTTTGAGTTCTTTTTTTAATACATCAGTATAGCTCAGTACATTAAATTTTTTTGCATATCTGTCTGTTAAGGGGTCGTTTGTATAAACCCCATCGACCTTTGTTGCCTTAAGTATAACATCAGCATTGATCTCATTTGCCCTCAAGGCTGCCGCAGTATCTGTAGTAAAATAAGGATTGCCCGTACCTGCAGCAAATATAACAATCCTTTTTTTCATCATGTGTTGTATGGCCTTTCTCCTGATGTAAGGTTCCACGATCTGGTTAATATCAAAGGCAGATAAGACCCTTGTCTGTATCCCGATTTGTTCTAGAGAGCTTTGTAAAACCAGACTGTTAATTATTGTGGACAACATCCCTATGTAATCACCCAAAGAACGATCTATTCCTAAGGTGTCAGTATCTTTTCCACGAAAAAAATTTCCGCCGCCGATAACGATTGCGATCTCTACTCCTAGCTCGTAAACCTCCTTTATCTCAGATGAAATACTCTTTACAACAACAGGACTAATACCGTGTCCTTTGTCTCCTATTAGAGCCTCCCCGCTCAACTTAATGACTACTCTTTTAAAATCAGGCGCTTTAATCATCCAGCTTTTCACTCAATTGAAAGCGGGCAAATCGTCTTATAGCGATATTTTCCCCGATCTTGGATATTAATGTATCGATTAATTCTTTAATAGTAAGGTCGGGTTCTTTTACATAGGATTGCTCCAACAAGCATACCTCGGAAAAGTATTTCTCCAATTTTCCATCGACGATTTTATCAATCACCTTTTCTGGTTTCCCAGAGTCTACTGCCTGGCTTCTATATATATCTCTTTCCTTTTCTATAATCTCTTTTGGTACGTCCTTTCTTGTCAAATAGAGGGGATTTGCAGCAGCAATATGCATAGCTGTATTCTTTACAAAGTCTATAAAATCAGACGTTTTAGCTACAAAGTCCGTCTCACAATTTACCTCTATCAGTACGCCTATCTTTCCTCCTGGGTGGATGTAAGATCCAATCGTTCCTTCTTTTGATGCTCTGCCTACCTTTTTAGCTGCTGTTGCTAGCCCTTTTTTTCTCAAGTACTCTATGGCTTTATCGATGTTACCATCTGTTTCCTTAAGGGCCTTCTTACAATCCATTATTCCAGCACTGGTTTTTTCGCGGAGATCTTTAACAACGGTTGCTTTTATTTCCATAACCTTTCTGAATTACCCCCTTTACTAATATCTATCAATAGTCATATTTAATCATTTTAGATGCTTGACTGGTCTTGAGCTGTTTCTTCATTGGTTTCATCATTTTTATCTTCATCAATCTGTTCACCCTCAACAGATGAGGCTTCTCTCGCTTGAGCTTCCAGTTTATCTTCATAGAGCTTTCGTCCTTCTAAACAAGCATCTGCAATCTTAGAAGTAAATAGCCGTATCGCTCGAATTGCATCGTCGTTCCCTGTAACAACATAAGCGATGTCATCAGGGTCACAATTTGTATCAACTAATGCAACGCTAGGGATTCCGATCTTCTTTGTCTCAGCGACAGCAATCTTTTCTTTTCTTGTATCAACAATAAAAACAGCACCAGGCAGTTTATCCATATCCTTGATCCCACCTAGATTTTTCTCTAACTTTTCCCTTTCTTTTTCAATACGCAGTACTTCTTTCTTTGGGAGGTTCTCATAGGTACCGTCAGCTTTCATGGCATCGATCTTCTTTAATCTATTTATACTCTTTTTGATAGTTTGGAAATTTGTCAATGTTCCGCCCAACCATCTATTGTTAATATAAAACATATTGCATCTCTTGGCTTCTTCCTCAATGGCATCATGGGCTTGTTTTTTGGTTCCAACAAAGAGAACGTATTCACCATTCGATACTGTGTCAATAATAAAATTATATGCCTCCTTGAATAATTGAACCGTCTTTTGTAGATTGATTATATAAATCCCATTTCTTGCCCCAAAGATATATTCTTTCATCTTTGGATTCCATCGCTTTGTCTGATGTCCAAAATGGACTCCAGCTTCCAGCAATTGTTTCATTGTAACATTAAACATTCATTATCCTCCTAGGTTGGGCGAGTATCGTATTTATTATGTGTATAATAAACATCTAAAAATATAGTAAATTAACACATTATATTTTGTATTGCAATAGAAATTGATAGTTTCTCTAAAATATTTCAGGTTCTGTAGTTTGCGTTTATATTTATATATTCATGTGATAAATCTGTCGTAAAAACCCTGGCCTTGCTTGAGCCATTATTTAAGTCTATTTCAATCGTAAATTCATTCTTCTTCATTGTTCTTTGGGCTCTTTCTTCCTGTTCTTTTCCGGTACCCACACCGTCTTTTACTACAAGTGCATCTTCAAACCATATGTTTATCCTATCTGCAGCAATATAGACCCCTGTGGCACCAATAGCAGAGATAATCCTTCCCCAATTGCAATCTTCTCCCCAAAAGGCTGTCTTTACCAGGTTGGAATTTGCAACACAGAAGGCCACTTTTTTGGCCTCCTTGTATTCTCTTGCATTTATGACACGAATCTCAACAAATTTTGTAGCGCCCTCACCATCCTTTACAATCATCTTTGCTAATCTTAGAAGGATATCGAAAACCATCTCCCTAAAACGCCCAATGCCCTGAGAATATCTGGTAATAATAGGATTATCGGCTCTTCCATTAGCCAGAATCATCGCCATATCGTTCGTACTGGTTTGGCCGTCTATGGAGATACTATTAAAAGAACCCTCAATTCCTTCCTTAAATATCTCTTCTAATGCATTGGTCTGGATCGCGGCATCCGTTAGGATAAATGCAAGCATGGTCGCCATGTTGGGCATGATCATCCCTGAGCCTTTTGCTATCCCACAAATACTAACCTCTTTTTCGCCAATTTTTTCCTTACAAAACGCTATCTTAGTGTATGTGTCGGTAGTGAGTATTGCTTCTGCAGCTGAAGGGATTCCAAAAGGGCTCAACCCTTCAATAAGCCGGGGGATGTTCTGTGTGATTCTATCTTCTGGAAGCCTTTTCCCAATTATCCCTGTTGAAGCAACGAATACAAGTTTATCGTCTATATTCAGGTTCTTTGCGGCAATGTTTGCCATTTTATGGGCGTCACTTACGCCTTCCTTTCCAGTACATGCATTCGCATTTCCACTATTTATAATAACCGCTTTAGCTACCTTCTTTTTAACCCGATCCATACTCACAAGTACTGGCGCAGCTTTCACTCTATTTTGAGTAAAAACAGCCGATATTTTGGCCGGTGTCTCAGAGTAGATCAGTGCCAAGTCTTTGCTCTTATCCTTTTTTATTCCTGATGATATACCATTGGCCAAAAAACCTGACACTTCAAATCTTATTTCGTTTTCCTTTTGTTCTGTCACTGCTTTTTACCTACCTCATTTATTGATGGATACACACTTCTTCAGACATTTTGAGTATGTTCATTTAACAGGCAGCATTTCTTGTATTTTTTTCCACTGCCACATGGGCATGGGTCATTTCTGCCGGTTTTTTTATTTTTTCTTTTAACAGGTTGCTGTCTCTGAGAAGAATCATCGTCTCCTCCCCTTGACAAGAAAAACCTCTGCTTTTTCATAGGTACCTGTGTTGAGATATCCTCTTCCTTGGCCAGTTGGGTCATGTAGAGTTTCTTTACTGCATCCTGCTTTATCCGAAAAATCATATCAGAAAACATCTCATACCCTTCTCTTTGATATTCTCTCAGGGGGTCTTTCTGTCCGTAGCCTCGAAGTCCAATGCCCTCTTTTAGATGATCCATACCCAGAAGATGATCCTTCCAGTGACTGTCTATCGTATGAAGGTATAGGATCTTCTCTAAAAAACGCATAGTTTCACTCCCCAATTCAGCCTCTTTTTTATCGTAGAATTCATTCATCTGTGAGATGATCAATTCTATGAGTTTATCCCTGGTGAGCCCATCAATTGGGATGCTATTTGTATCTGAATAGAAAGAAAATTGATTGTAAATCGTTTCATTTAATCCTTTCATATCCCATTCATTTGAATAGGTCTTTTCATCAATATAAACATCTATGATACCTTCAATGATTTCTTCAGAAATATCCTGTATGCTCTCTTTTAGATCCTCGCCGCTCAATACTTCTTTGCGCTCTTGGTAGATAACTTCTCGTTGCTTATTCATAACATCATCGTATTCCAAAAGATGTTTACGGATATCGAAGTTATGGCCCTCTACCTTTCTTTGTGCATTCTCTATAGCCTTACTGATCAGATTATGCTTGATTGGCTCGCCTTCTTCCATTCCCAGTTTACCCATAACAGAAGACATCCTTTCGGAACCAAATATCCTGAGCAAATCATCTTCCAATGAAAGGTAAAACCTAGAGGAGCCGGGGTCACCCTGCCTGCCTGATCTTCCTCTGAGCTGGTTGTCAATACGACGGCTCTCATGTCTCTCTGTACCCAATATATGCAATCCACCCAGTGCAATAACCTCTTCTTTCTCTTTTTTACATATTTCTTTTGTCTCTGGGAGCATTTCCTGATATTTTTCCGAATTGCTGTCTTTTTTTGCCTTTTTTGCAGCGAGAAACTCTGGGTTTCCACCGAGGACAATGTCCGTTCCTCTTCCAGCCATGTTCGTTGATATTGTTACTGCACCTTTTCTCCCTGCCTGGGCAATAATTTCAGCCTCTTTTTGGTGGTGTTTGGCATTAAGTACATGGTGTTTGATTCCCGTTTTTTTAAGCATCTTACTCAATACCTCAGACTTCTCAATCGAGATCGTACCAACCAAAACCGGACGGCCTATAATGTTCAGCTCTCTTATCTCGTCAACAGCTGCATAAAACTTCTCTCTTTCCGTTTTATAAATAACATCTTCATTGTCGATCCTTATCATAGGCATATGGGTGGGTATAACCAGAACATCTAGGTTATATATCTTCCTAAACTCTGCTGCTTCTGTGTCTGCTGTTCCAGTCATTCCGGCTAGTTTTTCATACATCCTGAAGAAGTTTTGAAATGTAATTGAAGCAAGTGTCTGATTTTCATTTTCTATCTTGACATTTTCCTTTGCCTCTAATGCCTGATGAAGGCCGTCACTGTATCTTCTGCCTGGCATTAACCTGCCGGTAAACTCATCAACGATTATCACCTGATTTTCCTTAACCACATAATCGATGTCCTTCTTAAAAAGGGTGTGAGCCTTTAATGCTTGATTTACGTGGTGCAGTATCTCGATATTCCTTGGGTCATAAAGGTTATTCACATGAAGTAATTTTTCAACCTCTATTACGCCTTCCTCGGTAAGGGCAACGGTCTTTGTCTTTTCCTCAACCGTATAATATTTTTCATTTTTCAGCCTTGGAATAATCCTGTTGATTTGATAATATTTCTCTGTAGATTCCTCTGTTGGACCGGAAATGATAAGAGGGGTTCTGGCCTCATCGATTAAGATACTATCAACCTCATCCACAATTGCATAATTTAGCTTTCGTTGGGCATAATCATCGATGCTGAACTTCATATTATCCCTGAGATAGTCAAAGCCAAACTCGTTGTTTGTCCCATAGGTAATGTCCGAATTATACGATTTTCTTTTGGTCTCATCGTCTATACCATGTATGATTACCCCAACAGACATGCCCAAAAAACTATATATCTTTCCCATCCATTCACTGTCTCTTTTCGCCAGGTAGTCATTAACTGTAACAATGTGGACGCCTTCCCCATTTAAGGCATTGAGATAAGCGGGGAGTGTAGCTGCCAGGGTTTTTCCTTCACCGGTTTTCATCTCTGCAATCTTACCCTGATGCAAGGCAATACCCCCAATCAACTGGGAGTCGAAATGGCGTTCCCCTAGAACCCTCCTCGATGTCTCTCTGACTATTGCATATGCCTCTGGCAGGATTTCATCGAGGGTTTCTCCTCTTTCAATTCTCTGTTTAAACTCGGATGTCTTCGCTTTCAGTCGATGGTCTTCTAAGCTTTTGACCTCTGGTTCCAATTCATTGATCATAGCAACCAGGGGCTGGAGTTTTTTCAATTCTCTCTCGTTCTTGCTTCCGATTACCTTCTTTAAAATGCTTCCGATCATTTATGATCTCCCATAAAAGTCAGACTCTCTAGGATGTTGTGCAAGATTCTTTTAAGTATTCATTTAAATATATTACAACAAAAAGATAAAACACACAAGATTATAATTAAACATAATAAACCATAGATATTATCCCCTGGAAAAAAAGATTTTTGATTGCCAGGCTTCTCAAATCGTTGTATATAAGAACTGAGACAATTCAATATCAAACTCGGTGTTTTCATGGAAAGAAGAGATGCAAAACAGATCATCAGCGAATTGAAAGAGGAGATTAATCATCATAATTACCGATACTATGCCTTGGACGACCCTGAGATTTCCGATTCCAAATTCGATGAGTTGCAAAGACAACTGGAGAGATTGGAACGCGAATTTCCAGAACTGGTTACCCCTGACTCTCCAACCCAGAGGGTAGGCGCCCGTCCTTTAGAAAGATTTAATACAGTAAGACACTCCATACCGATGCTCAGCCTGGCCAATGTAATAGATGAACAGGAGGTCAGAGAGTTTGATCAGAAGATAAAGAAGAACCTTAACACCACGAACGATATACAGTACATTGCAGAGCCAAAAATAGACGGTGTTGCGGTGGAGCTTATATATGACCGTGGAAGGCTGGTCGCAGGTTCTTCAAGGGGAGACGGGGTGTTAGGAGAAGATATTACACAGAACATACGAACCATAAAGTCGATTCCATTAAGGCTCATTAGCAAACAAAAGGAGATTCCGGAGTACTTGGAGGTGCGAGGTGAAGTCTATCTGGGTACAGAAGATTTTCAAAGGCTCAACATGCAAAGAAAAGAAAAGGGGGAACCGCTTTTTGCCAATCCCAGGAATGCAGCAGCAGGTTCATTACGTCAATTAGATTCTGTGATAACCGCAATAAGACCTCTTAGTATCTTTTGTCATGGTATAGGGGTTGTAAGGGGCAGATCATTCGATAACCAGCTAGAAACTCTGAATCTCTTTGCCCGATGGGGATTGAAAGTGATCCCCGATATTGCTATATGCAAAAACCTTGAAGAGATATTTCATTACTACAAAAGGATGACCCAAAGAAGAGATGACCTTGGATATGAAATCGATGGGATCGTCTTAAAGGTGAACTGCCTAAAATTACAGGAAAGACTGGGTTCAATATCGAGAAGCCCACGCTGGGCATTAGCATTCAAGTTTTCACCCAAGCAGGAAACCACAAAGATCAAAAAGATTGAACTCCAAGTAGGCAGGACAGGTGCCCTCACACCTGTAGCAATAATGGAACCCGTGAGGATAGGAGGGGTAGAGGTGAGCAGGGCAAATCTGCACAACATGAATGAGATTGAAAAGAAGGATATACGGATCGGCGATACGGTAGTTGTTCAGCGGGCAGGAGATGTGATCCCTGAAGTGGTTAAGGTGATAGAGACAAAGCGCAATGGAGGCGAAGAGAAGTTCAGTATGCCGAAGCTCTGTCCTGTATGTGGGGCTGAAGTCTTCAGGCCGAAGGATGAGGCAGTCCACAGGTGTCTGGGGCTTTTCTGCCCTGCAAGATTGAAGGAGACTATCAAACACTTTGCCTCAAAAAGGGCTATGGCAATCGACGGGCTGGGAGACAAGCTGGTTGCCCAATTGACTGAAAGGGGTTTGGTTCGTAATGTTGCTGATCTGTATTCTATTCCCATGGAACAACTAGTGGGCCTTGAAAGGGTGGCAAGAAAATCTGCCTCAAATCTTTTAGAATCGATTGAAAAGAGTAAAGAGACCTCTCTTCAAAAGCTTATCTATGCTCTTGGGATAAGGCATGTAGGAGAGCATGTAAGCAAGATATTGGCTGATAACTTCCGGAATATAGAGTGTCTTATGAACGCAAGCGAAGATGACTTGCTAGGTATCCATGAGATTGGGCCTGAAGTAGCAAAGAGTATTGTAAAATCATTCAGTCAAAAAGAGAACATAGAGGTGATCGAGAGATTAAGGGAGGCTGGGGTGAGATACCCTGAAAAGGCAGATGCAAAAGGAAGCAGCCTCGATGGTATGATATTCGTTTTTACCGGAAAGCTCAATTCATTTACACGGGATGAGGCAAAAAAAAGACTAGAAGAATTTGGAGGTAAGACCTCGTCGAATGTGGGCACTAAGACGACACATGTTGTTATTGGAGATGACCCGGGCACTAAGGCAGAGAAGGCCAGAAGAATGGGGATCAAGATGATAACAGAGGACGAATTTAAAAAAATGCTTGATAGATAGATTCCCTTTGAATTCAGATTTGCTTATTTAATTGCACGCCCCCATATCCTTGCAATGAATGATACGATGATTACACACCCGTTGCAAATAAGGCTGGTGGGAGAGCCGCCTGTGGAGCAAAATTATTGCTCGCAAGTATTGCGCCCAAATCTACATTTTGCATTCCGATTTCAAAGGATAAGGTTATCTTCCTTTTGGCATCAAAGCCATACAAATTCCCTGCCCCATAACCTAATAGCATTCCAAATGCATTCATTAATACAGCCCCCAGGATTAAACGGATAGTTCTAAAAATCTGTTATGGTTTATTGCAATGATATAAAGCATATGAATGTAATGGCAGCAGAAGTTAGAGCAGAAGACAATGAATGGCTCGAGCTCCTTTGCCTTATTTGTGTGGAAATGACGTATCGTGACTCCGACGATAACCAGTATGACCACCATCAATGAAATCTGCCAGCTTATTTTGATAAAGGGCATGGAGGCTGTTGTTCTGGCGAATAGCTTGATAAGTGCTCAAGTAGGCAGAGGGGCTAAGACAGTAGCAAATATCGTCATAAATACCGAGTAGGCAACGTCAGCTCTAGCCAGAAAGGAGATCACATTGCTCGCCATGGCCCCAGGAACCGCTCCTGCCAGTACAAAACCCGCAAAAATCAATGGAGGGAAGAATAAGACACAAAACCCTAAAATCAATAGCTCTCATAACAATTCTAAATTACCTTTTTGCCCAAACGAGTACTTTTCTGATTGGACACAAATGAGATGATAATTATATACATGAATTGGGATTATATGATGGAATCGTTTTTCATTCAACCCATAAGTACCCCCCCCCCGTTTCGTCTTGACCATCACAGCATCATGGTATATAGTTTAAATGGTTATTGATTTCGCTCCGAAAACATTATGTGTAACGTATTGATTCTAAAAAATAAGAGACGATAGCTTTCAATAAATACCTGATAATGCTATCCATTTAGTTAATAAAAACGAAAATTTATTTATTCGGAGTTAACTCAATAGTCATTATAGTGTATATATAAATAAATGGTTTTTAATGATTTAGCTCTTTGAAAGGAGTCGCAAGAAGCGGCAATCAAATTCTAGTCCGTGTAAAAAAACTCGCATCTTTCCTCATATTCTTTCTTAACGCTCACTTGGATGCTCAAACAGCTACACGCATTAAAATTTAACCCCCCTTTTCTTGCTTGTTGGTATATAGATAAAATGGTTATTGACTTAACTCAGCAAAGGCGGCCACATTGTAACCGTGCAACTGTTTGAGCAGTGTAGTGAGCGTTAAGAAAGAACAGGAGATTGTTTTTTTGTGGAGAGTCTTAAAAAGATATATTTATGATTGCCTAATGCAAATCATGAATACTGTTCTTTCTTTATGCTTACTCAATAGAGAGTTTTGCACGGGTTATAGTATGATTGCCTTTGCTGTGACCGATTTTTACTGAAGTAAGTCAATAAGCATTCTAGATAGTTATCCAGAAAAACAGTAAAAAAATAATCGAATAAAGGGATGCATAGATGGATAAGATAATCGTAGATCTTGGTAACAGGAGTTACCCTATTTACTTCGGATACAATACCCTTGACGATGTCGGCAAGGTCAGCTCTAAACTAGAAATCAGCAAAAGAATCGCTGTCGTCACGAATCCATCAATAGGGGACCTTTTTTTCAGTACTGTCGCAGGCAGTTTAGAGGATTCAGGTTTCAACGTCTCTATTATTGAAGTCCCTGATGGAGAAAAACACAAGTCGCTTGAGTGGGCGAGCATACTCTACGACAAGCTGATTACCCATAAGATGGATCGTAAGTGTGCACTTGTTGCCCTTGGCGGAGGTGTTGTTGGAGATATTACGGGTTTTGTTGCAGCAACCTTTCTTCGAGGGATTCCCTTTATCCAAATCCCTACAACCGTATTGGCCCAGGTAGATAGCAGTGTTGGCGGAAAGACAGGTGTAAATCACCCCAAAGGAAAAAACCTAATTGGTGCATTCTATCAGCCCAAACTGGTCTTCATTGATGTCAGCACTCTACAAACCTTAAAGAGGGAGGAACTGCTCTCTGGACTGGCTGAGGTTATAAAGTATGGGGTTATCTGGGATGCTGACCTCTTCAATTTTATAGAGGATAATTTAGAGAAAATCCTCAATCTCGATCAGTTATCCGTTTTAAAGGTTGTAAAAAAGTGCTGTTCAATAAAGGCCAAGGTCGTTGAAGAGGATGAAAGGGAAGGCGGACTCCGGTCAATATTAAACTTTGGGCATACAATAGGTCATGCAATAGAGGCATTAACCGACTATAAGCGTTATAAGCATGGCGAGGCAGTTGCTATTGGTATGATAGCAGCGGCGAATCTATCCGTTAAGCTTGGTGTCTGTAGTAAAGATATCTTCTTTCGAATCAAAGCATTGGTTCAAAGAACGGGTCTTCCAACGGAATTGCCAAAATTCTCAAAAGAAGAATATGCCCGGGCCATGAAAATGGATAAAAAGATAGGAAGCTCTGGAGTTAAGTTTGTATTGACAGAGGATATCGGCCGTGTTATATTTAAAACCATCTCAACGGAGGAAGTCTCTAACCTTTTGTAATAAAAGTGATAACTTTTCATTTGGTGTCAATATCCAGTGACCATCCAGCAATGACCATTCTTTTTTCAAATTCAATAAAGGTGAAGAAAATATGGTGCATATTCCATGAGGCAGGTTCAAAGATTGGGTAAAAAGGCCATGTATGAATCTACACTGTCTAAGGGGTATCTATAATGGATGAAACGATTGATAAAGCGATTCGAGTATGCGTGAATAAACTGAAGGTGAATCCGCAGGATTGGAATGCGAGGGCTTTCTTAGGGAGATGCTATTTAAAGAAAGGGATGATGCAAGAGGCTCGTAAAGAACTCGAAGAGGCTGTCAGGGTTGTCTCCAATAATAAGGTGATATTTAAATTATTAGCAGATATCTACGAGAATGAAGGCAGAACAAAAGAAGCTAAATGGATATACCGAATATATTTATCTATGGATATTGAGGATTCCAAGACTGACTCATCCCTGCATTCGATAAAAACAGATGATCCAATTAAAAAAGAGGCAAAAAGCGATATAAAACGGAAGAAGCCCATTAAAAAAGAGGAGAAAAGTAAACAAGAAACACCAGAGTCTGTTATAAAAGAGAAACAGCAAGCAAAGAAAGAAGAGAAATTAAAGGAAAAGAAAAGGATATCTACAACGACGATAGCGGATATTTATTTGAAGCAGGGCTATATGGATAAGGCGTTGTCAATCTATCGAGAGATATTGGCAAAAGACCCGACAAATACCGAGGTACAAGAGAAAATAAACTCTATAACACATAAAAAAGAAGAAGTATATATCCCTCCCATAAAGATAGAATCTCTAGATGATTTAGAGTTGTCCCTGCATTCGATAAAAACAGATGATCCAATTAAAAAAGAGGCAAAAAGCGATATAAAACGGAAGAAGCCCATTAAAAAAGAGGAGAAAAGTAAACAAGAAACACCAGAGTCTATTATAAAAGAGAAACAGCAAGCAAAGAAAGAAGCAGAGGAAGAAGAGAAATCAAAGGCAAAGAAAAGGATATCTACACCGGCTATAGCGGATATTTATTTGAAGCAAGGCTATACGGATAAGGCGTTGTCAATCTATCGAGAGATATTGGCAAAAGACCCGACAAATACCGAGGTACAAGAGAAAATAAACTCTATAACACATAAAAAAGAAGAAGCATATGCCCCATCCAGGAAGGCGAAGTCTTTGGATGATTTAAAGAAAGAAATGGTTATTGCTACATTAAATAAATGGCTCGACAACCTTCTAAGGTTAAAAGGAAGATCGATTTGAACTAAAAACGGAGCTATTGGTGAAAAGATTACTGGTAATTCATGGGCCGAATCTCAACCTGCTCGGCAAGAGAGAACCGAAGATATACGGGAAGCTTACATTAGAGGAGATCAACAAGAGAATAGGAAGGACTGCAAAAGAAGAAGGGGTCTCCGTTGAAGTATTCCAATCAAATTATGAAGGGGAACTGGTTACCAAGATTCAGGAGGCTATGGGGCTATTTGATGCGCTTATTATAAATCCAGGTGCCTATACCCATACAAGTGTTGCGATCAGAGATGCTGTTGTTGCTGTTGGGATACCTACTCTAGAGATTCATCTGTCGAATATATATAAGAGAGAGGATTTCCGCAGAAAATCGATGCTACAAGATGTTGTTGAAGGCCAAATCACTGGCTTTGGAACGGACAGCTATCTTCTTGGTATAAAAGGCGCAGTCGGTATATTAAAAAGAGACGAATAGGGTGAGGGAAAGAGCGTGTCAGAAGATAAAAGAGAGACTGGACTCGTATAGTCTGGATGCCATTTTAATCTCCAGTTTGGATAATATACGATATATAAGCGGTTTTACCGGGTCAGAGGGCATCATAATGTTTTGCCGAGATCAGAGCTATTTTTTAACTGACTCCAGGTATACAACTCAGGCAGCAGAACAGACCAGCGGTTTTATTGTCCAGCAGTACCGTAAAAAAGAGAGTGAAATTTCTGAGCTGATTATAAGGCTTTGCTTTAAGAATGTAGGATTTGAACCAAAACATATTACATTTGAGGCATATAACAAACTGTCGGAGAACCTGCAGGATACCAGGCTGATTCCGATTCCAAAGGGACTGGAAAGTATAAGGAGTAAAAAAGAAGAAGCGGAAGTCGAATCCATTAAAGAGGCAATTAGGATTGCATCAGAGAGTTATCTCCAGGCAATTAAGAAGATTGAATTTGGGATTGAGGAGCGAGAGGTTGCCTTAGAGATAGAATACCTTATCAAGAGAAGGGGGGGGCAAGGTATACCTTTCGATATCATCGTTGCCTCAGGGAAAAGGGCAGCACTACCGCATGGTGTCTCTTCGAATAAGAGGATAGAAAAGGGAGATCTCGTTTTAATAGACTTTGGTGCCCGTTATCAGGGGTATTGCTCTGATGAGACACAAACTCTTGTCGTTGGCAAACCGACACACGAACAAAAAAAGATTCATCAAATCGTGAGGGATTCTCAGCAAAAGGCCTTTGAAGCGATTAAACCCGGGGTAGACGTTACGAAGGTTGATATTGCAGCAAGAGACTATATCGAGAAGGCAGGCTTTGGTAAGTACTTTGGTCATGGTACAGGGCACGGTGTGGGATTAGCGGTTCATGAAATGCCCCATATTTCGCCTTTGAGTGAGGGAATAATAGAGGAAGGGATGGTATTTACTATAGAGCCTGGCATCTATATACCTCGGTGGGGAGGGGTCAGACTCGAGGATATGATTCGAGTCACCTCCTTTGGATGTGAAAGATTGACTTATTTATCAAAGGACCTGTATATCGCTTAAATAAAAACCCGTTCATAGAGGATAAAAAGGGAGCTATGTATTCAACATCGGATTTTCGTAAGGGATTAAAGATCGAACTCGAGGGGAAACCCCATGAAATTATAGAATTTTTACATGTAAAACCTGGAAAAGGTGGTGCATTTGTCAGAACAAAATTGAAAAACTTGATCACCGGCCATGTTATTGACAGGACATTTAGATCAGGAGAAAAAACGGAGAAACCGGATCTTTTAGAGAGTAAAATGCAGTACCTCTACAATACTGAAGACAAATACTGTTTTATGGATCAAGAGACTTACGAGCAGACTTACCTGACAGCAGAACAATTGGGAGAAAAGAAAGGCTTTCTCCAGGAAAATATCATCACCACTATACTTTTTCATAATAACGAACCTATCGGCATAGAGCTTCCAATCTTTGTAGAGATTGCTATTTCTGATACGGAACCAGGATTGAAAGGCGATACAGCTTCAGGAGGAAGTAAGCCAGCTACCATTGGAACTGGAGCAGTTATCCAGGTGCCGTTATTTTTAGAAAAAGGAGATGTGATAAAGATTGATACCCGAACAGGGGAGTATATCGAAAGGGTAACCAAGCGTGGAGGATAACCTTCAAATTCCATTCACTGCGACCCTCTAGTCAACACTCTACTTTTTATAAGGCAATCATAGTTGTTCATGTCATTGGTTTGTGTTAACTAAACTTCTCCCTCCTAGAGGCCCCTTCATTTATTAATCACAAAAAGTAATTGAAATTCTACCCTAAGCAGAGAGGCCATTTTAGTGGAGTATTTTTAGTAAAGGGATTAAATTTAATGGTTATTGAGTTAACTCCGAAAATCTGATCCCTTTTGAAGCGATACAGGCAGTTAGTAATCTATCAAAGAGCTGAATTTCCCACCATCGCTGATTGAACCGATAACAGAATTCATCAAGATAGGTTTTAAGATGTTTCCTGCCAATTCCATGGAAGGTTCCAAGGATAAATGCCTTAGTATTGGAAATCAAAATCTGGACCCATTTCATTACTTCATGGGCTTTTTTGTCCTTGACCACCTCTCGTTGATGTTTATGAGCACTCTTGCCAACAATATTATAGGCTGGAAATCCGTCCGACTTGACGGGTTGCTTTCCCATAATATCTGCTTTTACCAAAGCATCAATGGTTTAACTATCAACATTGTTGACTACTGTAATCTTGGCATAGCTGACACCCTCTCTATTGGTGGAAGCCTCAGCTATCACAGTGGCTTTGGAACTCCCCCGTTCCCTTTTGTCTCCCCCTTTCTTATGTGCACCAAAGAAAGAATCGTCGATTTCAACTATCCCTGCCAGTTGATAATTGGTATCTTGATACTAGCCGATTCGCTGGTAGCTATCAAGAAATTCGTCTTTGATAAATAAGAGGCTTACTATGGCCGAATTGATCTATATCATCATGGAAAACTGGGAAGAAAAAGAAGAATTACGGATGGCGTTTATATCACATGAGGAACCGAAATTCGGAAACGACAATGGCAATTTGGATCTGATTGCAAGGGATCTTTATTGCAAAGTGGCTGAAGAGACAAAAAGATTCAATACCTATTATAGGACTCCTGGGTTCATCGATGGGAGGACAGCATCAGCACTCTATTCCTTTGCTGTGAGTACCTGGGCTACTCCTGATGGAAGAAAGACAAGGGATCCGTTTCATGATGGGAGTATCACACCATAGGGAGGAATGGATAGAAATGGTCCTACCGCTGCTCTAAAGTCAATTTCTAGGATATACCCATTGAAATCATGGAACCATCTGTATAACTAATCATTCATGCCACAGTTTTTCAAGGGAGAATATGCGAATGTATTTGCAGATTACCTACAAACATTTGAGATGAAAGGCAAAAAACACTTACAAAAATGGAGGCAAAAAATGGCAAAAATCTGTGTAGTAGATATTGTAGCAGAAGAGATATCCCAACAATTCACTTATTTTGCTAAGGAGGTCTCAGCCAAGGTAATGAATCCTGGGACAGAGATCAGTGTTAAAGCATTGAGCCCGGGCATGGTTAGCCTTGCTAGCTTCGGTGCCTATTTTGAATTTCTAAACAGGGGGCAGATTATTGAGAAGGTTATAGAGGTTGAGAGGGAGGGGTATGACGCTGTAGTGGTTCACTGTTTTGCAGATCCAGGAGTACGCATAGCGAGAAGTGTAGTTAATATACCTGTCATTGGCCCGGGAGAGTCCTCTTTACTCTTTGCCTGTATGATGGGTTACAAATTCGGTGTGGTTACTGTAAACGCACCCAACGCAGTACCGGGCATGGAGACCATGATTAGGGAGTATGCACTGGAGGATAGGGCCATACACAACCCTGTGAGACCCATAACCATGCCCTGGAGAGAGTGGTTAAAAAAAGGACCAAAAGAGGCAATTGAGATGGTGTTGCCGAACATAATTGAAAAGTCGAGGGAGTGTGTGGCTGATGGTGCTGACGTGATTGTAATTGGCTGTACAATGCTGGGTCCTCTTTGTACCTTGTCAGGGATCGCCAAGATTCCGGATTCAGATGTCCCGATCCTCGATTGCTTAGCTGTTGCCATTAAGACTGCAGAGTATGTTGTAGACCTCAATGCCAAGCTGGGGTTACCCCCTGTAAGTAGAGCCAGCCTCTATGGCCAACCTCGAGAGAAAGATTTTAACAGATTCAGAGAGGTATTTGGCTTAAAGAGATATCACGATTAACCAGTAAAAAACGATGCGAAACAATGGGGAAAGATGAATTCAACCAGGCAAAAGCAGAAGGTCGGTTATGATTGTGGTTGATACAAATGCTATAGGCAATCTATATCAATCAAGCGAGCAATCTATTTTAGCCGAACGTGCCCTACAAAGAAAATGAATGGGCAGCATCGATTTTATGGCGTAGTGAATTTCGCAATGTCCTCAGTCTATATTAGCATTTATTCAGCGTATGATTGAGAATTTTTTGCTACGGCAAATGAGTTCAAACTTTCTTTAGTAACTGTTGGTAAGCAGTTACTGTGGGAGATTCCTTCAGTAGCAATATCATTAACCTCGCTCAGCGAATAATTATAATGCATGGCACCAGACAACCTGTCAATTTCCATATTCCGCTCCAAAACTTCCTCTGAATCCGAAGCATACTTTCCAGTTTAATGATATACGAGGGGCAAAACAGCTGTGTCGCAAAACAACGTTCAACCAAAACAACGGGATCATTAGGTCCTTGTTACGGTTCTTTCTGTTCCCATCTCCTTTGCTTTTACCATTGTAAGCTACTCAGTTTTACATAACGACAGTAAGATGAGTAATCTCATACCTTGGGGAAACGTTTTATATCTCTTATTTCCAATATGATGATAAGTCCCAGAATATCTCCGACCCCCGGAATAGTCAAATGAAATTTGAATTCATTACGGACCTTGACGGTGGCATTACTTCCTTTCCTATATATTTGATCCTTTCGGTCAAAACCGGATGACCGTTAGTGCGCCAAGCAAGCTTGGTGCTTCTTGCTGGGTGAAAGTCCCGGCTGGGTAAGTTCATACCGAGTGTTGCGTGGAAGCTGGTAACAGTCAAACGAAGCGTACACAGTGAAAAATATAGGTCACAGGGGAGATCGCACTCCCTGAAGAATATTGAACCCCGTAAGATCGGTCTAGTGAAAGCTAGGTAATTTCCAGACGGCGGTGATTTTAATGGATCAGAAGCTAATATTACAATAAGCGCTCTGACGAGTTTATTGAAAGTCTGTCGGAGTCAGAGGACATAGCATGTATGTAGAGAAGCATCAGGAACTTGAGAGACTCTATCGCCTCCTAATTGTGTAATAGGTAAGTTTACCCAACCGAAAAAGAGGATAACTGAAGGATATTAGGGAGTCGGGTTAGCTCATAGTACTCTGAGGGCGGGAAAGCCTTGCACATGGGGAAGGGGCTGATAGATTTTGTCAAGAGATATAACAGAAATATTTTTTAGAGAAATTTTTAATCGATGAAAAGGTTTAATGTTGGCGGACACTTTGCTAAGAGTAAAATCATAGAAAGCGAGGTGTCTT
>JAXHVA010000170.1:0-7023 GCA_034189035.1 Thermodesulfobacteriota bacterium
TGATTTCGGCCATAATCTTTAAGTCTCATGGGATGCACCTCCTTGATTTGGTTGCTTGTTGATTTCCAATATCTTACGAGGTGTGTCCCGTGAGATCAAATCTTCTGATCTCTTATACGAGCTTTCAAATTTGTAAGGAGAGATTGATGAACGACAACGGTAAATGGAATAAAAATAATATTCCCGATCTATCGGGGCGCATAGCAATTGTCACTGGGGCAAATTCCGGTATTGGTTACGAAATAGCCCGGCTTCTTGCGTGGAGAGGTGCCAGAGTAATCATGGCATGCCGAAATTTAGAGAAGGCTGAGGTGGCTAAGGAGAAAATGCAAAAAACAATAACACTCGGCTCCTTGGAGGTTATGGAACTCGATATCGGAGATTTTGAATCGACGCGACGCTTTGCAGATGAGTTTATGGCAGCTTATTCAAGTCTGGATATTATTATTCATAACGCGGCAATTATGACGAACCGGTTTCAGCTGAATGCTGATAACTTAGACTTGGTAATTGCAACCAACTATCTTGGCCCTTTTGCGTTAACTGGACTGCTTCTCAATCGCTTAATCCGTATAAAAAACTCCCGCGTAGTAGGAGTTACTTCCGGGGCATTTCGAATGAGTAAGCTAAAAAACTTTGATTCATGGATGCAAGAAGATACATACTCGAGTTTTGGTCGGTACAATGATAGCAAGCTTGCCATGCTAACCTTCATTTTTGAATTGCAGCGTCGCCTGGAAAAAAGCAACGCCTCCACTATCGCGGTAGCAGCACACCCAGGTGGTGTTAATACAACCCTAATGCATGATCTCGGCTTTTTCCCACACGTCTTCTTCCAAAAATCTTAGGTCCTAATAGTGCAGAAATGGGAGCGCTACAATCAATAAGAACTGCTACGGACCCAGCTGCTCGGGGTGGTGATTTCTATGGACCATCCAAATTAGAATTTTGGGGAAGCCCGAAGAAAGTTGAGGGTAATGAGATTTCCAACGATCCTGTTTTTGGCGAAAAACTATGGAAAGTATCGAAGGCCCTTACCAAGGTAGTTTATCATTGGGGAAACTAATAGTTAATAAAGGTTTAACAGCAACATAGAACAACAAGAGAAACGATGATTCCACCAGCTAACAAGGCAAATTAACTCGGAAAATAAAGACGCGCCGCTTCGCTCTGCGCCTTTATTTTCCGGTTATTTGTAACGTTGGGCAGCTAAAGCTTCTAATAAATACTATTAATGAATTTAGGGAATTTCTTAATTGACAGTCGATTACCTTAAAAAGAGAATTAGCAGCTGGCAGGCTGTTAAATGAAGAAACCCAAAGAATGGAGAATATCATGCAAAAAGAGACAGAAGACAAAAAAACGAATCATGACGGCTCCGAAAGCAGCGGTCGAAATAAGACGGATAGTGAAAACACCTCCGGAGGAAAAAATGTTGGAAGAGGTTTAGGACGAGGTGGTGGTAAAGGTCGAAGGGATGGAACAGGAGGAGGCCGCGGTAGAGGTGGTGGCGGTAAAGGGGGGCGTCGGAAATGATTAGTCATTGGGATGCGGGTTGCGTTAATAGCCTGAAATAACACTGAATGAACCCCAAAAATCCCCTTATTTTGGTATTAAACCGGCAATTTTGGTGCCAAAATTGCCGGTTTAATACCAATCTGCAGGTCGAGGACTGGATACGCAAAAATAATCGGGATCGTTGGGGTAAGGATCAAAGTCACTGCCGAGCTGAATAAGCGCCGTCCAACCAGGCGCTCCAGCGGACGCTCGTACCTCACGCCGCTGAGTTTTTTGTTGACGCTCCGCGGATCAAAGATCCGTTTGTTAGGCTGCTAAATAATCCTTGACATATCATAAATAGTATAGTACATATTTAATATGTGGGCTATATACGAACACCGAAACGCGACTCGAAACTTACCCCGATTACCTCAAGAGACGTTGAAGCGATACGAGAAATGGAAAGACATTGTTACCATTTCCGGGCCTCAAGGGTTACGTCTAATTAAAGGTTTTCACGATGAGGCACTTAGCGGTCAGTGGGCTGGCCACCGTTCTTCGCGTCTCGGTCTTCAGTATCGGGTGATTTATCGCGTTGAGAGAGACAAGATTTACATAGAAGTAATTGATATCACAGCCCATGATTACAGGAGGAAGTGATATGAAAAACTACAGATTGGCGAAAAAAAACATAGACGTTTCTGTGGGAGAGTCAGTGCGGATTATTCGTGAGCTTCAGGAATTAAGCCAGAACGAGCTTGCTAAGATTACAGGCATTCCTCAATCTACTATTTCTGCTATTGAAAACGACCGCATTCAGCTTGGTGTTGAACGCGCAAAGGTCCTTGCTAGAGCACTGAAATGTCATCCTGCAGTACTTGTATTTCCTGGTTGGGATACAAAAGAACAATCTGCAGCCTAACCATTCACCTCACCAGATCGCTTACAGTGGCTAGGGAGTGATGGAGGGACGCTCTTTAATAATTTAATTGGCACTGAGTTGGATTTAGACTAACATACTGCTATGCCACGAACAGCGAGACTGGATGCTCCGGGCGTTCTGCATCACGTAATAATCCGCAGGAGAGAACGCAGGAAAATATTTCGAAACAATAAAGATCGTGAAGACTTTGTTGAGAGGCTTGAGAGACTTTGCCCTCAGACGCAGACAAGCTGTTATGCTTGGGCGTTTTTGTCCAATCACGCGCACTTTCTTTTTCGTACCGGGACCGAGCCTTTATCGAGGCTCATGAGGCGACTTCTGACCGGATATGTTATTGGATTCAACCACCGACATGTTCGTCGAGGCCAGTTGTTTCAGAACCGTTACAAGTCGATTATATGCCAGGAAGAAGCGTATCTGCAGGAGTTGGTCCGGTACATTCACCTGAACCCTTTTCGAGCAGGAATTGTTCAAAGCCTTGATGAATTGAAGAGTTATAAATACTGTGGACATAGTGCGTTAATGGGCAAAGCGAAAAGGGAATGGCAGGATACAGATTATGTCCTCAGCTATTTTGGAAAGAGCAAGGGTAAAGCCAGGAAAGAATATGAATCCTTTGTCAAAGAGGGGCTTAGCCAAGGCCGAAGGCAAGAATTAACCGGTGGTGGGTTAATCCGCAGTCTTGGGGATTGGACTGAGGCGAGGGAGATTTTGAAGGGTGGTGTTCATATTATGAGCGATGAGAGGATCCTGGGTGATTCGGATTTTATCGATTAGGTCCTTTCACAATCTGAGGAACACTATGAGCGAAGGCATAAACTTCATCGGCAGGGATATGATCTGGATCGAATAGCAGAGAGGGTTTCGGAAGTGCTAGGAATGAGACTGGATGAGGTTTTTTAAAGGGTCGTCAGAGCAGAAAAGTCAAGGCGAGGAGTCTTTTATGCTTTTGGGCGGCAAGAGAATTGGGCATATCCCATACAGCACTGGCAAAGAAATTAGAGATGAGTTTAGCCGGGGTCGGATTTTCTGTGGAGCGGGGAGAATCAATCGCAAAAAGAGGTAATTTTTTACTGGAAAGATGATTGACTAAATTTTAAAAGAGCGTCTCGCTAAGCCATATGTAAGAAGATTTACAAAGCGAGCAAACAAGCAATAGCCGCCGGTTGTTTTCCTCTTTTTATCGGGGGGGATCATTCGATTTCAATCGGTACAATTGGTAGGTTTACGCACAGTTCACCATCGGGCCTTATCTGGATAGATGCACATAGAGATTTTAATACATCAGAAACCACTCAAACCGGAAGCGTACACGGTATGTCTCTGGCAGTATTAAACGGGTATGGAGATATAGAACTGGTGAATACAGGCAGACCTGGCTTCAAGCTGAGGCCTGAATATACTGTGATGATCCGCGTACATCACCTCGATGAAAAAGAGCGGACTCAGCTCAAAAAAAAGCGGAATCAAGATCTATACCATGCGAGATATCGATGACTAGGGTATCAGTACTGTGGCTCGTAAAGCATTAAAACATTTAAGCTATTTGCAAATCATCCATGTTAGCCTTGACATGGACAATATTGACCCAAAAGAGGCGCCTGACGTTGGTACCCCTGTTTCCGGGGGATTGAGCTATCGTGAAGCCCATATGTTAATGGAGGTCATAGCAGATTCACAGTATCTAACATCAATGGACGTAGTTGAGATTATACCAATCATTGATTGGTATAATCAACAGCTAAAATAGCCATAGAGCTCGTTGTATCTGCTCTGGGGAAGAGTATTTTGTGAAATATTTAACAGAAACTATAGAATATTTTTGATACTTATTAAATTATAAGGACTTATGAATGAAAACTTCATCGCTATTCGTCATATTTTTCCTCGTAATTTTTCACCAACAGCCCTTTCACAAGAATCAAAACTGAGATATTAAAAATCTTTCATGAATACGTGGAACTTGATAATAATTTCATTGCTTCTGTTGTGAAAAATGGCCCCTCTCATGAATCATATAATGATTTACGGTCTGCTATTGAAGCCTATGATGAGGATGTTTACAATCATGTTTTAAAAAGATGCTGCATCCATCGTATGCAATGATGGAGATGCACAACTTTTATCTGAATATTTCCAAATTATAATTCTTACTAAAACAAAAGCTTGAATATTTTAAAAACTTTATTTAATTAGTGCCCATCCAGAAATGAGAAATTTTGTTCAAGGTCAAGGAAGGCGAAGATTTTAACCTCAGGATTATATATGAGATATTTCGAGAATTGAATCTTGTACTCTTTTATCGTAGAATAAAGCGGCATGTTTACTTGACAGGCTTCATAACCCAAGGGTCGCTAGTTCAAATCTAGTCTCGCTACTTAAAAAAAACATACGTTGCCTCCTTTTATAGATATGCCTAAGGCGCTATCTTAACGAAAGTAAGAGTTCTACCGAGTTTTTTATATCGGTATTTTTCCATAACGCTGTAAAGTCAAAGCCTGATATAACTCATAATTTGTAATAAGCCCCTTATCCATCAAAATTTCTCCTAGCTTTCTTCCCATTCTACTTAAGGCCCATTTAATGTCTTCGTCCGTTGAAGATCCTATCTCTTTCAGTACACACCCTAGTTTCTGAGGTACCTCTCTTTGATGAACTAGAGCCTCATTCAAGTTGTCAGACGTTATACGACCTGATTGAACCAAAACTTCACCGATCTTCAATCCTTGCTCTGACAATGCTTCTTCAAGTTCTCTTTTCGTTATAAACTCTTGCACAACCAGGATTTTACCAAGTTTGGTTCTTTGCCATTGCTTTTTAAGTAATTTCCCATAAAAGAAATCAACAAGCCCTGACAATCCCAAAATCCCTAACAAGACGATAAGCATGAAAAAAAACACCACGAAAATAAAATTAGCAAGGGTACTCTGAAAAATGTTGGTCAACTGAGCCAAAAAGCTATGTGGGAAAAAAAACAGCAATAATAGATAAGATAGTAAAGTGAAAAAAAACAGTATAAGGAACAAATTAACTTTTGTTTTTGAGAACATAACCAGCCTTATCCATTAGAATTTAAACTTTCCATGAAAAGCCGTCTAACTTAATTATATTGAAATATTTTCCATTGTCAAGATGTAAGGTGCTTAATGACACGGTGAATTTGTTCTAATTGCGTAAGGAGTCGCTGCAATAGTTTTCAGTCATTCTCAGGTAGTCAAAGATAAGCGTTCATAGAAAGAGAACTGTCACATTTTTAGTACGGCATTTCCTACACCTTTAAGCTTGATGCAACTAATAGTAAAACAGTGCAGTCGGGCAATGCTTTCAGGCCATATCCAGTATGTATACGACTGCGGTCCTTATTATAGTTCCAATCAATAATGTAATTACAACTATTTATCGATAGTCAAGTGGCCAATGTTAGTAGCAAAAACGCATTGAACGTAGCCCTGTTTAGTGGATAGTTTGGTCATGCTATAGGCGATTTGCAGAAGTCTTTACAACTTTTTTATCTCTGGACTCCCCAGGATGAATAGAAAAATAAAAAAAAGGAATTGTTACGATAAGGTTATCTTACTTTTACAATGCCACATTTCACAGATTTTTCAGAACCGTATTTTGGGCAAATAGTTATGAGACTTCCTGTGGTAAATTGAGACCTTAGATAGCATTACTATATTATCTATGATAACCTGTAATCCATACTGCTGGCAATCAGTTGAATCGTGTTTTTTTGACCTGTTGTTTATAAGAAGAAAGCAGGTGAAACTGTTCCTTTTTTGCTCTTTGCTCTTTTTAAATTTCATTCTGAGAGAGTTGGACGTTGAGATCTAGACGTTCCAGGTGCCTTAATTAATTAAGCTTTCTAGATACTTTTTTCATATTATTGCTCTTCATTTGAATCTAACTCCATGTATAACCCTTTGCCCAATCAAGCCTCCTTTAGTGGGGTGAGGAGGGACACTCTTTTAAAATTAAAAGGAAACATCGCCTCTCTGCTACTGTCTCCTCCTTTTCTTCTCTACTGACCTTCCTTTTTTCCTTATCTTCCTCATCTCTATGATTTACAGGAAAAAAATAGGATAAATGTGTAACGGATTACATTAATTGTGAAATAGATGACTTCATTTAGCCAGATTGAGGTTTGTGCCCATGTGGATAAGTCAAGGGTGTAAAATATATTTACCAATAAATTCATTGTGTTGGAAAACGCAATTTTTCACTTTATGAAGATTGGCCTGAAAATTGCATTATTAATGGGACAACTATGACTATTCGCTTTTAATTTAACTTTGTGTCCAAGCGGTTAAATGGGCCTATATATAGATAATTAAGGAAGTAAACGCTTTGGAAACTATAGTGGGGAATAGTCAAAAAAAACTTGATTGTATACTGGAGAGGATCAGGTCAAACTAGTAACCTGAAATCAAGGGCCATAGCTCTCAATATGGGTTTTTACCCCCATAATAAAGCTTTTAAGAGCAACAGCCCAACAAAAACATTCTGCGGACAAGCCGCAGATGTTAACGTTCTCGGCGACGCTGCGCGTCGCCGAGAATCGCGGTGCTGACTTCGTCAAG
>JAXHVA010000171.1:0-6939 GCA_034189035.1 Thermodesulfobacteriota bacterium
GGAGGATAGCATGAGGGTAGGAATTGAGACAGTTGCGGACAGGATTTTTGCAATGCAGAACAGATTGAATGCCGGACCGTGCACGATCAAGCAACTACAAGAGCATTTGGGGGTGTCGCATAGCTGTGCATGGAAATACATGCAGATTGCTAGCGTCAAGATGCCGTTGATTGAGGATGAGGGTAGTAGGCCTAGGGTTTTCAGACTTATAAAAAAGCTTGACATTTAATCTGAAATGTGCAAAGGTAGACTCACCATGAAGATGAACAAAAAATATATAACTGGCCCTCTTTCAGTGGAGTAGTTCTTCATGGTGGCTGATTGGGGGCCTTTTTTTTGGGGGGAGGAGTTTAAAAGGAGTGTCATGTCTATGGAACGAATAACAATAAGTGACGGCACAACGTGGCCTGATCCGAGCGGACACAATTTCCAGGCACTTGCATGGCGTTTGAGATATGCTCATGAGTCACTTGACGAAAGCTGTTTTTTTGCGGCCGCTGAAATCATCGAGGCGTATTCAAGTCTTATTCTCCACCCGGCGTTTACACTGAAAACGGTACAGGGAAAAATCGGCGGTATCAGAAAAGCAATAACTAAAAAAAGTTGATAGTGAGTATGAGGAGGAGGTTACTTTATGGACAGGAGTCAATTTGAAGAATTAATGAATGGCAATGTTAGGGGTTGGGAAGGAGACAATGCGTTACAAGGCCTGAAGGTTATTGAAAAATATATTCCTGGGAGGGGTATAGATAGTGCCGATCGTGGCATTATCTACTCTGTTGATGTGGATGAATTAATTGATGCAGGCATTACCGTTGAGGATGTAGAAAAGCTTTGTCGTTTAGATTGGTTTATTGAAGATAACGAATATTTGGCCTGCTATGTTTGATCATGGGAGGGGATAGAACGAGCAGAACATAAACAGCCATGTCCGCTGAGTTCAACCGTTATGTGTCAGAAAGGAGATAAAATGGAAGCAAATTACAAAGAAAATTGTGATTTTGAAATCGATAGACTCGGAGAAAAGTGGAGGGTAACCGGATGCTGGAAAATCAAATATGACAATTCCATCGCATGGTGGGACGGAGAAACCATCAGGGGTGGTGTTAAGTTCCATAGAATTTTCAGTTCAAATGAAATCCAAGCCCCACAAATAAATCACGCATAACAAACCGCTTGTGCCAGACGCCTAACGTCGCGGCACAGCTTAACAGTTAGCTGTAAATAAAGGGAATCGATGAGAAATAAAACGATAAACCAAATATGCAACGATGCGGCAAAATACGCAATTGAAACACTTGATATAGAAAAGGCTTTAACAATAAAGCTTATACGTGACACCGAACGAGCCGAAACTCAAATGTGTACAGGTTTTGATGTCGATATTGAGTATACCGCAAGATTGAAAGCTCTTGAAATTACAGCCGAACAAGTACGGCAATGGAAAGATTTTATCCCAAGCATTGAGTCGGCGGTTTATGACGTATTGAGTAAACAAAAAGTTCATAATAAAACACGGCTTGAGGTTGAATTAGAATACGATAGGAGGAACCATGCCAGACCATGAAATAGATTTTGCAAACGGCCACCTTTTTTGCATGAAATCGCAAGAAGGTGACGAAAACGATTTGGTTGATACATTGGACGTTTTTAAAAGAATGAACGAATACTACAACCAAATGTGTGTTGTACGACACTGGAAACAGCACACTATTGAGTCCGGTGGATGGATAGAATCGCGGATGCGCGTTCAGGATGCTATCTGGCAAATGAAAGAAGGTTGGCTTGAAAGAGCGACCTACGAAATAGACACATAACCAAGCCTTTCACAGCGACCCGGCTAAACAGCTGCCGGGCGCGTGAAGGCAACCGGTTATACGTCATAGGAGAAAAAGATGTCATTCAACCAAAGTGGCAAAAAATATCTTCGCGAAGTAACCTGTTCGGTTGATGAAAAAATTGACGTTTACGCTATATTGGAAGCCTTTGAAGTCTATTGCCCAGCCCGGCAACATGCAATCAAGAAGATGCTTTGTGCTGGCATTCGAGGCAAGAACGATACAATTCAAGACCTACATGAAGCTTGTGATGCTATTCATAGGGCAATTCAGATGGAAATGTCACGAACGAAAGACGTATAACCAGCAGATTCAGCCGATAAAGACGGCTGATCTGCATATTAGCCGTCAAAGGAGTTATCATGAAAGCAAACGCAGAACATTTTTTCAAAGCGTTTGAGCATTGTCTCAAATGCCGAATGACAAAACAACAGGCAATTGGGATGAGCAGGGGGTTTTCTAAACGTGGGTTTATTGATGCCGCCGAAGGGTGCGCCCACTACGCAATGAGGTTGATGTAATGAATATCCAGGAGCCAAAACTTGTATGTAAACGGCATAGGTGGTCAAGCGGCTGGATCTGCAACAATTGCGGGATGAGACGTTCTGATTACGAAGCCTTCAGACAAGCGGACAGACCGAAATATTACATCGTAAATTATGGCAAAAACAAGTCCAGAAAATTTAGTCACCTTCACAAAGCACGTGAGTTTGCATTCAAGTACTGGCATGATGGGGGCGAAGATTTTAAGGCATATAATATCGTGCGTGTGTCTAACGTCTCAAGAAAAGTCGTTTACCAACAAACGGCTAACCAATCATTCAAGCCGACGCCCAACAGCGGCGCGGCTTAATTCAATCGTTATACCCTATGAAAAAATACCGAACTATATTAGCAGACCCACCTTGGCAGTATCGTAATACTGGCGTGGAGGGTGCAGCCGAAAAAGTGTATTCGACTATGCCAACAGAAGAAATTTGCGACTTAAACGTAAGTGAGGTTGCAGATAGGGACGCTGTTCTAATCCTTTGGTGCACTTGGCCGCTTTTGGAAGATGGGTTTAAGGTCATACGTGCGTGGGGATTTGAATACAAAAGTGGTATGCCGTGGATTAAAATTCGTGGCACACAGCGCAGTTTATTTGATCAAGAAGTTTATTTTCAGCTCAAAACCTCAGTTGGCTTTTGGGTTTTTGGATGTTCTGAGCCGATCTTAATATGCAAGCGTGGAAATGCTTCCCCACCAGAGCTAAAACATTGTGGGTTGCTTTCACGAAATATCGCACACAGCAGAAAGCCAGACGACATATATGCCTACGCAGAATCGTTTCCTGGGCCATACTTAGAACTGTTTGCCCGGAGGCCAAGGTTGGGATGGGACATGTTCGGCAATGAGGTTGAATCAACAACGGGTATAACCAGGCGCTTGAGTGGACGCGAAAAACTGCGCCACTCAGCTTAATCGTTACAGATTATAGAGAGTCGGTGGTTTTGCCCAAAATGTAAACACACGGAGGATAGTGTAAATGGATGATGTCAGAATACACAGGGCCGATTGTAATGGATTTGATGAAAACATTAATTGCGTTGGGTGTTTCAAAGCCCAAGTGATTGAACTGTTAAAAGCCTGCCACGACCATATGCTGATGGACCCTACCGGCAGAGGCACAGCTTCACGTCCCTTCTACATGGTGTCTCGTTTCTTAGACGACCAGGAGCATAATAATTCAGTGGAGCGGACGATCTGTAGAGAGCTTGAAGACAAATACACCTCACGCGTATGATATCTCCGCTCACTTTTTGGTGGGTTGGGAGTGTTTATTGCTGTTTATTTTAAAAAGAGGAGGAGAAATGGACTTAATAAAACATCTTGAAAGACAGATAAAATTTTCTCGCAAAGCATTCGGTCCAGGGGAGAGGTCCCTTGGGATATGTGATCATATTAGCAAGGAGCTAGAGGAGATAAAGAAAAATCCTACCGATCTGATGGAATGGATTGACGTTGTCATTCTCGGTTTTGATGGGGCTTGGAGGGCTGGTTACACTGAAGAGGAAATTGCCAATGCACTAGTCACCAAGCAGGGCATAAATGAAAGTAGATCTTGGCCTAACTGGAGAGACGCCGAGCCAGGCAAGGCTATTGAGCACATCAAGGAAGAAAAAGCTTGACAATGTAATGCGGATGGTGTATAAGTGAGCCATGCACTTTTTAAGACTAAAAAATAATATAATTAATAAGTTTAATAATGAGCTTTGCCTTGGGATTGGGGGAAACCCCAGCGGTCTGGTCTACCGTAGTGCAGGTCTCAAGTTTAAGGGGTTCATGCCTTTTGGTGTGGACCCCTTTTTTATGTCCCGGGCTTTGATCGACCGGAGAGAGAGCACAAGGCTTGCTTACATCTCACAAACATGGATATGTGCATGTGGATTGATTTGACCTTAGTTACCACGATAAACAAGAAACAGGTCAGTGAGTGCCTTGAGTGTTTAAGCTTAAGGGCTGTTTCGGTACAGAAGACAAAACAATTAGTCTAAGTATTACCGGGGGCAGGGGTTAAGGTTCCTCTGAACAAAAACTACCATGCAAAAGGGCATAACATATCAAGTCTGTAGTGATAAAACGGCAGCATGGCCATTTGGTTTAGCTAGGGCACATATGGTCAAAAAGACAGGTATGTCATGGGATAAAGAAAGGGGGTGTTCACAATGAAGCACTATTGACGATTTTAGTGGGTAGTATCTTATATTCATATGCGTCCGTCAGTGGATGACAGCCTGCGCTTGGTCGAAATCGAATTGCCAAGAACCTCTCGCCAGGACTCTTTACGGCGATTTAGGTGGCGAGGGCCAGACGGGAAGCCGAATCAAAGCTACCGTGAACCAGGAGGAAGATGAGAAACGGGGCGCATTAGCACAAATTTAGGGGAAACAAGCTAAACAATAAGGGGGGTCCGAGTGAAAAAGCATTTAGTAAGGAATCTTAAAGATGCATTTGCCTACATAGCGGATTGCAATCTTGCAACAGTAAGCCATATGGCATGCCTTAAAAGTAAAAGCAAGCGTGAATTTAAAAGACAGATAGGCATTGCTCAAACAATGTGTGATTGGATGAAGCGGTTTGATGTTGATCCCACAGGGACGAGGGCAGAGGAAATTGAAGATTCTGTGCATGAATGGGCAAAGCAGTACGAGGAATAGTATAAATATGATGAGAGGCGTAAGGGATGAAAAGACCGAATCAAAGATATTGGGTTGAGCGTTATGACGGCCGAAGTATAATTATGTCTCGCAACTACCGTGATGTGGCCTCATGCCATTCACAAAAAATGGCAAATAGGATTTGCAAACTTTTAAATTCAGCAACGGTGAAAAATGAAAATGTCTCGATAAAAAAGGAAGCCTTGTACGCTGCTATATACGAACAAGTTATGGAGTTGAGAATTGAGATAGCCGGGTTGAAAAGGGACGGGAAGCCTATTTGTCATGATGGACTTGATTCTTTATTGTATGATTTGGTCGATACAATCTGGGACAGACAAAAAGGTGTTTTGAACATAAATCCATGGGGTAGAAAATGAAAATTAATCGTAGTTTTTGGACTGGTATTTTTTATAGAAGCTTTTGGTTCATTTATACTTTATTTGATGCGGAAAGGATTTGTAAGGTTTTAAATAGGGATGTTTTGAATCGAAACCAATGGGGAAGAAAATGAAAATAGAGCGTGATAAATTTCAACGTATTGTAATAACGAGTGAAGATGGGGAATCTATTTCATCTCAATCAGTTGAGGCAAATTTGTTGTACGTGATCATCGGGAAACTTGAAGATATTTGGAATGGTATTGTTGATGTTGAGGATGCAGTACTCAAAACTTAAATGGTCAAGATGGCAAATCAACGAAAATACCATATAGGAATAGACCCGGGGCAGACTGGAGCAATTGGCTTTGTGAGTAGAGCGCACTATTTTGTGTATGATTATTTAGAACTTAACCAAGCTATTTATTATTTACAATTTGTGAGGAGTATGGTTAAATCTGTGATCATTGAAAAGCAATGGTCCCCACCAAAAAATAGGGCCGACAAGCTGATCGAAAATTATGGAATTTGGCAGGGAGTACTGAAAGCGACCAGGTTGGACTACAAAAAAGTAGCTGCGAGAACGTGGCAGTCTGCAATGTTAAAGAATGTACCAGGATCATCGACTAAAGATAAGTCATTGAAGTTGGCAAAAGAGTTGTTTCCTGATCTGAGACATAAATTGATACGCAAAAAAGATGACGGTAGGGCAGATGCATTGCTTATGGCCGAGTATGGTAGGAGGTTATTTTGAGTGATTTGGCAAGAAAAATAGCAAGATTGTTCGTGAAGGATGTGGCAAAAAACACAAAACGCAGACGTTGAGAGGACTGTTAACGTCCGGGAGGCGGAAATGGATTGTCCGAAGTGCGAAAAGCCAATGAAGTGGACACAGGACACATACGAATTTGCGAGGCCAAGGCAGAGGGTGTATGGAACTAGGCCTGGGTACGATGATTTCGGGGAAAACGGGTTTCGTGTCATCAAATATCGTTGCGAAATTTGCGGATATACAGATGAGGAGGTGGAGGAGTGACCTGCATATTATGTCAAAACGCTGAACCTGGGCACAGTCAACCGGCTGTGGATGAGTTTTTATGCTCAAAGTGTGTCGTGAGTCTCGGCACAGTAGATATGACTAGTTTGATCGATGGTCTTGTATCAAATGATAGACAAATTGTTGCTGATTTTCTCAAGAGATTGGCGTAAGTTTTCGCTTGACATTTAGGATTTAATTGATTATATATAAGACATGCTGTTATCTGAGGCAAAAGTAAAAAGTGTTTTATGTGAGATTATCCTTTTCGTGAGGAAGGATAGCCGTCCTCAGCGGTATAGCGATCTCACTCCCATAAGCCCTCTGTAACATAACAGTCGCAGGGGGCTTTTTATTTTAGGAGTGGATATGTCTAATTTAACTAAATGTTCTCTGCTCTCAAGCAGATCCTTATCAATCTTTAAATTTTCTATTTACACAGGCTTTGAGGGCGGCTATAAACAACAGTAACGTTGCCTGGTTTTAAA
>JAXHVA010000172.1:0-6811 GCA_034189035.1 Thermodesulfobacteriota bacterium
CTTACCGGGATGAATGTGACCGGGGCCCGATAGAAGGCAAGTTCGGCCAGGCAAAACGAAGATACGGGATTGGACGGGTGATGACGAAGCTGGCCACCACAAGCGAAACGGCCATCGCGTTATGCTTCCTCGTGATGAACCTTGAAAAGTGGCTGAAAGCCATCTTGTTGCGTCTGTTTTTCAAAGAGCTGAAATCGAAGTTCCTGCTCGAACAGGAACTTTTTAGAGCCTCATGTGGTTATGAAAAGTGCCAGTAATAGGCTTTGACTATTTATTCAGGAAACCTTAAATAGAATTTTTT
Organism: Thermodesulfobacteriota bacterium; assembly: GCA_034189035.1. Classification (GTDB taxonomy): domain Bacteria; phylum Desulfobacterota; class UBA8473; order UBA8473; family UBA8473; genus JAUXFK01. Next base: position 302 of record JAXHVA010000172.1, read on the forward strand.
AGGTTACCATTGGAGTTGTTATTGTAATCTAGAAATGCTGCAATATATAACATTCATTTGTAAATACTGAAACAACTTAACATTTACCATATTAATCTTTAGAAGAAATGTGATACAAAGGACAATTAAAATGAAAAAAAGGAGAACAATATTCAAACAGATTGCATTGCTTTTGGGAGTATTTACTCTATTAATAATGAGTTCTTGCTCGCAAGATAATAGTAAAAGCAGTACACGCCCAAATACAAATCCACTCATTGATCAAACCATAAATGCCACACTCGATTATGATGGCATGCAGCGGGAGTATATACTCTATGTGCCCAAATCTTATACTGGTGAGGAGTCTGTCCCGCTTGTATTCAACTTCCATGGATATTTCGGAACTGCCGCAGAGCAGATGGAAAAAGCAGACTTTCGGCCAATCGCTGATACTGAAGGATTTATCATTGTCCATCCTCAAGGAGCACCGGATTTGACCGGCAATACCCAGTGGAATTCTGTTAGTACAAATAATAGCGATACAACAATCGATGATGTCGGCTTTGTTGAAGCATTGCTTGATACAATTGCATACCAGTACAACATTGATTTAACAAGAGTCTATAGCGCAGGTTTCTCTATGGGCGGCTTTATGAGCTATTTCTTGGCCTGCCAACTCAACGAAAAGTTTGCTGCGGTTGCCAGTGTTGCAGGCTCAATGACTCTGGAAAATATATTCGACTGTAATCCCCAATATCCGATTCCGATATTGGATATACACGGCCAAAATGACGTCGTGGTTCCATACATCGGATTACAATGGAAGGGTGATGTGTATCTTGGGGCCGAAGATGTGATCCAATATTGGGTGAGCCAAAACAACTGTGACCCAAGACCAACCGCTACAACCTTACCTGATATCGATCTAAACGATGGATATATCAGTTCTTATAGTAGTACAGTTGAAAAAATCGTCTATGCTGGAGGGGATAACGGAATCACAGTTGAACATTTTAAGATAGCCTTTGGTTCACACAGTTGGCCGGGAAGTATGCAAACTAAACCCGGGACAAATCAAGACATCGATGCATCCATTGAAATATGGAAATTCTTTTCCAAATACGATATCAATGGGCGTATTGAATGAGTGTTCGCATCAATAGGGATTCAGGCGCGTTGCGCACGCCCAAAAAAATCAGCTGAAGCAAAAAAACGGATCAGACTTTACACCAGCTTGAGGCTGATCCGGTTTCTATGAGCTTTACATTATAAATAAAAAATGATGGATCTGCATTATTTTATGATCATTGTTGACTTTATTCAAGGGGTTGCAATCTGGTCCATATTTAAACAGACATTTCTAAAAATATACAAAAAAACATAGAAATCACTAAATTAATCCTTGCAAGTATAGTTTCTTGCTTTGCTGGAGGAATTTTATTCATTGTCCCAATAGCAGTATTAAAAATTATCTTAAATAAGCAATCTTTAGGAAATCTTCGAGTATACCTTAAAATTTATATCCGGAATGGTTCTATACAGGATTTCTGATTTTTTTGTGCATAAAAAACGAAAAGTATATCCATTTCATCCATAAGAATTAAAGGCTGTGTTTTTCCACAGCTGATTCTAGCGTTCCATTCCTAGGCATTTATCTTTTCCTCTGCCCTTTGCCTGCTCATCTTTCTTTCTATCAATCAACCCATTCATACTTTTCATCTTTTTGATCAGTAGAAAAAAAATAGGGTAAATATGTAATGGATTACATAAAATGAGAAATGGATTACTCGGATCAATCGTGTTTAGATTGGTGCTATAGTATAGATAAATCAAGAGGATTATAAAATATTATCATTAAATTCAATAGTTTGCAAATTACTATTATAAAACTCTGTAATATTTGGCCTGAAAATTGCTTAAATAAACATACAAATGGGACAACTATTATTATATGCTCAAATACTATCAACTATGTAGTATCACCGATGATTGGGATCATGGTCATTGGAATTGAGAAAGAAAAAGCTTTGGGGAAAAGCTGAATTGAAATCAATCTATAGTAATTCTTCCATCTTAGTGTGATGAATATTGATAATACTGTTAAATCGATTTGCATATTTTCATGGTCGTCCTAATAATGTCCTGACTTTATGTTAATCACTGTATTCTTCATGTATGATTTTGTCAATTGCCTATGCTGAATAGACAAAAACTATTAACAGGGGGGAGATAGACTATGACATCAATTACAGGAACGTATTTACATGTTAAATTCAGCCGTGTGGTGGATGGTGATACGATTCGAGTATTTCTTCCGGGCCAGGATAAAGACGAATCTCTGAGGATTCTTGCTTTAGACACTGAAGAATCTCACGCAGGAGGGGGAAAACCGGTCACTCCTTGGGGTAAAAAAGCAAAGGATCGGGCCATCGAATTTTTCCAAGGCAGTGACGAAGTGACTATTGAATTTCCAGGGAATGAAGACCTAGGGACCTGCATTGGGAAATACCGTGGTAATTATGGCCGTCTGCTCGTGTTTGTCTATAGAGACGGGATCGACTTTCAACAAATCATGATTCATGAAGGGTACAGCCCTTACTTCGTCAAATACGGAAACGCAGTATTTTCGAGTCATCATCAGCGATATCAGAAGGCCGAGTTAGAAGCACAACGCCATAAAATCGGTGTGTGGGATCAGTTGACGGTCAACGGATCTGAACAAAGAAATTACGCTTTGCTTGGAACCTGGTGGAAACTTCGTGCGGCAATCATCGATGAATATCGGAAAATCAAAGGCAAGGACAGTTCGATCTTTAATACGCGACTCGATTACGCCACTATCAAGGAAAAAGCACAAGATGGAGAAAAGGCGACGGTCTTCACAGAACTCCGTTCCATCGAACGCGTGGGTGGTTGCAGTGGACTCGTACTCATTGGCTCTAATCAGCAACCTTTTAATTTGTATATTCCAGACATTGACTCGCCTGAAGGGGAGGAAATCGTCAACCTTCTTGAGACGCGTTACATGAGCAGCGATGAGGATTATCCGAAACGGAGCTACGGGTATGTAACCGGCGAACTCAGTACCTTTCAGGATAAACCGCAGATAATCTTATTTTCTGCTGACCAGATTACAGATAGTGTACCAAACACAAGGGAAGATACAGTGTCACTCACTGTTCGGATTGCCTCAATTCTTCCGGACCCCTTCGGCAATGACTCGGGCAAAGAGCGAGTAACATTACGCAATACAGGAACAGAACCGGTCAACCTCCAGGGTTGGTTTCTACAAGATTTTGCAAACCATCGGATAGCACTTACAGATATCCTCGAACCAGGAGAAGACAAAGAAATCCTCCTTCGTGAAGGTCCTATGCTGCTTAACAACTCGGGAGATGAACTCTTCCTCATCGATTCCAAAGGTAAAGTCTGTTGTCAAGTCACTTACTCGGCTAACGACGTTGAAGCCGGACAACCGATCCTGTTTTTGTACATATAATAGATCAGTGGCTGTTTATGAAATACGAAACCATTTTATATAAGAAAGGAGAAGAGACAAATGTATACGATGTATAAACCGGTGGAAATTCGAGAGACAAATCAGACTGTGGGTACAGGCTGGATGCCGCCATTACCTGATTTGCGAGATTTCACAGAAGCTACGCCGGAGATTGCGGAAATGGTCAAGAAGTTGGGATTGCAAAAGGGAGAAGAATTGAAGTCGTCTTTAGAAAAAGTCGATCTGAGGGATTGGTGTTCACCCATTGAGAACCAACAGAGCCTGGGATCCTGTACAGCGCACGCAGCAGTAGGGATTGTCGAGTATTTGCAGTGTCGAGCCTTTGACAAGCATATCGATGGCTCCCGTCTCTTTGTCTACAAAGCAACTCGCAACTTAATGCAAGTAACCGGCGATACAGGAGCTTGGTTACGAAATACGATGGGTGCTTTGAGGCTCTGTGGAGTTCCAGATGAGAAGTACTGGTCATATACGGATTCTACACCACAATTCGATGATGAGCCGTCTGGTTTTGTATATGCTGTTGCAGACAACTACGAAGCCCTGAAGTACTTCTGTCATGATCCCTCTGGAGCAAATATTCCAGGACGCAGAGTTCTAAACAGCGTTAAGAAGTACTTGGCTGCAAAAATACCGTCAATGTTTGGTTTTTGGGGATTTCCATCGTTCAGTTATTGTGATGTAAAGGGTGGAATTCCATACCCATGTCCAGGCGAACAAGCCCAGTGGGGACACGCCATAGTTGCAGTCGGCTACGACGACACCAAGAAGATCAAGAATACAAAGTGCAACAAAACGACTACCGGAGCCCTGCTCATTCGCAACTCTTGGGGTTCCACATGGGGGGACCAGGGCTATGGATGGTTGCCCTATGACTATGTCGAAAGCAAACTGGCTATCGATTTCTGGTCTCTTCTGGGCATGAAATGGGTCGAAACAAAGCAATTCGGAATCTAACAGTAAGAACAGGCTTTGCAGGACGCCCAATAATTGCGTGCAGCCGAAATGGGGTTAGTTGCGATGTTTTGTTTTAGCAATCTGAAAGAAGGTGATGCCGATAAGATGATTTAGGGTTTAAAGAAAAGGGAAAAGTTGTTTATGGTTGGTGGGCAGTTTTTACCCAAGAAAGAATCATCAGCTAGATCATTAAAAAAGGAGTAAGAGATGGTAATGCAGGTCAAGTCAAACGAGAATAAGAACGCAGAACTCCCCTGGAATGTCGACAGGTTCGTTTCAGAGGACAACACGCCTGACAGGGATGAGCCCAAGGATCTGGAGGAGTTAAGGGTACGCTCTCCCAGGTACATCACGGCTTTGAAGGATGGCGCAGCAAACCCCAGGCTCGAACAGCTTGATAAGGAAGGCACGTGGATGCTGGAGCTCGGGGACGATTTCATGATGGGCCGTTCCGGTCGCGAGATGAAAATGCTTCCCAGGGCCGAAGTTGAAAGGGAGACCTACGCCGAGATCAAACCGGGCATCCCAAAGTGGAGCGGCATCACCTACCATACCAAGGTATCAAGCCCCCAGGAGAAACAGCTACTCACCCGCATCAGCGGGAAGAAGGTCATTCCCCACGGATACATCTTCGGAGATGACGACAGGCAGGTCTACTACCCCAGCGGCTACCCTTGGCGCGCTGCGTTGGGAAGGTAGAAGTTTGTACATCATAGGTACTACCTGGTACTTCTTAGGGTCGGGAACAGGTGCACTCGTAGGCGACAACATCATGGTTACAGCAAGCAATATGTTCCCCTGGTTCGTAGGAGCTTTTGGCTGGGGATGGGCTATGAAGTTTACCCCTGCTTACTACGATGGCAGCTCAACCTACGGCAGCGGTGTTTCCTCCTGGTGCGAGGTGGGTTACGGTTACAGTAATCACGACCAGGGTGACGACATGATTGTCATGAAACTCTACACCCCTCTGGGCAACTCCCTCGGCTGGTTCGGATCAAAGACTTATCACGACAGCTGGGAAGACGGACACTACTGGACTAAGAGCGGATACCCAGGAGCTGTTGCCTCAGGCCAGCGTCCCAGCCGTATTATGTGGTTCCCCATAGTAGACGACGACTGGGACGGAGCCGGACTGGAACTGGAATAAAAGGCAGACTCCAGCGTAGGAGACTCCGGAGGTCCCGTCTTCGGATGGTGGGATAACGGTCCGCACCTAGTAGGAGTCCACTCCGGAGGAGAGGAGGAGTACCACTTCCCCTGGTACATCGTGAAGAATAATGTAGCAGCAGGGGGAAGCATACTTCCGAACCTGATCATCTGGGCACAGAACAACTGGTAGAGAAGACATACAAGAAGTGGGTAAACCTTGAAATAGCAAATAAGTCTGTATAAAAGCCTAACGTGCTCGTGCAGCTTAGACACCTTGGCTACATGCACTCTTAGATTTTGGAAGAAAGTTGTTTTTACTTAAAAGTAAATTACAAACCCAAACCAAAACAAGGAGGGAATCATGCCAAACATACGTAAGAATTTTGACAGCTACAAGATACAGTACACAAGTTCCAAGAGAGATATTCCGTTAGCCAGCATTTCATGCTTCCAAGGGACGACATGGGTGGGACTTATAGAGTTCTGGGCTAACAGTTCTAATGTGCGGGATCCATTCGCCTGGAATGATAGGATTGTACTGAGCTATACACTGGAACGATTTAACGATGTCGTTAATACTCTTCGCAATGAAAGCCCTCTGGAATTGTATTTAAATCCAACAGGTAAGTGGGGCTCAATTCTCACAAAGGAGCTTGAACCTGTTGGTGAAGATGAGGCTATTGGGTAATAACTTGTATCCAAGGCCAAAATAATTTGGCTCGCCTAAAAAATAGCCTGAAGAAAAACGCGAGTAAACTATAGGCCCACACCACCAACCAGGCGTTAGTGTTCTATAGAAAATGCAAGCATTTTATTTTAAGGACGCACTTCGTTTGCGTTGTTCTTTGACAACAATACTGAAACAGATTCATTCAAAGCAGTAGAAAAACCTGAGCGGTGGG
>JAXHVA010000173.1:0-6753 GCA_034189035.1 Thermodesulfobacteriota bacterium
CCACAAGCGAAACGGCCATGGCGTTGTGCTTCCTCGTGATGAACCTTGAAAAGTGGCTGAAAGCCATCTTGTTGCGTCTGTTTTTCAAAGAGCTGAAATCGAAGTTCATGTTTGAACAGGAGCTTTTTAGAGCCTCATGTGGTTATGAAACTGCCAGTAATAGGCTTTGACGATTTATTCAGGAAACCTTAAATATAAGGAAAGAGAGATCGATTAGAATAGTGACCAGAATTTAAGAAGGGGAAACGATGTCGAGAATACCGGAAGCACAAAAGAGCGAAGAAAGAAACAGGGAACACTGGCTCAAGGAAGAAGAAAAACTCTATGCCCACAGAGAGGAGGCATATAATGTTGGAGGGGAAAAACAGATCAACAGGCTGGCCAAACAGGGGAAAAAGCCTGTCAGGGAGCTTATAAATCTGTTGATTGATCCAGGGTCAGATTTCTTTGAGGTCGGTTTAGATGCCGGTTTTGACATAGGTTATCAGAAACAGCCTCATATACCCGGTGGTGGGTTGGTTACAGGAATCGGTAAAATTCAGAATAAGGATTGTATGATATTCGCTAATGAGAGCCGAATGACAGCAGGTACCTATTATCCTATAACCCTAAAGAAACATATGCGTGCACAAAAAATTGCTGAAGAATGCGGTCTCACCTGCGTTTATATTGCAGATTCAGGCGGGATATTCTTGCCGATGCAAGAGGAATGCTTTGCAGATGAGGGTATGTTTGGTTCTATGTTCTATAATATGTGTAATATGTCTGCAAGAGGGATCAAGCAGTATACCTTAAGCACAGGAGGAAATACAGCAGGGGGGGCTTATATCGTCTATCTTGCCTGTGAATCGATAATGATTGAGAAGCTGGCATTTGCCTTTCTGGCAGGCCCTCCTATGGTAAAATCAGCCATAGGTGAAGATGTAAGCATGGAGGACTTAGGCGGGGCCCATGTTCATACAAGACATTCAGGGGGGTGTGATCACTTTGTACAAAGCCAGGAGCAAGGTATTGAAAAACTCAAAGAGTTAATAAAATTTGATCCTCCCCAGAAAATATATATTGATCGCAGAGATGCTAAAGAACCTGCGATTCCTGTAGAGAGACTCTATGAAATTTTGCCGCAAGACACTTACAGGGCAATCAATGTAAGACAGGTTATCAAGTGCATTGCAGATGAGAGTTATTTCTCTGAATACAAGAAGGAATATAAATCAGGCCGAGGTGATACCATCGTCTGTGGCAAGATTTGGCTTAAGGGAATTCCAGTCGGTGTGATCGCCTCTAATGGAGTTGGTGTGATCTTTATAGAGGCGGCCAGAAAAGCAGCAGAGTGGATGATTAGATGCGGAAACGATAAGACACCTTTGCTTTTCATCCAGAATGCACCTGGATATATGGTAGGAAAACAGGAAGAGTGGAGTGGAATCGGCAAGTATGGAGCCGATATGGTAAGGACATGCAGTACAGTTCGAGTACCGAAGATCCAGTGGGTTATAGGTCCTGACCATGGAGCTGCGAATTATGGGATGTGTGGAAGGGCATATCAACCAAGGTTCTGTTTTCAGACTATGCGTGCGAGAACATCTGTAATGTCTGGGAAAACAGCGGCTTTTATCCTTGCCGGTCTTGAAAGAAAGAAAGCGAAGGCAACAGGCAGGGAAATGAATGAAGCCGAAGTAGCCAAGTTTGATTCCATGATGAGGGAAAAGTACAACAAGGAGGCCCATCCTTTCTTTACCGGAGCACGGCTGTTTCACGATGGTGTTATTACCTTAAAGGAGTCAAGAGATGTGCTGGCCAGGGCTTTTGAACTCGCTTTGCATCAGCCAATCCCTGACTCTGTATATGGGAATGTTAAGTTTTAAGGAGGAATCAGGATGTCAGATATCTTGCTAAAAGAGGAAAAGGATGGGATCCTCACCTTAACCCTCAATCGATCGGAGTCTTTGAACTGCTTCAATTTTGCGCTGCTTAATCAGTTGAATACTGCTATAAAAGAGGCAAACTTCAATAATGGTCTTCGGGTAATAATCATCACCGGTGCAATCGGCGAGAAAAAAGCAGCCTTTTGTACAGGCGCAGACCTGGTAGAAAGAAGGACCATGTCTGCAGACGATGTGAAGCGGTTTATTCACACAATCAGTTCTACCTTTTCCGAAGTTCAAAATGTGAAGGTACCGGTTATTGCTGCCATAAACGGTTTTGCCTTTGGAGGAGGGTTGGAGTTGGCCCTGGCATGCGATATAAGAATCGCTTCTTCTAATGCTGTCATGGGATTGACAGAGACCAGCCTTGCCATTATCCCTGGTGCCGGTGGCACCCAACGTCTACCAAGGATTGTAGGCATACCAAAGGCAAAAGAAATGATTTATATGGCCAAACGCATTACCGCAGACGAGGCATTGACATGTGGCCTCATTAGCCAGGTAGTAAAACCGGAAAAGTTGATGGATAAATGCATTGAGATTGCAAAGACGATAGCACAAAACGGGCCTATCGCTTTGCAGCAGGCAAAATTTGCAATCAATAAAGGGATGGAATGCAGTCTCGATGTTGGCCTGGGTATAGAAGCGAGGGCATATGCGATAACCATTCCAACAGAAGACCGAATCGAGGGACTCAATGCATTTAAAGAGAAGCGTAAGCCCCAATACAAGGGAAGATAAACGAATACAGGAGGCAAACTGAATGATGGAATTAAAATACCCTAAGAAGGTCAGGCTGGGTGACATTACCGTTCGTGATGGATTTCAGCATGAGGAACACTTCATTCCGACAGAAGCAAAGCTCTTTTATTCAGAAGAGCTCATCTTATGCGGGTTCAAACGCTTGGAGGTAACAAACTTCGGCAATCCAAAAGGGATGCCCCAATTCAAAGACGCTGACGATCTCATGAAACAACTACGTAACAGCAAAAAGCTGAGCAGGGCCAATGTCAATTGGGACGATATAGAATTAACAGTGGTTACTATACGGGAGAGATCGGTTGACAGAGCTATCGAGGCAAAAAAAGAGGGGTGGGGGCCGGATCGTATCCTTATGATGGTATCTACGGATGAGCAACACCACTTTGCGAACTCGGGGACTTCACTGCCGGCATATTGGAAAGAGGCTGAACGATGTATTAAAAAGGCTTCAGATGTAGGCATCAAGATGTGTGGTTGTGTAAGTACGATCTGGGGAAGCCCCATATCAGGCCCTACAAAATTAGAGGATGCAGTTGAATTTTCTAAACGATGGCTGGATATCGGTGCAGCGGACATAGAACATGCGGATCACGACGGTTCAGCACCACCGGATCAGGTGTATCGCTATTTCTCCATGGTTCTCGATGCAATCCCAAATACGGATCTCCATGTTGGGCACTTTCATGTCACAAGAGGCTGGGGATTGGCCAATGTACTGGCTGCACTTCAAGCAGGAATAGACATATTCGAAGGGACCTTGGGTGGCCTGGGAGGGCAGCCTGCCAATTTTGTAGATGGTGTTCCGGTTACCGGCACAGGGGCATACTACTATAGAGATCCCAATATCGTTGGTCTCTCAACCATTGAGGATATGGTGGTGATGATGGATGAGATGGGGATAGAAACCGGGATAGATGTAGACCGGCTCTTGGGTTTAGGTACAATGTTGGAAAAGACAGTAGGCAGACGTCTGCGTTCTGAAGCCATCCTGAACGGCAGAATACCTAAAAAACCCAGAGAAGAATTTAAACGAGCAGGTCTGGATAAAGTCAAGGAAAAACTGGGCGAGCAAGCAGGACAGATCTATCCCGAAGGGTGGCCGAAACAAGCTCAATACAAGCCCTAAAGAGGGATCATATATGAATTCACTCACCAGGCCTTCTTTAAAAACATACGCTTAAATTACAGGATCAATTGAGACAGTCAATCTTTTTATTGGGGAGGGGATAACATGTCAATAAAAGAAAGTGCAGCAAATGTCTGCAAAAATCTCTGTCCCGTCTGTAAAACAGCAAGAAAAAAACAGGAGGGTGCATGTTATTGGTTTGTCAAGAACGTTGACAGAAAGGTATGTCCTTTTTGCAAGTCTTATGAAAGTGTGTATGGAAGGCTTGCATATGAGCCGGAACCTAATGATAAGGCTTAATTGAACCTGAATCTCAGAAGTTTCTTCTTGAATAATCTTTCCAAGCCTGCTGACAGGCCTCGAATATCGTCCATTAAATAGACCGTTCCTTTGGGATATCGCTCCATGAGAAACTGTTCAGTCTGAATATTACACCCGCAGCCTATGGTGACAAGGTCTATACCACACTTGTGGCAGTATTGAATCGCATCGAGCACATTAAGTCCACAATTTGCAGCCCCATCTGTAATATGAATGATTAACTTCCTCCTGTTGTCCTTTCTCATTAAATGGGCAGCACCCATTATTGCTTGACCTGACGGGGTTCTCCCTGTAGGATACACAGTATACAGTTTACCTCTTTGATATAATCGTACCAAATTACACCTGCCGCTCTGTTCTTGATAGCCAAAAACCTCTACCTGATTAATAAAACCCTTGGCTGCTTCGGTAAGAGAAACAAATGTCTGTTCTGCTACTGTCCATGGTTTATAGAGTTCATCCTTTCCTCCCATTGAGGCCGAGGCATCTGCAACAATACTGATGCTCCATGAGTAGTCATAATCTGAGATATCATTTACTTTGAATATCTTTCCATCAAGAGGCACGCGGTAGAGCCTTCTCGAATCCAGTTTTCCCATATCCACGCCTCTTCGAGCGCGTTTCTTCTTCAATATCCTTATTAGGCTCATCTGCTTTTTAAATATCTTCCTTAAACGTTCTGCTTGTTGCTGATCAGCACACACATTACATCTAGCAACTGCACGCGAAAAGATCGTTTCCATCTGTTTTGCCTCAGGGTCCTCAACAGCGACCGAAATATGCTTGGTCAGATCGGCTTCTCCTTCATCGAGCTCAAAATTTATCTTGTCGGCAAGATCCTCATCGAGCCCCTGCGAATCTTCTTCTTGCACATCCTCCTTTTTTCCTTCTCGCTGTTCATTTCCTTCTTCCTCAGGTGTTTCGACCTTAGGGCCTGCCTCATCTTGGATGGGAACACCATCAGGAGATGCTATGAATTCTTCCCACTCCAGAAGAACCTGATAAAGAAGGTTCCACATTTCAAGATAGAGATCAGCCCTCTTGTTTCTTCTTTCAGAGAGTGTAGGTACTCCTATTAGTTCCTTTATGGATTGCTCATAATCAAACAATATACGTAATGGCTTCTCATAATATGGATGAAAATTAACCGGAATGTTTCCTAAAAAGACTTTATCCCTCCATACATTTGCAAGGCTCGAAGGACCTGGCGGAAGTGAAGGATCTCTTTGCTTTTTCTTGATCATAGACTTCCAATAACTTGAAAGGTAAAGAGACCAGACACTATGCCTGACAAATTGGTCTATGTAGATATCTTCTGCTGCAATAAGAAAACTGCTGAGAAAATCCTTCATTTTCTCATCCGTAAGCAATGCCTTTTGTTCAACTTGGTCTTTCACCCAGTCTCCCCATTCAATACAACAAAGGGACTCGCGAACAACTTCTGCCACCAGTAAATCCATCTTTTTAAATGGGATGGGATATCTTCCTCTAATTTCAGCGGGATCAAGGAGAATAGAATTATTCGGTATAGCAGACATGCCTGACCATAAAATAGGTTTAACATTGGTTCCTATATGTGCTGCTACCTTGCGAAGGGCTCTCAAGGCGAGGACCAGTTCATTGGTTTCAATATGGGAAATATTCTTTCTCCAGTATATGGAGTATGCTTCATCGTGCATTGTAAAGGCCAAACCATTCTTTATTGGCCTGCTTTGATCATTCAGGTTGAAACTCATTATCCTACCTCCTTGCACTTATTGATAAAGTAAATAATAAGATCAAGGCATCTTTTGCTCCGGAAAGAATTACCTTTACATACTTCACGCTAGTATAAAGAAAAGAAGAGCTCATGTCAAGACTGTGTAAGACTGATGAAAAAAATAGTCTGCAACTAGTTATGTCCATGTTCCTGATGCGATCAAAAGATTCAATTATATGAAGAATTTTCCTGTTTTGTTTGCAAAAAAGGTTTGATAGGATGACCCGTGATCAGACAGGCCGTATAGGATTCGCAAGATAAATTTTATATGGAAATGCAAAGAGATAAATCTGCAGATTTTGACAAAGAAAGACAGTTTCATATGATATTCGGGCAGCCGTTTTGTGACTCTCCTGTCTTGAATGCAAGAACGGTTGGGAGGTTAAAATGTCTTCATTGAATAAAAAAGGATACTATCTCTATTAGTAAATCCCTTTTTATCTCTTCATAAAAGAAAAACATTACAGATAAAATCGCTGAAAAGCAGAAATTTGTTGAGGATGCGATTAGAAAGATGAAAGACATGCTGAAGGGTAAAAAGCCGGATATTGACATTGGTAAGTACTGTTCAAACCCTTATGTCTGTGACTTTCACTGCCATTGCTGGCAGCATATGACGGAGGATTTGATTTTCACTCTAAGAGACAGGGGGCAGAAATTCGCCATTATGAATATCTGGCTCATGCACACTGCGATCTAAGAAGGGAATTCATAAAGAAACTCCTTAGAGAAATACTCAGTAATTTCCGGTTAGAAAATTGCATGTATACATCAAAAAGGTCAAAAAAAGCAGAACAGTCGATATTTTGCTTGACATATTATTAGTAATGTATTGTTTAGCATAGTTCGTAATAATT
>JAXHVA010000174.1:0-6669 GCA_034189035.1 Thermodesulfobacteriota bacterium
TTTTTTTGGATTGATAATAATCAATTACTTTACAACTTATCTTTTATCTCTCATAAATGAAGAGGTTGCAATGATTTAATCTGTGGCCTTCTTTGCTTGCCGCATAGCGGCTTCATCCAACTATCCGAATAAGTAGGCGACTTTGCTACCAGTTGACAAAAATAGGTAAAATATATTCAAGACTATGCTTGCCTTTTGTTGTTAATTAATCAAAATTCAACGGGGCACAGCAGTTTTATGAAGAAAAATAAAGAAACAACGGGGGCTCTATCTCTCGGCCGAACATACTGTGGATACATAAGAAATGCCAAAGTGTTTCTTAATGATCTACACACGTCTGTAAGAGCCGAGTCGTCTCCTGAGGCATAAGGCCTCTCCTTTTCGCTGGACGTTGTCTTTTTTTTTCAACCAAGTCCATTACTACGTAAAGTCTTCGATCTTTGAGAACCCTATACATTCTACCGATTAGCTTTCGTGCCATAGCAACAATAGCCTTTCTCCCAGCTTAATCGTAGGGATGATGACTGTAAACACGCTGGTAAAGAAGCACAGAGGCTTTCTGTATTGCAGGCTAGGTCACCTGAATCAGCATATTACGTGCTCTTGAGTCTCCAGCACGTGTGATATTACCTCTGTTGATCTCATCACAGGTGGATTTCTCTCAGGGAGTTAGCCCAAGAAAGTGACCCTAGCTCACGTACATTCCTTAGCAGGCGCCAATCCCTAATACGAGCAAGCATGTTACTGGCTACGATCCAGAGACTTTCGGTGCTTTTGTTTTTTTTGAGTTGGCATTGGCTAGAATTTGTTGAATTTGCTTCGTTCGACACACGGCAAAGACCATTATGTGGTATTTTAGGGCACAACTGCATTCTTCCTGAATATAGTGGACAAGGCTTTGGCAAACAACAGGTTGATTAGATCCTTGATCGCTTGAGGAGCTTAATTGGCTGTTTAAAACAGCGCAGATCGTTACACATGTTTGGCGCACAATCACTGCCGGGCTTAAACCATACAGTTTAATCGACTATTAATGAGTCGCTTGCAGTTTTTATAAAATGATGTGTTGTCATCACATCTAAATTTAATTTTTAATGTACGGAGGAACAGATGAAAATTGAACGTGCTTTAAAACTTGATTTTTTTATATTAGCATTGTTAATGATAACGATCCTTACCTCTAGCTGTGCCCAGCACGTAGAGGGAATTCCCATTGATATATCAGATTACGAAGCCATGTTCATCTCTGTAGAAGATAACATGTGGAATGGAGGTTATTACAGTAACGGCAGCTGGAACAGCGATTATAAATGATAGCCCGTTCGCAGGTCTGGCATTTTATGTGAGAGCCGGACAAACAACTGGAAGATTGGACTATCAGATTCGTGCGGATGAAGCTGCGGAATTCAATCGAACACTTCTTGCTGACACTTTAACACTCAATACAGTGGAGTTCTTAAGTGGGCTTCATAAAAATCTCTTTGCCGTTATGGGGCTGATTGAATATATGGATGCAACAGGCTCTCAAGATGGCATTGAATTGGTGGAAGACACCTTAAGTAGGATCAACCGAATAATGAAGGTAATCGGATACTATGTCTCTGCTGGGAGTAATTCAGTTGCTTCGGTATATGGCCAGACAACTGCTACTAATTTGCTGACTATTGCAAATCTGCAGTACGCTAGAACTTTTCCAAGCCGATTCATTTCTATATCTTACGTAAACACTGCCAATAAATATTTAAATGCGATCAATAGAAATGCATGGAATGGATCTTATTATGAATTCAGCCCAGACCTGCATGAAACGGTCGGTACGAAATATTTTTATCCTAATGTTACTACGATGATCAGTTTAACAAGAATGTACGAGGCCACGGGCAATACTGAATTGCTCGAAAAAGCCATAGACCTGTTTGATGAGATGGAAACATTGAAATACAATTGGCGCCCTGGCTACTACACTCCCTATTCCAAGAACAGGTATGGGGCGCAGACAGATGACTTTACATCGCTATCGCCAACCGGATATGCCATTCTTGCTTTATCAAGCCTGTACTATATAACACACGATCAAAAATATCTTAATGGCATTTATGAACAACTTACCTTCATAAGGGATTATCTCCATGATCCTGCAGCCGGACTCATACGACACCACTGGATCGACGGCGCCATTGCACCTCCTTCCGCATTTGTCTGTATCGGGTGTAATCTCCAAATTTTGTGGACGATGTGGCGACTCGAGAATGGTTTTAATTAATCGACGAAAGCCCAAGCCCTCGTAAAGTGGACTGGGAGTTGACGGGGACGGGTCACTATAACCATTTGACATTATACAAAATCGTATTATAAAAAATTGGGCTGAAATACGCTCTAATCGACCAATTTTGCTCCCAAAATGATCGTTTCAAGAAATTTAATCTAAAAGACATTACATCCATGGACATACCTGGCGCAGCCCGGTTAAATATTAGGTTCAAAGAGCTACAAAAACAGCAAATAAGTGCATTAAAACATGGTCCTAAAAAGCCCGTGTATTTTTATTAACAGTAAAAGATGTCTTCTTCTGATAATTCTCTGATTATTCACTTCTTCACCCATATCAATGTATCAAAAACATATCACTAACAAGAGGTGTCATATGAACACTCTATCGAGAGTCAAGAAGTTTGTGGTGATCTTTGTCGCGGTATGGTTGGTCGGTTTATATGGACAGGCCACTGCGCTGCTTCTCTATGTTGGCCCGGGAGAAGCATATGAGACGATTGGTGCTGCCATTGCTGACTCCCAAAATGGCTATACAATCATTGTCAAAGATGGCACGTATACGGAAAACCTTGATGTTGATAAGAGCATACATATTCTATCTGAAAACGGTTCGGAACATAGCACCGTTGTATCGGCTGATGTGAATGATCATCTGTTTTATGTCACGGCGGCGGATGTTTTTGTCGACGGATTCACAGTATACCCCCCGACTGCAACCGGGGAAACCTGTGGCATTACGGTCATGGCAGACAATTGTGCAATTGTGAATAACCGCTGCGGCCTCTCAGAGACTCAAACAAATGTCGTTGGCATCTGCCTTTTTGATACATAGGGGACCGGCATTGCTCATAATACGATAATCGGGAGTGCCGCCGGGGTGTATACGTGTTCTTATCCAACAGACCGATCAAGTGACAATAGTATTCGACACAACCGTTGCCTATTGAATGCAAGCGGCGGCATTATTATAACGGAGTCATCCCGTAACACGTTTGAATTTAACTACTGTGAAGGAGGCGATCTGGTATCGTCCTGTTTGACTCACCTGACAACATAGGTGAATCCGTGGTTCGATACAATGTGTGCACGAGAAATCGGGAAGGAATCAGTATCAGTAATGGCAGCGATATGATCAGAGGAAATGAGGTCAGTGATAACCGCATGGGCATGACTGTTTCAGGAATGGCAAATATTATCATCGAAAATACGGCCAGTCATAATGAGGCCTGCGGGATAGTATTCATAAGTACACATAATAATGAGATATTTCTGAACACCTTTCTAGGTAACGCTATATACAATGCCTTATCTCTATAATTCCACAAATACTTGGCATTCTGTGGACACGTTCGACTATATATATGAAGGCATCATATATACGAATTTTCTCGGAAACTATTTCGACGATCATGGAGCTTCCGATTCAGACAACAATGGTATTGGCGATTCACCATACGCAATTCCCATAGATGGTTCTTCAGATGAGTATCCATTGGTAGACACAATTGAGAATTACACTATTTTGTTACAAGATCAGATATTACATGAGCGGTTTGTTTCATTTCTTCTCATTTTTGATTTTTTTCTTCCAACTTGCTTAAAAAATTGATACATTTATAAGTGTTGATGGTTTAAAGTTGTACTTATAAACAAAAGGTGTATAATAATTACAACTATCTTTTATAAAGAAATTAGGATCATACAGGCATAGCCGTTTTAGCTAAAAGCTCATTATAGACAGACATAATTTTGGAGGGTATTTTCAGCTAGCAGTGTATCTCGCTTAGTGAATAGCGTCTCATTTTTCATATTATTTATTGAGCAAACTACAAACTCGAACCATTTTTTGTCAAGGTAAAAATATAAGATAGGAACTTATCCACAACCTCTATACTAAGTCGTTCGGTGGTGACACTATAAAGTAAATGATGTAACATGATCATCTTACATCAAAATAATTTTTACTGAGGCATTTAGAAAATGGACACATATTTTACTCAAGCAGAAAGAGTAAATGAAAAAGAGCTTATTGCGGAAATCGAAATAGTTAACAGAAACCCCGTAATGTCTGCCTTACTCCATTCAATTGGTGGCTTGCTTGCCATCTTAGATGAACATCGTCAGATTGTTGCTCTTAATGATTCATTCCTTCGTATGCTGGACATTAATAATCCAGAAGAATCCTTGGGCTTGAGACCAGGTGAAGCATTACAGTGTATTTATGCATATGAAGAGCCAGCCGGATGCGGCACAACCAAATTCTGTTCTACCTGCGGGGCTGCTATAGCAATAGTATCCAGCCTGTGCCAAGATAGACCTGTTGAAAGAATCTGCGCCCTAAGGGCTAAGAAAAGGGACCTGACGATCGATATTGCCTTACTGGTTCGATCACATGCAATAAAAATCGATGGAAGAAGATTTCTACTATTGTTTTTACAGGATATTACCTTTCAACAGCAAAGGGCAGCACTCGAAAGAACATTCTTCCATGATGTCAACAACATGTTAAGTGCACTCGTTGGGGCAAGTGAAATGCTTTATCTCGAAAATAGTCAATCGAATCTCGTCAAAATTATTCGCAAGTCATCATTGCGCTTGAAAAATGAAGTTGAGATACAAAGATCTCTATCAGAAAGAGAATCCTTCACATATCACCCATTGCGACACAAAATCACAACAGACCAAATACAAGAAGAAATTAAGTCCTTTTTCTTTAATCATCCTTCGGCACGAAATAAGAACCTACAATTCTCACCATTTTGCACTATCCTGTCTATCAAAACAGATATTTCATTGTTGCTACGTATTGTTTGCAACATGATTACAAACGCCCTCGAGTCCACCGAGAAAAATGGTACTGTAAAAGTATGGTTGGAACAGAACGATAACTCTCTGTCTTTTTGCGTGTGGAACGCGCAACAGATTCCACAAGATATAGCTCGAAGGATATTTCAACGCAATTTTAGCACAAAAGAAGGTGCAGGGAGAGGGGTCGGTACCTATTCCATGAAATTATTTGGGGAGCAAATCCTTGGCGGGCAAGTAGATTTTACAACATCTCAGGAAGAAGGTACTATATTCAGATTTTCTTTGCCCTTATGAAAGAATAGACAGGATTAAAGAACACGGAACTGATCATATAGGCTGACAGCCAGAAGGGTAAGCATAATGGGAGCTTCATCTAGTCGATTTCAAAACTCGCCTAATAGGGCTCAACCATTTGAAATCGTTCATCTTCCGTTTTGCCAAACTTATAACAAAAAACCTTGACGACCGCTAAAAGGAATTTTTGGCAACAGCCGGTTATCTCCCTGCCTACAGCATCTCTATTGTTTAGTTTGGTTACCACACCAGACCTGCCGCTAAATTGACTGGCGAATTAAACTGTGATTGATATGAGCGAAGAAATGCTTTTAGTGGCAATCGGTTGCGATCGATTGCCTGGAATACTTGATATTACTGCAAGACACCCCTTTGTCGTTTTTGGAACGATGGACAGGAAAGTTTTTGTTGACATCATTTCATGTGTTGTGGGTAGTACAGCGTCTTCTTTACCGGTCTACTTCTATGAAACCGGGTGAATTATCCCGCGCCGAGTGGTTGCTGTTGGCAACCTTGATAAGGTCTGGCTTACAGTTCCCGAGGATATTACTTCGGAGGAACTGAAAAATGCTTTCCGAAGCTATTTTGGCGCAGAATGGGCCGAAGTCTTGGACGTCGCCGACAAGTCTTTTATCTACAACGCTGCTAACAACGCCTACTTCGCAATCCGTGACATACGCCATATAGAAAATCTGACATTGGAGCAGCTTTCGGAAAAGAAGGAGGTTAGGAAGCCGCCGAATATTGTCGTAAGCTAAAGATCAAAGAAACTACATTCTTGACAATTGCAGAGAAACTCAAAACTGACTATCTGGACGATGAGACAATGCGTGTTAGCCGTGAAACCATTTACTGGTAGATCTATTTAGACGAAAAAGAAGGTGATTCTCTTTATCATCATCTGCGACGGAGACGTAAAAAATGCCGCAGACAAAAGAGATACGGATCAGCAAGGCGATTCTTTCCAAGACGTGTTAGCATTTCCGAGCATCCAGCCAACTTGATTTAGCTACTTTGTCATTGTTTTTACAATATCAATATCTATGGGAATTGTTAAGACTTTTTGTAATAAAAAGGTTGGATTAGTTATCTAAAGATATTGGCGAGGCAAGGAAAAGGAACCATCTTTATCTTCTCGATTCTTCATGGATCATAATCTCTCTGAAATAAATTTAAAAACTTCACATTACCGTTCTCCGGAAAGCTTTCATCCGAGAACCGCTGGGTCCGACTTGCCCAAATCATCCCCTGGCACAAATTTGAAGATGATTACCGTGCCAACCTTTCCAAAAAGGG
>JAXHVA010000175.1:0-6649 GCA_034189035.1 Thermodesulfobacteriota bacterium
TTGCCTCTTCCTCAGCTTCTAAAAGTTTGCTGGAGAGAATTTGAATATGTCTTTTGGATTCTCCTAAGAGTTTTTGAGCCTGTTTTCTCTCAGTAAGGTCGACAAAAGACGCCATTCTGCCGATGAGATTGCCTTTCATATCATTGATATTTGATACAGAGACCAGAACAGGAAACTCTCCGCCATCAATACGTCGGGCATTAAACTCTTGAGTATTTCCTTGTTGTTTATCAATAATCCATATCACATCGGTGAGTCTTTTTATCCTGTTTTGATCGAAGAGGCCTGCTGCATCATCGTTCAAAGCCTGATCCTTGTTCTGATATCCAAACATCCTGATAAAAGAAGGATTGACATACTTTATCTTCTCTTTGAGGTCTGTTATAATGATGGCATTAATGGAGGATTCTAATGCATGATATACGATGCTCAGGAGTTCTTCAGGTTCATTTCGTTGGACTTTTAACCTTTCTGAATTGGTTGTCTTCTGACTCATTTCCCTTAGGGTTTCTAATACTCGTTTTCTTCTCGATTCATCATCCATTTCCTTTACCTCATAGAATGGTCATGTAGTCTATTCCCATTAGCATGGGATCCACATGTTATGAATTCACTTTCTAACTCATTTGAATCGGAAAGACAATACATAAAGATCTTTTTTTTACGGAAACAGGCTATAATTCATTGAGTTATATATATAACGGAGTTCCCCAAATGGGCCAAAAGTGATGATCAGTTTGAATATATACGTTTTCAGCTGGTTCTTTTTAATACAAATATTTCATTCGTAAACCCGTATGAATTTTCTTGTCTTCTTCCACAGGTGTATTTAGGCAGTATATTCTTCCACTTCATCGACAGCCGTCATCGCAACAGCAATCATATTGATGACTTGGCTATTGCATTTCGGGGGACAATACAAGAACCTTATAAATCGTATTGAGCGTATTGATCCCTATTTTATTCATTGGCCAAGTTGCGGCATGATCTTTCTCAGGCTTTTTCAGACTGCATTCAAGGAGGAGGGTATTGAAAGAAAAGAGCATTCTCTAAAAGTACGATAAAGTCGCCGGACGGGACGTTGTGGAGCATTTATGTCAACTCATAAAACCCCTCAAAGGATTGCGTGTAGTTCATGTAAACCCAACTCGAATCGGAGGGGGGCGTTGCGGAGATTTTGAAAAAGATGGTCCCTCTCATGCAAGAGCTGGATATTGATACCAAATGGGAGGTTATTAACAGGAGATTCCACATTCTACCAATGCAAAAAAATTGTCCACAAAGCTATTCATGGAAATCGAGTAGTAATACATGAAAATCGCCTTAAGATTCATGAAGAGATCAACCAACAGGCAGCAGAGGCTTTTCGAGATATACTGAAGGATACGGATATTGTTTTTATTTATGATGCCGCGCCAGCCGCAATAATTAATGATTAATCATAAGGGGAAATGGGTTTGGCGCTATATGGATGCAAGTCCTCCCTTTAGAGCTGTTTGACGGTACCTGAGGAATTATATTTCTCTTTATGATGCAAGTGTATTCTCTATTGCAAATTTTTTCGGCGACTGCCCCATCCTGCGTATCTCATTACACCCAGTATTGACCCATTGCATGAAAAGAACGTTGAATTGGACAAAACCGAGATCGATGAGGTCTGTTCTCGTTTCAAGATAGACAAAAAAACATCGCAAGACAATTTAGAAAATACCTCGCGCTGATCTTTGCCCTTTTGCACGGCACTCAGGAAAGAATTACATTGGACTGACACTCCTTGGAAGAGATGAAGCGACTCTTTCAAAAAGCCAGCTTGCTATAATCGATTTTACTTCCAGTTAATGCAATGAAGGCCCTGTGCTTTCAACAACTTCATGGATTCCTCGTCAAGCCCGATCACCTTTGGGTCAATTGCTTTGCTCCGCAGGTATTTCATAACAACAATCATCATTGCCATTGCCGAAGAATCCACTTTCCTTACGTTCTCAAAATGAAATTCGACTGATCTTATACCCGGTCTTATCTTTTGCATAACCTCACCCCTAACATGAAGAACGTTCCTTCTATTGATCTCTCCGAGCAGATATATCTTGGTCAACTTACCTTCATGAATTACTTTCATCATTTTTGATTCCCCCCGGCTGACCCTGATTTATGTTTTTATTGATGATCGCAAAACAATATTTTCTAAATGACCTCAATCATCTCAATATCAAAAACTAATGTGCAGCCTGCCAGGGGATGGTTCATGTCGAAGACTATTTTTTTCCCCGAAACATCTGCAACAATTACATCAATCTCTTTTCCATCCGGGGCATTGATCCTGATTTTTTGACCAATAGTCAAAAGAACATCATCGGCGAATTCTGACTTATCCATCTGAAGTAAAAGTTCTTCACGTCTGAGGCCGAATCCATCCCCCGGTGGTATGGTTATTGTTTTTTTCTCGCCCTCTTTCATGCCGACAACCCCTTTTTCTAAACCAGGGATAATATCTCCTGTTCCAATCTCAAACTCAACAGGGTGTTTATCTTTGGAGGTATGAAAAATGGTATTATCCTCTAATTTGCCAGTATAATGTACTTTTACTCTGTCGCCAATTTTTGCTTTCTTCATTGTGCCCTCCCATTTTCATTTTTGTGGGTGAGATATCCATATTATTGAGTGTCCATCCATAAATAAGGTCATTTGTCTGGTCTTCAACCCTACATATGTCCCTTATTTGCAATTAGGGCATATGATCCGCCACCACATATTGTGGTAGAGGACATATGCCCTAATTTTCAGATGAACACTATTTAATATTCAATATACAAGAATCATTTGTAAATACAGGGAATCCTGTATTTGAAGGTACTATCAAATGTAGAGTCGTTCACGAGTTTCTTATTCTTGCATGAACAGATCAATCTCCGTATTCAAACGCTTTGTCAAATGACCAACCTGTGTCGCAATGTTGCAAAAAATACGCATACCAGGATGAAGTAAATCATTGTTCATGGTACACAATCCATTATTCATGATTGAGGAGTAACAAATTCACAAATTCAAGGTATCTCGTTTCCTTCAACCTTAAACGTTGAACGGAGAAATCCCAACCACTCAATTGAATATCATTATATCCATGGGGAATACTTTTTAATTTACATTTAGTTAGTACATGGTTTCCTCACCGCACAAACACTGTCGAGATCGGATGTTCTAAAATACCTTCAGGCTAAATATATTATCATTTTCTATTGAATACAGGATATCATCTATTTAATAAATCGAGAAAGTCGGTCATTATTTAAAGATTATTTAATCTTCTTTGGAGTCAACAGGGCGATTTCCTCAAAAACGTTGGCGCCAATGAGCTCATGGATGGGAGAAGAGCATTTCAGAAATACAAAATTGAATATAAAATATAAAGACATACGTAAAAACAAAGAAGCATGAAAATATTGCAAGCCATGCGGTTTCATTTCTGCCGAAGTTCGAGCCCTGCACCTGATCGGTGTTGATCGTTGGGATAGTGTATGATAGAACGGATAAAAAAGCTCCTGTTTCTGACCCTTACCTTTATCATTGGTTGGTTTTTTCTCTCTCCTGTCCAGAATATTCCGGGTTATGAAGAAGAGGGCCGCAAGTCGAATGGGAACAAGATGGTCACGATGGACTTCGATAATGTTGATATAAAAGTAATAGCAAGGTATATAAGCGAACTTACCGACAAGAACTTTATCGTGGATGACAATGTAAGAGGCAGGGGTACAATTTTTTGTCCCACAAAGATCCCTGTCGATGAAGCCCTGAAGGTCTTTGAGTCTCTATTGGAAGTGAACGGTTACACCAAAGTGGAGGCAGGAAATTCATTAAAGATCATACGATTACGACATGCAAAAACGAAAGCCGTAAAGGCCCGAATCGGCAAAGACTTTATAACCATTGATAGGGAAGACAAGATCGTTACGCAAGTAGTCCCTTTGAAATATGCTGATGCAAACGAGATAAAAAAACTTTTCAGACCCCTGGTTTCGAGGAGAAGTCACATAGGAGCGTATCCTGCCACCAATACCCTTATATGTCTCGAACATCCACCGTCTCATGAAGATCATAGAGGAGATCGATGTGGCCGGTTCAATGGCAATGACAAAGGTAATACAGTTGGAATATGCATCGGCTGAGATCTTGTCAGGGGAATTGTTTCCATTATTTGATTCGAAGGAGAGACGAAGAAAAACCAGAAGAAGGCGTCGAAGAAAGATTAACGTTACTACTGACCTCCCTGTAAAGATTATTCCTGACAAGAGAACGAATACGGTTGTTATATTGGCAAACTCGCATGTTGTAAATGAGATTACAGATCTGATAAAAAAGTTGGATAGACCGATATCGAGGAGCAAGAGCAAAATCCATGTATATTATTTGGAAAATGCCTCTTCAGAGGACTTAGCCAGTGTTCTCTCCAAACTTCCATCAAAAAGAAGGCGGAGGAAAGGAAGGTCGCCTGCACTTGGAAATAACGTTATAATCTCTGCTGATGACGCAACAAATTCGCTAATAATTGCGGCGGCGCCCCAGGATTATGCGGTATTGAAAAAGATAATAGAAAAACTTGACATCACGAATGAACAAGTGTTGATTTATGCCCTTATCGCGGAAGTTTCCATCAACATGTCAAAAGAATTCGGTATTGAATGGAGAGTTCCAGAACTGCCGGATAATGGGGATGTCACACTTTACGACGGTACAAGTCTTCCCTTAGATTCCGAAGGCATGGGAGGTATCGATCAACTGACAACCAACCCCTATAGTGCAATTCCCTCAGGGCTTTTTCTGGATACTGTAAAAGGAACTATGGAATTTGGCGGGACGGAGTTCTTAAACATAGGTGCCCTGATTCGGGCATTTCAAGCCAACAGTGAAATAAACGTTCTGTCAACCCCCCATATATTAACCATGGAGAACGAAGAGGCCGAGATAGTCGTCGGAGAAGAGCGCCCTTTTCTCCTCTCTTCCCAGGCCACAGAGACAGGCGACACCACCAAGACCTTTAAATACAAAGATCTCGGCGTTACTCTCCATATTACTCCTCAGATCAGTCAGGGAGAAATAGTCAACCTGGAGATATTTATAGAGATCAAGAACTTTATGGAAGTGATAGAAGTCGGCGCAATCAACACTACGAAAAGACTGGCAAAGACCACTGTACTCGTAGAAGATGGTGAAATGATCGTTATAGGAGGCTTGATAAGAGATGATACGAGAAAAGGTCTTTCTCAGGTTCCTTGTTTAGACAATATCCCCATCATGGGATGGTTCTTCAAAGCATTTTACCAAGGAGATTCAAAGAACAACCTCGTGATCTTTATTACTCCGCATATCATTGAAACCCCAGAAGACCTGAGTAGAATCACAGAGGATAAAAGAAGCTCAAGAAAAAACAAAAAACCAGTCGAGGAGAAAGGAAAGATCAAAGAGATACACACTTTGGTGGAGAGCAATGGAGACTGATGGCAGGAAGATATGAAGATATTTCATTCGTGAGGGATTTTATAGATTATTATGGAGACTATAGAAACGAGGAAACCAGTGTTGTTTATCCTTTTTGTGCTCATTATTCAGCTGTCTTTTCCATTTGGGTCTGCCCATGGAGATACGCGATATGTATCGGATATGCTCATTCTCAACCTAAGGGACAGACCCGGCAAAGGATATAAGGTGATAACAAGGCTTTATTCCAACACCCCTGTCGAGGTGCTTGGGGAATCCGGTCGCTACTTCAGGGTGCGTACAGAAGATGTCAAAGAAGGATGGGTAGCCAAACAGTATATCAATTCAAAACCTCCGAAATCCCTAATCTTCAGTAGGTTGGAAAAGGTAATAAACCGTTTGAACAAGAAGGTTGAAGACCTCGAAAAACTCAATATCTCTTCCGGGAATAGAGACAAGATAATGACATCGAAGAGGAAACAAGAGAGGCTACAGACTGAGAATGATCGGCTGAAAAAAGAGATTGAGAGCCTTCAGCAAAAATCTGTACTCCCCAAGGACAGTGTAATCTTATGGTGCTTTTTTGTAGGAGCTTGCATGTTTTTTGTGGGATTAATTGTGGGGAAATTGACAGGAAGGAAGAAGAAAAAGATATTCTATTAGCATTATGTCGATCGGTGTAGCGATTGGTATTGGCACCACTACTGGTGGCCTCTTAGATTCCAGCATAAAGACTTTCGGAGAGACACAACCGGACCGGCTCTTTTCCCGGTGAAGGTCTTTCAATGTCAGTTTTCCATTCCGAGCCGATTGCGAAAAATCATGAAAGACAGCGGCACATTCCTGTAGTCACGCTTACGCGGGAAAGACTTGTGGGTATTACATCCTTTACTTTCTCATGCAAACAACGAGATCGGGTACTGAGGCAGAGGAATCACAACATATGGGATTTATAAATTTAAACAATTGGAGAAGACAACAAAAAAAAGAAAGGATGGACCTGTTATGAAAGATATATTGGCCATGATTATGGCTGGAGGTCGAGGAGAACGCCTCTATCCGCTCACTTTGGATAGGGCAAAGCCTGCGGTGAATTTCGGTGGAATATACCGACTTATCGATTTCACTTTGAGCAACTGCATCAATTCAGGCGTGCGTAAGATCGTAATACTTACTC
>JAXHVA010000176.1:0-6622 GCA_034189035.1 Thermodesulfobacteriota bacterium
CTTACCGGGATGAATGTGACCGGGTCCCGATAGAAGGCAAGTTCGGCCAGGCAAAACGAAGATACGGGATTGGACGGGTGATGACGAAGCTGGCCACCACAAGCGAAACGGCCATCGCGTTGTGCTTCCTCGTGATGAACCTTGAAAAGTGGCTGAAAGCCATCTTTTTGCGTCTGTTTTTCAAAGAGCTGAAATCGAAGTTCCTGCTCGAACAGGAACTTTTTAGAGCCTCATGTGGTTATGAAACTGCCAGTAATAGGCTTTGACGATTTATTTAGGAAACCTTAGTTATCTTTATTAAAGAAGAACAAACAGGAGAATAATGACTTCACAAGAAGAGGGAAGGATTAAAGAGTGGAACGATGAACTCTTTGATGATATAAAGATCAGTTTGATTATAACAGAGGATAAGAGAACTACAGAGTTGAAGGACTTCTGCAGTGATTTATCCCATCTCGCACCGAAGTTGAATATTGTGAATGAAAGAGGGGATAAAAAAGAGTTGCCGTGCATAAAAGTCGATGATTCCATCAGGTATCATGGGGTTCCTCTTGGTACTGAGTTGGAGCCTTTTCTGCTCACACTTTCTGGTCATTTAAAAAGAGACTTTAGGGTATCTACAAATATTAGAGAAAGGCTCGATCAGCTCAGTATATCTGTAGAACTGGAACTATATGTGTCCCAGCAATGTCCTGTTTGTCCTTCGGTGATCCGGCAGGTAACGCCTCTTTCTTTTTTATTTGAGCGGATAAAACTTGCAATCATAGACTGCGTTCTTTTCCCTGAAAAGGCGCAGTCAAACCGGATTCAATCCGTTCCTACTGTAATATTTGACAAACAGTTTCGATGGACAGGTCCAATGCAATTGGACGAGCTTATAGAGACCATCATGAATCCTGATCCTGCGGCACTGCGTGTCTCATATTTCGAAAGGATGTTAGAAGGAGGGGATGCCTTAGAAGTTGCACAGATGATGCTTGATAAAGAGATGATCTTTCCGCAGTTTTTAGAGCTTCTCGTAATCGATAAATGGTCGGTGCGTATGGGGGCAGCAGTGGCAATGGAAGAAATAAGTGAGAATAATCAAAGGCTGGCTGCCCGAGTCATTGGTCCTCTGTGGAACCAATTTGACAACCTGAAAGACCCGATAAAGGATGATATTCTTTATATCTTTGGGAAGATAAGAAACGATGAAGCGGAAGCAAGGCTGAAAGAGGTTTTGAATGGTCAATATAACCCGGAAGTCAAAGAGGCTGCAAGGGAAGCCCTTGAGGCCTACGAAGCAGGAGGTGAGATATGAGTATTTTCGTAAACGATGAAAATATTCGGATAGATGGTCTCCAATTGGGGCCTTATGGTACCAACGCCTATATAGTGAGGTGCCAGGCGACTGGGGATAGCCTGGTAGTAGATTCCCCGGGAGGGACTGAGGAGATACTGTGTCAATTGAAAGGTACAAACCCCAAGTATATATTGATTACTCACAATCACTTTGATCACTTGGGAGCCCTCAGTGAACTGGAGTCTGCCTTAAGGGTTCCTGTAGCTGCTCATGCATCCGATGCCTCAGGATTGACAGTGCAGCCGTCTATTCTATTGAACGATGGAGAGATCTTATCTTTGGGCAATCTTGATGTGAAGGTTCTGCATACCCCGGGACATACTCCGGGCAGCCTGTGCTTCCTGATAGGGATTTACTTGCTTTCCGGCGATACGATCTTTCCGGGTGGACCTGGGAAGACTGGTTCTCCTAAACGTTTTAAAGAGATCGTTGAGTCGATAAAGAGGAAAATATTTATATTGTCGGATGATACATTGGTATATCCAGGCCATGGGGACACAACAATCTTGGAGAAAGAGAAGGCTGAATTTGCCATATTCTCTTCGAAATCGCATTCTCCTGATCTATGCGGGGATGTTCTCTGGCTTGAATCATAAAAGACGTAAATATTTAGCCACAGATTCAATCAGATGAATGAAGAGATGATTTTTAAGATTCGGATTTTTTGATATATATATCTCTCTTTGGGAAAGGAATCTCGATACCTTCTTTTTGAAAGGCATCTTTCACCCGATCCGATATATATGAGATCGTATCCATTCTTTTCCTGGGATCGCTGATCCAGATTCTTGCTTCAAGATTGACCGCGGAATCTCCAAAGCTCTTCACCACAACCTTGGGCCCTGGATTACGCATGACCCAATCCAATTCAAGACTGATATTGCTAATAACCTCCTTGGCCTTGTCAACATCTGCGTCATAAGCGATGCCAATAGGGATCCTAACCCTTATCTCCTTTGTGATTGTAGTATAATTGATAATATCCCGTTTCATAATCTCATTATTTGGGATAACGATAACGATGTTATCCGTAGTTTGAATCTTTGTAGCCCTGAGGCCGATATCTATAACATCACCCCATGTGGCAGAGTTGTTTGGTGCACTCCAGACTTCGATCCGATCTCCTATCTCAAATGGCCTGTCTATAATCAGGAGAATTCCGGCGATGAGGTTTGAAAGGGTGTCTTTGGCTGCAAACCCGATGGCAATACCCGCTACACCTGCGCCTGCTACGAAGGGCATAATATTCAAGCCAATTGTGTCGAGGGCAAGGAGTATTCCTATAGTGAGGATGATCACTCCTGAAAACTTTTTTGACAGTTCGAAGACCATGTCATCGAGATGTGTTTTGGTTTTACTGGCGAGCTTTTTCTCAAGGATTGGGATAATATATTGGGCAGTTCGATTGGTAAAGATACAGATAAATAGGATGATAAAGGCATATACGATTCTTTCCAGCATGGGAAGATCAAAGAATTTTATAATCCCCAAGCCTGAGAGGCTTAGGATCGTATAATGCCCCGCTTGTTTAATAATGCCGAAGATCATAAGATATTTTTCTTCCAATTGTTTTTGCGCTGCCTTTTTCTCAAACCTCCTGATGACCATATTAAGTACCCACCAAGCGGTTAATGCTCCCAGCAATATTGCGAAAAGTGGTAAGAGCTTCGAATAGTTTTCGACGATGGAATGAATTTGGTGTTGTAAGATTTCAAGAAAATTTTTCATCATCTTCCATGAAATAGAAGGGTCATATTTTGTGTCAGTCAGGATACTTCGATTTCTGAAGTATCGCATATAGATTGTTTTGTGTCAAAAGAATACTCCCTTGTGCGGCTGATGCTTCAAGCTCTATTTCCCACGAATTCGTCCTTGTATTTGATGCGAATTTACTATATATTGTTCGATCAATTGAACCCATATGAAACAAGACAGACAGAAACCATAGAACATATTGGTTTTAGTTATTAAATGGGTGAGTACATAAACATAAAGGAGGAGGTTTGATGGGAAGTAAACAGGAAGACCTGGCTGGGCCGGGCATTGGTAACTATGAAGAGCTGGAAGGAATTCTCCCGAGTGATTATGCCTCTATTCTTTCCCCAAGACGGACACAGGAGGCTATCTTTATCATTAAAGACTATATAGAGAGGAATCTCTGTAAAGAGTTGAATCTAATGATGGTAACTGTTCCTCTGATTGTGGATATTGAAAGCGGGATCAACGATTACCTTGACCGTGACGGTTCACGTACCCCGATTCAGTTTCATATTTCAAATGATCATAACAAAAACCCGATCGATGCTGAGGTTGTGCAGGCTGCAACAAAGTGGAAACGCATGGCCCTGAAGCAGTTCGGGCATAAAGTAGGGGAGGGGCTTATTACGGACATGCGTGCTGTACGAAAGGATTATTTCCTTGATCAAGATCACAGTGCATACGTTGACCAGTGGGACTGGGAACTCGTGATCACAGAAAAGCAGCGCAACTTGAATTTTTTAACCGAGGTTGTAAAGAAGATATGGAAGGTGATTAAGGGAGCGGAGGTGCATATCCAAAAGAAATTTCCTGAATTGAAGACAGACAAGCACCCAAACCTGCCCAAGGAGATCGAATTTCTCCACGCGGAGGACATCCTTAATAAGTATCCTGATATGCCGCGCAAAGAGCGTGAGACAACCATCCTTCAGGAACACCCAGCGATTTTTATTTATGGAATAGGCTGGGTATTAAAGGATGGCTACCCTCATGAAATGAGGGCCGCAGACTACGATGACTGGGTCACAGAGACAGAGTCAAAAGATGGAAGACCAATGCATGGTCTGAACGGAGATATCCTGGTCTGGAACCCAGTGACAAAGAGGCGCCATGAATTGACATCCATGGGAATCCGTGTCAATCCGGATACGCTGAGAAAGCAGCTTGAGATTAGCGGACAGTTCGATTTTTTAGAGTTGCCGTACCATCAGGCGATCTTAAATGGCGATATCCCGTTAAGCATTGGAGGCGGCATTGGGCAGTCTCGTACCCAGATGCTTCTTTTAAAGAAGGCGCATATTGGAGAGGTCAGTGTTACTGTCTGGCCTAAGGTGTTTAAAGAGATGTGCAAGAAGAAGGGTATCCATGTCCTGGAGTAGCTGTTGGTTCTATCTCTGTATTATCTAAAAACACGTAACTGTTTCGTCAAACAGTAATTTGGCGAAACAGTTACGATTATCGCTTAAGAAGGTATTTTTAAAACTGAACTGTTACAATATGAGAAAGATTGAGGCTTCTACTACATTACGGATAATAACTCGGTGAGTTTTTTCCCTATATTCTTTTCTCTCATAAGGCTTTCTCCAATGAGGAACTTGTTTATTCCGTTTTCCTTTAATCTTGAAATGTGATCACAAGTGTGTATGCCACTTTCACTTACAACAATTTTCGTATCCGGTATTTCCTTTGCCAGATGGATAGTTGTACTGATGTCGGTCTTGAATGTCCTCAGATCTCGGTTATTTATACCAATAATTTCAGCATTGGTTTGAAAAACCCTTTTTAGCTCTTCTCTGTTATGTACTTCCACAATAGCCTTCATACCAAGCACTTTTCCAATCTTTAAAAGTTTATCCAGCAAATGATCTTCCAGTATTGCAGCGATCAATAAGAATGCATCCGCGCCAAATAAACGAGCCTGATAGATCTGATATGTATCAAATATAAAATCCTTGCATAGAAGAGGAATAGAGGTCACCTCCCTTATCCTCTTGAGAAAATTGAGACTTCCATGGAAAAAGTTTCCTTCAGTCAAAACGGATATAGCTGCTGCTTTATTATCTTCATAGGTCTTTGCGATCTCAACCGGATCAAAGTCTTCCCTGATGATCCCTTGAGATGGAGATGTCTTCTTTACTTCGGCGATAATCCTTATGGGGTGTGATGAAGACGTTAAGGCGGATTTTATATCTCTTATCTGAGGCGAGTTTTTTATTTGGCTTATAAGCTGATCTAAAGGACACCTTTTTTTGTCCTCTTCTACCTCTTTTTTTTTGCGTAATACAATTTCATCTAAAATCATTGACTATCATTTACAAAAGGGTAATGGTTTATTCCTATCCTCTATTACTGATCTTGATGAGTCCAAGAAGCTTCTTAAGAGCATTGCCATTTTCTATGGATTCTTTAGCGACTTTTATGCCTTCTGCGAGAGTATTTACAACTCCACTGGCAAAAATTGCGGCTGATGCATTTAAAAGAACGATATCCGTCTTTGGTCCTTTTTCACCCTTAAGAACCCTAAGGGTCATATTTGCATTGTCTTCGGGGCTGCCCCCTAAAAGATCTTCAAAAGTACACCGTTCCATATTGAATTCCTCTGGTTCTATGAAGTAGGTGTTTATTTCACCGTTTTTTAGCTCAGAGATCCGAGTCTTAGCAGTTAGAGTAATCTCATCAAGCCCATCTTCGCCATGGACAACAAGTGCATGCTTGGATCCGAGATTTTTTAAGACAGTAGCCATTATCTCTGTATACTCTTTGGAATATATACCTAGAACCTGTGCAGTAGCACCTGCAGGGTTGGTCAGAGGACCGAGTATGTTGAAGATCGTCCTGATACCGATCTCTCCCCTTGGCCCAACAGCATACTTCATCGCTCTATGAAAACGGGGTGCAAAGAGGAAACCGATTCCATTTTCATTGAGACATTTTTCCACTGTATCTTTATCTGCCTCAATATTTACACCCAGGGCTTTCAAGACATCGGCGCTTCCACAATTACTTGATACGGATCTATTCCCGTGTTTTGCTACTGTTATACCGGTACCTGCTACGACAAAGGCAGCCGTAGTAGAGATATTGAAGGTGTTGGAGCCATCTCCACCTGTCCCACACGTATCTATAATTGTAGGGTTTTTGGTCTTTATCTTAACTGCTTTCTTCCTCATTACCTTGGCTGCACCGGTGAGCTCTTCTACGGTCTCTCCTCTCATCCGCAAAGCAGTAATGAACGCTCCTATCTGGGCGGGTGTTGCCTCTCCATTCATTATCTGATTCATTACTTCTATCATCTCTGGTTCGGTTAGACTGCCTTCTTCAACTATTTTTCTTATTCCGTCTGTGATCATAATATCTTACTCCCCAAATAGTATATGATATCAGTTTTTTATCTTTTATTTCAAATCAATTCTGTCCGGTTAGCTGAAATCTATGATTAACTGACTGTTAATATTGCCATTATTAATGTTTTTCGGAGGTGGCTTAAATAACTCCTCCAAGGAAGATCTTCTAAAAAGGTTA
>JAXHVA010000177.1:0-6575 GCA_034189035.1 Thermodesulfobacteriota bacterium
ATTCCCGCTGGTTCTTATGGTGTTGATTTTCCAACGCCGCATTATCACCGGATTGTCTGCAGGCGCCATAAAAGGATAAAGCGATGGGATCATTAAAACTCAAAAAGATCAGTAAATATTATGGAGATGTGGTGGCCCTCTCCCGAGTCGATTTATCCATAGACGAGGGGGAGTTCTGTGTTCTCCTTGGACCATCAGGATGTGGAAAGAGCACATTACTGCAAATTATTGCAGGGCTCATCCCACAATATGAAGGGTCTGTTCTCATTGATGATCAACCGGTGGATCACCTTACACCAAGAGAACGAGACGTGGCTATGGTTTTTCAGAGTTATGCGCTCTACCCCCATATGACCGTGGCTCAAAATTTGGCTTTCGGTCTTCGAATGCATGGCGTGCCCAGAGCTGTAAGAGAAAGAAGGATCATTGAAACAGCTGAACTTTTGGGGATCACTCACCTTTTGGCCCGTAAACCGCGCCAACTTTCCGGGGGTCAACGTCAGCGGGTCGCTATGGGAAGGGCTCTTGTACGGCGACCGAATCTTTTTCTGTTCGATGAACCTTTGAGCAATTTGGACGCCCGACTCCGGGTAAATGTTCGTCTTGAGCTCAAGAGAGTTCATCAGCAAACCCGAGGTACAATTTTGTATGTGACTCATGATCAGGTTGAGGCTATGACACTTGGAGACAAAGTTGTTGTCATGCAAAATGGGAGTGTACTTCAGGCAGGTCATCCTGAAACAATCTATGATTCTCCTGCAGATATCTTCGTTGCTACTTTTATCGGGTCTCCTCCCATGAATATTTTCGAGGGAAAGGTTGAAAGAATCAATGGACAATTCATGTTTCAAGGGGAGGACTTCTCATTGAATCTTAAAGACATTCCACAAAACCTCAGTGAAAAAAGAGTAGAATTGGGAATACGCCCTGAGGATATAGAGATAGTACACAAAGCGGAAGATGCATTGCGAGTAAAAGTAGAAATGATAAGTAACGTGGGGTCGGAGAAGTTTATCCATGCTCGACTGGGATCGAACGACATGACGATCCGTATTGCAAAAGAAGCTGATATTCGGTTAGGAGAGATCATTCAAGTGGTTATGAAACCTTCCATGCTAAATATTTTCTACAATGGTCGGAGGATATAGGGCCTAGCCAATATAGGGCAAGTAATGCATGGAATAGGATAAACGCTGTCATGGGATGTTCCCCTCTTCATTCAGTTAGTCTTGTTCAGATGTACCTTGGAATCTTTCTTGATGAGCCTGTTAATCTCCTTTCCTATTAGAGAGATATTTTTCAGGATAATAGCTGAATTCACAATCTACTTCAAAGTGAACTTGAGGTAAAATCTTGATTAGTTCTTAACCCTACAATAACAGATTTATCTTTGCTTTCTAATAGAAAGCAAGAGTAAAAGCTTAAATAATTTTTTAATTTTCAATAAGTTGCAACATGTGCAACAATTACAAATAGTTATGTAAATAGTTGAAATTAAATAACTTTCTGGTTAAAAAATTGGCAAAATGAGCAGCGCTTTATAGCACAATATCTCTTTAAGAATCATTAGGTTATATAATAAGTTTCATTGTAGGGTTAAAATACATAAAATAGTTTAATATATCAATAGATTACGCTATAGTACAAAAAGAATATATTTGGGGTATCCAATGATCCCGATTGCGGAAGCATGCACAAAGTCGTGACATTGACAGATACCGCCTGCCTTTTCGTAAAAGATTCGGGTGATGAGAAAAATTTCGCGTAGATTTACGGCTCATCAAATGGTTACTGGCTTTCAATTCCTTTTTGGTGAAAGACGGGCTTGGGTACTTGTATATCCGATGATCGTTTCTTTTAAACCAAATCATTCACATAAAGGGAAGAACCCATGGACGAGTTCATAAAGTCTTTTTTGATGATATTCGTGCTCCTCAATCCATTTATCATGTCTATCTATATGCTTGAGATTGTTAAAGCAATGGATTATAAGACATTTGCGCATCAAATGGTTCGAGCGATTATTATTAGTTTTGTCGTTTTTTTTCTGTTTGCATGGGCGGGTGACATGATTTTTACGGATATTCTTCAAATTCGATTTCTTGCTTTTCTCATTTTCGGAGGCATTATATTCCTTATTATCGGTATCAGGCTGATTCTTGGAACCGGCCCCGCTATCGAACCGCCTAAGAAAGCGTCTGATCATGTTTCAGCATCCATAGCAATGCCGTATATTGTGGGACCGGGAACGATCAGCGCAAGTGTGATCGCAGGCAGTCGTCTCAGTTTATTTCCCGCTCTCTTGTCTATTTTTTTGGCTTTAAATCTATCCCTGTTCGCTTTACTGGCTTTCAAGAGGTATCATGACTTTTTACAGCAACACAATGAAAAACTGCTTCAAAGGTACACCGAAATTGCGGGACGCGTAACAGCATTGTTTACAGGATCATTCGCAATTGACATGATAATAAAAGGCATTGAAAATTGGTTGAGTCAATACACGTTTTAGAGAAAGCAGAGGTGGGACAGAAAATAAAACTCATTTATTATTATCCACTCCACCGTCTCATCATTTTTATACATACTGCTGCACGAATTTTCTTCTACAATATCCAAGTATAGATTAAAATCTTAGCTTTTTTTAAATAAGGATACTTATTTAGCCTGTCCTCCAAAAGCTTCCTATTAGACACATACACATATTATTATTTTTTGACCTTTATTTACTAAAACAACAAGCCAAATACTGTTACAGGACATATACCCTTATTTAGATAGTAATCGAATCAATTTTTAAAAAATTGAAGGGCTTGACTTTTGTTCTTGACTGCCTCTTTTTTTAAGTTTATATTGAATGTAGTAGTAGCGTTAGAATGGAATAATGAATTCCATTCATAAACTATATAACCGTATAAAAATCATTTAAAAGGGGGTGAAATGAATGGCAGACGAAAAGATATGTGGAAAATGTAATGAAAATGAAGCAATAGTGGTATGCTGTGAATGTGGAGTAGCTCTCTGTGAAACGTGCAAGCACGAAATTTCCTTAGATGCAACCCACCCTGCGGCAAGGATAAAGGGATATTCCAAACCTGGCGCTTTAACACCTGGCACAAAAACAAAGATAGCCTGTAAAGAATGTCTGAGCGAAATTGACGTTTTTGACTAAGGCTTTAATCGCCGTAGCCCCTTTTATAAACCAAGGGAAGAGAATATTATATTAAATATCTCAAAAAATATATTGCTTAGAAAATAGATATGTCTTTAATGTAAGGATTGGGAATAAGGGGGCTATGTATTTAATAAATACGAGGGAGAGGAATCGATGGGAGACGATCGAAAAAAGGTCATCGCTAAAGTTGTAAATACGGAAGTTGACGTAAGCACAGCAGTAAGAGATATCAGAGGGATTGAAGACTTGGTTAAGGATTCTGTTGAGACTACCTGGTCGGAGAACCTGGTTAACCAGATAAAAGTCTGGCTGACTCCTTATCCACATGCTAAAGATATAGCAGAGTGGGATAATTTTTTATTGGAAAGGTATCAGCCTCTTTATACTTATACACAAAATGAGTGTAAAGATTGCTTCCAAGGCCCCTGTGATCTTATAGATAGAAAAGGAGCTTGCGGGATTACCTTAGATATTTTTCAAGCAAAGCTATCTTTGCAGTCGGCCTGTAAGGGGCTTGCAATGCATTTGTCAACATGTAAGGAACTTCTAGAGCATTGCTTAAAAGAGTATGGAGAAGACAAAGAGATAAAGTGGGGCAACAATACTGTCTATGGCCTTATGAATGTAAATATACTTATCTCTGACTCCCCAAGAACACTTAAAGATGTGAGAAATGCTCTCACCTATGCCGAAGGTCAACTTTCAGAGCTATTAACTTCTGCGAACGTTGGATACGAAAACAGTATTATTGACTTAGAATCAAAAGCACTTCATGCTGGTTCTGTTCTTCTATTTGTCATGGATTTAAGTGAATGGCTTAAATACAATTTCTTTGATTTTATTTGGGCTCCGGATAAAGATTTAGCAGACATACCCGCCTTTCCTCCGCCCACAACAGAGGTCGGCTTGGGAGCAGTAGACAGATCAAAACCTGTCTTAGTATTTATTGGAAATGACTTTATACCTGCCTGGATGGCAGCAAAATATATAAAGGATAACGGTCTGGAGGATAAGATAGAGGTTACGGGCATCGGTTCAGTCGGGCATGATCTGGTACGTTTTCATGATCAGGCAAAGATACTCATATCCCCAACCAGGGCAAATAAGGTATTACGCTTAGGGATGGGGGATGTAATTGTAGTAAGTGATACTTGCACTAAGGCGGATATCCTTGAAGAGGCATTGAAGACAGATAGTAAAGTAATAGTCACTAGCTTCTCTCAGACCTATGGTTTGGAGGACAGGGCACCAGATCCTGTTGATAATATATTAAGCGACTTAGAAAAAGAGACTTCTGTTGTGATGATATCAGACACCAAGAAGGCAGGTGAAGTCGCGGTAAGGCTTGTACAGAAAATCAAGGGTACCAGGAAGGATAGCTACCTGTTAACCGAAGAAGAGATAAAGAAGTATGCTGCTAAATGTACGGACTGTGATGCTTGTTTTAGAGCATGCCCTGCAAGTTTGATCAGCTGTGAAACCTTAAAAGCAGCAAGAGATGGAGACTTTTCTAAACTTGCAGATATCCATGATAAGAGTTCATACTGTGGAATGTGTGAGCAGGCATGCCCGGAAAATATACCCCTTATGGATATGTTCTTAGCAGCCAATCCTGAGGCGATTAAAGAAGACAACTATAAGATGCGTGCAGGGAGAGGTCCTATTACCAATTTAGAGGTGAGGGATATTGCCATAACCATGTTCAGTATGCCGAGTGCTGTGGCGATTATAGGATGTGGGAACTACCCAGGGGCCGGGAGTGAAGTAGCACAAATGGCAAAGGAGTTTGTCCAGTCCAACTATTCTGTTGCAGTTGCAGGCTGTATTGCACAGGATGTTGCTAGGTATAAGGATGAAAAAACAGGAAAAACACTCTTTGAGACGTATCCTGGCCTTTACAACCCAAGGTGTCTGACAAACTGCGGTGGATGTTCTGCGCAAAGTCTTGTTGCAAGTGCACCTTTTTATAAGCTGGGATATTTGGCATTCAGAAATCCATACAAATCCACTTTAGCTCAGGAGGCGGACTTTATCTTCAGGTTTGCAACGATAGTCGTTTTATGGGGACCTGCAACAGACCTTTCCTATACTGTTGCTGCGGCACATGTGAGGGCAGGGATACCTGTAATCGTTGGGCCTAATGGAATGAAGTTCAAACGTTACCTTTTAGGGAATAAGTATGATAGGAGTAAGTGGTGGATGATACATGGAAATACAGGTGAAAAGAGAGAAACCGAGCCGACTCCAGAACACATGTTGATACCGGTTGAGAATATAGATGAGGCGATTGCCCTTGTACCCAAATTAAGCTTTACTTTTCAGGAG
Source organism: Thermodesulfobacteriota bacterium (assembly GCA_034189035.1). Classification (GTDB taxonomy): domain Bacteria; phylum Desulfobacterota; class UBA8473; order UBA8473; family UBA8473; genus JAUXFK01. The sequence goes on from JAXHVA010000177.1 coordinate 5,498, forward strand.
ATGGAAAACTCCCGCCAGAACAAATTCGACCTTTACTTTAATGCTTGGAAGAAGAGATTTGGTCAATGGCCAGATGACTGGCATATCTTTGTAAGGAAACAGTCAGAATTGCCTCTTACAAAGAAGGCCAAGATACTCAGAATACTAGAAGAAGAGTATGGTTGGGAGATAGACAAGAAAAAGGGCGTTATCGTTAAGGCCAGGCATAGAAATGGTCGTTTGATGGAGTTAGGTGAATTCGTCGAGTCATACGGTTTTAAATCAGGTCAATACATGACAGGATTGAGAAGATTAGTATACAAACCGAGGAAGGACAGGCAGTAAAGGCACAAATTGGTCTTTTCTTGAAAGAAAAGGAGAAGAGAAATGATTTTAGCACCGGATGAAACTGCAATGCTAATAAAGGAGGAAAAGAGAAGGCTCTTGGTGGCAGGTTCAATTTGCAATGCTTTAGAGATAGAAGGAAAGAACCTTTTAGATTATGTAGTAGATATAGCCAAATTGACCGACATCCCTATCGTCGCAACAGGCAGTACCATGTTTCATCTAAAGGATAAAAAGGAGATAAAGGCCAAGAAGATGATGGCTGCCGATCTGGTAAATTTTTTAAGAGCAGAAAAATGGGAAGATCCTATCATTTCCGAAAGACCAGAACTTCTGGTATTCCTTGGCTACTATCCAGATGTCATAAAGATGCTGAGCTCTACAATTAGAAATGGAAAGACGATGGTATTGGATAATAGGTATATAAATGAAGCTACATATTCCGCTCCTGATATGTCTTTCAGTGAATGGGCTCAATACTTGGATAATGTAATTGACAATCTAAAAAAATAGCATATATTAGAAAGGTATAATAAATTGTAATTACTATAAAAAAGGGGGGATACAGGTTTTTTTGTAAAATCGGTAAAATACTAAAAGCACTGTGTAGAAATATTATTTGAAAGGAGGCATTAAGTAATGGCTGTTAAGTTGCCGGAGGGTAAGATTTATCATGTTCCTGATGATCTTGAGGAGGCCTTGGATGAGGTATCAGATATAGAGATCAGTCCGAGGAACATGGGAGAAAGGATAA
>JAXHVA010000178.1:0-6521 GCA_034189035.1 Thermodesulfobacteriota bacterium
TCAATATCGCCATTACCAATAAAAATTTCCTCTCGTATTTCACAATCTAATCCTCCCGTTTTATAAAGTTATCGTTTAAAAACTGGTCAAAGGTTCTTAGCCTTTGGCTTATCATAATGGCCGCCCTTTTTATTGATTTAATCTCATCTACTTCATAGCATTTTAAGATGGCCTCAATATAAGTTGACGTGGACCTACATTTATCTGCCAATTCCCCATACCTTGGATCTCTATGCTTAGATTCTTTTTCCATTTTATAATTTCCCCCCATATAGTTTATATAAAAAATGACTTAACCCACGCTCCAATGACTGTGACTGACAGGCCCCTATTCCACCATGCTTGTCGTTTTTCCACTTTTCCTGTGGCGATTTCTACTGTAGACAACCTTTGTTGGCACCCTGGCCGGCCATTGCCTCCGTGCATAACTCGTTCATGATCCTTTACTGTACCGACAAGGCCCCTACTGTCCTGGACCCCCTCAAGGCCAAACACTTCTGATTTGATATTGATAACTTCTTTCATCAACCCACCAGAACCGTCTTGCCCGAACATAACTCGCTTAAATTCGGTTTGGTTATCGTCGATTTTTTTGGTTAAATCTTTTTTAACACCTTGGATCGCTTCCAATATTTCTGCTTTTGCTTCCATAGGCTTCTCCTGAGTTTATTTATAGAAAACAAGAATAGCTAAAAGTAATGCCGCCAATCCCCACAAAATCCAAGTTATTGTAGTTTTTATTTCCGTAGCACATTCTCCAATATGCGAATTATTCTGTGTTCTTCCATGTTGACCTCTTCTTCGGTTAATCCGTATCTTTTGTCCATCATATTATATGTCGGTGCTAAAAGTAAATGGCATATTTCTTCAAATGCGGCTGACCTAATGTAGTCTTCGGTTTTATCTGCTTTATCAATCGAGGCAGGAAATGTTATGGTCGCTAGCCTGCCTGCAATATTATAGACAATTTCAGCAGCCCTTTTATTATCTAAAAATTTATGGGAATATTTTACTTCCCAATCCTTTAATCCAAACTTCTCAATCCACTTTTCGCACTCTTCTTTAAAGATCTCAAAATCTTTCTTGGTAGTTTTCATCCTGTCACCCAAAGGAACCAAAAATTTTCCAGGCTATATTCCCTGGTTGGCTTAAAGTCTCTATCCATTTCACCCACAATCACATCCTTTCCGTACATTTCAAGCCACTCCCAAACACCGTTTATTTTTGCCTGGGCCTGGGCATGATTATCCTTTTCACCCTTAACCGAGCCTAACCAGACACGCTGATCGTATCCGTTATGCCTGGCAACACGGGCGCAGTATATGGCCTCGTGCCCGCACAAATGATCCATGGTTGTTCGTTTTGGAAATAAGTAATGCCACCAGCTCATTTTGTCCTCGAGAAATTGATTTTATAGCATTTTACAGCTTTCTTTCCCGTAATTGCGTGCTCACGTTTAGGGACCTGGATTATCCCCCATTTTGTTGGCTCCTTGTGAATGCCAGATTCGTAACAGGTTACTCCTGTCTCTGGGTCAAAGGTTTCTTTTGACCAAGGGACATCCTCCCAAGCGGTCGCCACCTCTTTGGGATAGTAACCAGTAATAGACTGTTTCTCTGCATAGGTGTTGACAATCTTCTCGATGATTGTTATTCTGTCTTCTGAGTTGACAGTTGGTGTAACCCCTATGGATATTATCATCATAAGAGCAAGAATTAAGTACTTCATCTAGTTACTCCTTAACTGAAAAGTCAGTGAGCCATACTTCTTCGCCAGCCCCGAGCCCAACAAAAGTTATGTAGTCACTTAGCCCTGAGTTAAAGTTCAGGGATATAGATTCTCCGCCAGTATCAGAAATGGATGCACTGGCCTTACTCGTTCCAGCAGAGTTTTTGATATGGATCTCACAATCTCCTGTGTTGATTCGGGCAGTACAGGTGTAGCGCTGTGGCTTACCGTTTGTTGGTGCAATTGCAAGATCACCTATATCAGTCAGAAAAATAGAAGCTCCTGAGCCATTATCCACATAAGTAATAGATATTCCTGAATCTACAGAAGAAAGAGCGAGGGTGTTACCGTCATATGGAGTCCAAGCTGTGTTGATTTTTTGTATGGAAAGATCGTCAAGTATAAATTGTGCAGCAGCATTATATGCTTGAACATATATAACAATTCCCGTAGTTCCAACCGGCATATAAAAAAATTCATTAACTTGCTCAAAAGTGGCGTAGCCTGAAGAATATATAACAAGAAGCGGATATGTGCCTGATGGTACACTTTCTAATACAAATCGAACAGGACCACTAATGCGTTCTAATTGTGCGGTCAGTCTATGAAGTCCACATGACGCCGTTATGTTTTGTGTTATACCTTCATAAGATGTGGCGTTTATATGTATTGCACTAACACCGCTTACACAAACTGTTGTTGAGGCCGATTCATCTACATCCAGACCGTAATTGGTCCAACCACCGGGTATCCAGGGGTTTCCTGATCCTTTTTCTTCAAATCCTCCATTGACTAATATCTCAAGTTCACCTATTTCATCTCCCAAAACAGAAAAAAAAGTTAATTCTCGGATATCATATTCTTTTATAAACAAAGTTTCACCGGCAGATAGATCCTCTTGATACATTCGATCCAAGGCATCTGTTTCTGCTATGAAATAAAAAGTTACTCCGGTCCACTCCGTTTCAATGATTTCTCTACCAGGTTCAAGTGTGCCTAATCCACCACGCCACTGAAAATAAGCTGACCCAGTATTTATCTTCTGTATCGCAGTAAATATATATGGACTTCCTGCTGTTAAATCAGATTTCAGGTCGCCAATATCTCGAAATACGTTGGATGCACCATCATCATTATCAACAAACTCTATTGCCAAAACACTTACACCAGAATCAAGTACAGCATAAACCCTGTTTGTACCAGAAGGAGTCCAACTATGAATTCCCCCTTGAAAATTAGTCTTTCCAGCATCAACAAGGCTCACCCCAGGATCAGCATATACATCATCCAGATTCAAATCATCTTTCTGGACAAAATAGGGAGTCGTTCCGTTTTCCCATAGTTCAAGATCGGAGAAGACCCAATCTGTCGATATTTTGGTAAATAAAGGAGCATTTGAGAACCGCTTCATGTTCGACCATTTTTTTACTCCTGACCATTCGGGAATATCCTGAAAGGCCGTACCATAGGCTAAGGAAGCTAAAAAAAGTATACATAACAACAAGACTAAAAGCCTTATTTTATTCGTAGGTTTCATGGCTTATAACCTCTTATCGTATGGATAATGTACCTGTCGGGGCGCAAGTATTCCCGGTGTAAAAACCTATCCGGTAGTATTCTCCTCCAGTTGGGGCACAATATACTTTGACCCGTGTTGCCCCTGACCATGCATCGACATTAGTCATTATATAGCTGACTCCCGCCACTGCCCAAGCCGCATCTGTATTATGCATAACATCCTGACAATATACGCTTATTCCGGTCGTACTTGCTGTCGTTACTCCACCAATAGTAGTAAAAGAGAACCAGAAATAACCGTCAATCCATTTATCCCCTAAATACACGTAATCAGCCACCGCATCATGTTTTGCTACGGTAAACGTATTTGGATACACAGACGATCCACTCACGGTTATATCGATTCGGTAAGAACCTTTGCTCCCTCCAGCCATAGCCGTGCCAGCCAAGCCCAGACAAAAGATTACGGCTAAGATTAAAAACAAACCCTTTTTATAAATTTTCATGATATTACGACCTCCCCCTATATTTCTTTATAAGATTCATAAGCTTTCTTTGCGATAATATTTCTTTTTTTGATAAGGGCGTCTATTTTTACCCTTTTATTTTCTGGGCTTCTAATTTTGCTTGCCATTACTTGCTTGATTTGCCTGTTTATTTCGGCAAGCCTTCTTTGTGCCCTGCTTATCCCAGCCTTAAGCCGCAATTTCTTTTTGTTTTTTAATGCCAATTTTTTGGCAGATTCAAAATCGCCCAACCTTCTATAATTATTGATTGTAGCATTTATTTCATCTATTTCTTTGAATATATCATAAAACCTTGTCATGTATTTGTTATACCTTGCTGGCTTTCTCCTTCGTACAAATCGACCGACTAAAGGGTATTCTTCAATCACTTTACTTGGTGCATGTGGAAAATCCGCAAATTGATGAATAGCGATATCAGACATTCCTAAAAGGAACATCCCAAAAGTAGCAAAATATCCCCTTACAAGTTCCTCTGCCCTTTTAGGGGGGATTCCTATTTTGCCTGCTAATTGCATTGTCTCCGATGTCCATGGTGTTTTCCTCTCTCCTGGCTTTAATCTTTTTAATGCCATCCCTTCTATCGGCCTACCAGTAAAGAAGCTTTTATTCGCCCATTGTTCCGCTAATGGCCTCAACATTTGCGGGACCGGATTAACAGCAAACGTATCCATAAAAGTAGCCAAGACAAAATCCATAAAAAAGCCAAAATCTTCATTGTCCGCCATTGTGTCAGCAGCAGATTCAAAAAGAGAACTAAAAACAGCTCCTACCTCAAAAGGCTTTGGGACTCTAAAATGCTTATCCCCTATCCAAAAATGATAATATGTCCATTTATCCCAATCCTCTAATTCATTCCATTCATCCTTATCCTTGTTAATGGCCCATAACAGCATAGTCGCGAGAGTAATGGCTCCACCTTTTAAGGCAAAAGATTTAGGGTCTTGCTTTGCCGCTCTACCTAATTTGTAAAGCCCTTGCATTCTTGCATTCATAAATGGAATTGACTGGATAAGAAACTGAACCACAGAAGCATCCCCACGCATAGTAAAATCCAATAAGTCTCTTGATTCAAATGCCGCCTCTAAATGGCTTACCCCTTTAGCTCTACGCTTTGAATACAAGGAAACCCTCGCCGCATCTTCAGAGGCAGCCCCTATTTTATCCCAAAAGGCAAGCAGTTTTTTAGGGGTATCAAGAATCCTGTTTACAGCCCCTTCTCCTTCTTTTTTTATTATTTTATTTATATATTTTGCTAATGATTGTGCATCTTCGGCTCGAACATAGCTACCACCAAAGGTGCCACCACCAGCAGCGACCTTAATCCAATCTTGATCTTCCTTTAATGCTTTTGCAAAACCCCTAAAAGAATCTATAAAAGGGGCAAAAGACTTAGATATAACTGTCGTATGAAGTGTGTCACGCAGCATATTAGCCACCCTAAATGCTGGCCCAAATGTAGCCCCATAGGTTAACCAATGCTTTGTCGTGCTAAACATTTTCATTATAAAATTATTAAATTTCTCATTGTTTATATTACTTAAAGCATTGAACAATTCAGGGTCGTTTACTCTAAAATAAATTGGCTTTCCTTTTTCACGAAATGATAAGATATTATAGTCCTGTGCCCTACCAAAAAGAATAGATGTTTTTTCACGTTGATCAACCCTATACTTTTTACCGCTTTTATCCTCTAAGTAATAAGCCCATGCCTCGGCCTCTTCCTTTGTGTCGAATATGGCGGAGGCCCTTTTAGATCCTTCTTTTACTGTACCCCACTGTTTTTCTGTCTTACTGCCAAGCACCCTTATTAAGTCTTTTTTATCTAATCTCTGAATAATAGGGATTGGATTGCCACTCTCATCAAGAAGACCAGTGTTTTTGCCAAGCTTTGTCGCCGCATTGAACGCCTCAGATCTCGCAACATTCCTAACTGATTCATGAATTAAATGAGACCAGTTTTTTATAATATTAGTTGTTAAATCCCCTATTTTTTCTTCCTTTCCTGTCAACCTTCTTATTTGGGCGTCAATATGCCTATTGTTTTTATAGGGGCCTTTCAGAAATTCTTCTTTCGTGGTTTCATTTTCAAACACACGATAAAAAGGCACATAATAATCCTGCTCCCATGTTTTTCTAAGCACAGGATCTATAATGCCAGCCTTTGTCGCTAAATCAAGCACGCTTTTATTGAACTCTTGGAATTTATCATTCAATTCATTCCAATATTTATCTGTTTTCCCAACCCATTTAAAGATGTCTTTCCTTACATCTTCTGTTAACCATTTTTCTCTGCCCTCAGATTCTAATGCTTCAGCTCTTTTTGCGGCAACCCAGTAAAATAGTTTTTCTCCATCTTCGCCCAAGCTATTAAGAAATGGCAAGAAACCTTCTTTCCTAGTATTAACAACCAATGCCTTCCCTTCCCATTCTAACCTGCCATGATTCATTAGCATGGATATTGGAACCTGTACCCCTGTTTCAAGCCGGTGCAACATATAGGCAGTGTTGCTAAGTCCCTTTATTGGGGCCAACTTATCAAAGAACCTTGTTCGCCAATTATCCTTTATATCGGAAAAGGTATCTTTTATTTTATTGGCTAATCCTTTTTCGGGTATTCCGATCTTGGCCTTAATAGAGGTCGGGATATCTTTTTGTTTAATGCCTTCCTCTTTTACAGTCGCAGCATCCAAATATCTCTGTAATGTGGGAGGGCCTTCAAGCTCAAATTGCTCGGTTGTCGGGGCCTCC
>JAXHVA010000179.1:0-6469 GCA_034189035.1 Thermodesulfobacteriota bacterium
TCAAAAAATCTCGCTCGTCTTTTGTTAAGCTCAGCGTGTATTTCTTCACATTCCCCTCCCAGGTATGTTAATGAAGAAATATACCATTTTTTGCGTTAAAGTAAACTTGACATGACGCTAGAAACGAATTATTTTGTTCAGGGTCAAGGAAGGCGAAGATCTTAAATAGAGGTAAATATTGACATGCAAAAACATAATACGATGTGCCCTTACACCTGATTCTGATATAATAAATACGGACATTATTTACTTCCCTCAAAACCTTTGAGATATTTTTTTAACAATTCATGACCCTTTTTCGTCATCTCAACAAATTTGACTCCCATTCCAGGGGGATAATCCTTCTTCTGCTCTATCTTCTCCCTTGTCCAGACTACTTCACACTTAATATCCAATGGATTCGAAATCCCAGGCAATAGGAGTTTGAGAAAAAACTGCTCACCCTTTTCGAGTGGTTTTTCGGTCTTAATAAAAAGGCCTCCACTACTCAGGTTTCCTGTATAAGAACTGATAAATGAACTTTTATTTTTATAACTTACGGCTAAGGTATCAATAACTCGAGTCTCTTGTCGGGGTAAGAAGCCAGACGAACGTTCGATCATCTTTTTAAACCTCTCCACCATTGAGTTGAGGATCTCCCTGAAATCAGAGTGAATTTTGTTAAATTCCTGATCGAGAAACTCTCTATCAATGATACCAACTGTTGTCTCACCAATTGCCCTTGCTGTGGCAGTTCGCTCTATATTTCCCAAGAAGGCCAGTTCACCGAATAAATCCCCTGGCTGAAGCATTTCTAATATATATTTCTTTCCTTCAATTGTCTTAGAAACTTGCACATGACCTGACAGAATAATATACACCCAATCTCCATGACTCTCCTCTTTAAATATAAGCTGTCCATCTTTATAAGTCTCTTCATATGCAATACTATACACGGAAAAGCCTCTTAAAATCAATAATTAATCAAAAATATCAATACCTTGAGTTGAGTTACACTGCGTTTTTTTAGTACTACGATACGTCGAGACTATCCTTCATGATTTTAACCCGGTGGTTCGTTCGATCATCCTTTTAAACCTCTCCACCACAGCAACGAGAATAGATCTGAAATCAGAATGGATCTTATTAAATTCTTGATCGAGAAACTCTCTATCAATGATGCCAACTGTTGTCTCACCGATTGCCCTTGCTGTAGCAGTTCGCCTTATACTTCCCAAGAAAGCCAATTCTCCAAATATTTCTCCTGACTTTAATTTTTCTACGACGAGTTTCTTTTCATTAACTGCCTTTGATATTTCCACATTGCCTGACAGGACAACATACACCCAATCACCAGAACTCCCCTCCTTGAAGATAACCTGACCGTCTTTATAGGTCTCTTCATATGCGATATTATACATAGAAAAGCCTTTCAGAATCTATAGTTAATAAAAAATGCTGACACCTTGCGTAAAGCTACACTGCGTTTTCCTTTTTTAAACTTTTCGATAATACTATGATACATCGAGATTGTCTTTTCTGATTCGCGATGCCAACTCCTCTGAATTGATCGTCTTTTTTAGGTCTTTGTACCAACCACTGTTGATTTTTTGCTGTTTCCATTATCCATTAAGCCTCCGTTCACTAGGGCAGGCAGTCTTTCTGAGCTATCCATTATCCATCCAGACACTTCCTTAAAAAACGCCCAAGGGTCTTTAAGCTATTTTTAAATGAAATTATCCTGTGAAACGAAGGGGCTATATAAGTACTCTAAAAATTCTTTGCACCATCCTTAAAAAAAGGAGGGTTTTTATTTTCAAGGAAACATTACTTTAAATATATAAGTTACAACAATGCTTTCAATATGTCAAATAGATATATTGACCACGAACCTTACTTTTATGACAGAAATCTCTCTCTTTTATAGATACAAAAGGGATTTTTTAGTGGTAGGTAAACTTTTCGAATTACAAAGCAGTCGTACCTCTATCATTGATGATCTTAAGAACCCTTTGGTATACATCATCGAAGCTTTCCTTTGTATTTTGGAAATAATGAACATTGCCATCTCCCTTCGACCTGTATAGCCCTTTTGCCATCTCCAATAACCTCATGTGAATAAAGGCTTCATTACCTGCCATTGGATTAAACTTATTTGGATCCACAAAGACATCAAAGTATCGAGGCATTGAGGCAATCTCCCAGGGGCTTTTTGGCTCATTGCATGAGTTGTATGTAAATTCGAGTCTATTACGGTGATGATTCTGAAGGGAATTAACTCTTCTGTAATGGTCTCTGATGTTCTTCCCATGGGCAGGAAGAGACAGTACAATATTTTCGGTTCGTTTGAGTTCATCTAAGGTTCGCAGATAGGTAACGAGGTCGTCGGGATGAGGGGTTATGGGATACAAGAGAACATCCCCGCAGATGATTATTCTCTGTTCTTCTTGTGAGTCTATGATGAGGCATATTGCCCCTGGTGAATGACCCGGAGAATGTTTTACGCTTATATACTGACTCCGGATTCCATCTAAAGACAAAAAACCGTCCATTGAAATAGGGGAGTCTACCTTCAGCGACATATTGGAGAACTCGGGTACTGCCTTCTTATGGTAATCCTGGGCTGAAAATACTGGAAGCGGCATCCCCATAGCCTCATATCTAGAACGTCCTTCAAACACCTTCTTTGAAATCGTCCATGGGTTACAGATCTGATCCGTGTCTAAAACATGGGCAGAAACCCTTGCATTGCATCTTTGTACAATCTCATTCCCAAGCAGATAATGATCTGGGTGACCATGGGTGATAATAATCAGCTCCAGATCTTCTATAGAATAGCCTGCTGCTTCAAGCCCGGTAATGAGTTCTGTCTCGCTGAAATCATCAGGCAGCTCCCTGATCTCATCCGGTATTTGCTGGTTTCTCCAGTAATAGAACATCTTCTTGGCCAAAGATGTAGGGATGCCCGTGTCTATGAGGGTCAAGGCCTCATCTTCAACAACGTAAAGATGAGTTGGCCCAGGGCCTATTATATCAGGGCAGAATGTAGTGATCTGAGTAAGCTTCCTGCCTTTAGAAAGCCCGTACTGTTTTACCCTTCCGCTTCCTGTCTGTGAATTTCTTCTGATTATCTTCTCTTTTATATACACCCTTTGCCTCCAGCATTCTGGCTAAGTCTTGGCTGGACTTTATCCGATTATCCGTGAAGACCCTCTTCCATACCTCATGGCTTTCCATACAAAGGTATACTCGAAGGTCTGGGTCATACTCCTTTAGCCATTCTACCATCTTTGAATACATCTCTATCCGTATTGGTTTGTAATATCTCATCTTCCCATCAAGGCCAGGGACAAACTCTCCGTATACGATCGTACTCAATGGAAATCTCTTTTGAATTATGGGTTTTAACTCCGGTACGAATCGAAAACATCCCATACTTATCCATTTTACACTCTTTGGATTCAAGTTTGCAAAAAGCCGATCCAGGGTTCTCTTATATCCTTCCTCCCACCCCTTATAGTATATCAATGGGTCAAAATGGAAGGCAAGAAAAAAACCATTGTTTTGACATCTTAAGGCTGCATCGAGCCTATCATCTATAGAAGGTGCAAGCAACTCTTCTTTTATTGCCACCTTCTGAGTGTTTAAAGACCATGCAATGATCGTATTACCATTGTGTTCCAGATCAAGAAGGTTTTCTACATTATCCGTCTTTGTCTTCAGCTCCAACACTGCGTTCTTTTTTCCTGCAAAATAAGGCACGATCAGATCTGAAAAAGAGATCAGATGATCCAGGGTGAGGCTGTCCGTGAATTCCCCTGTACCGATACGAAAGAGGGTTTCTGGTCTTTTGTTTAACCTCTCTTCCAATTCCATAAACATCTTGTCTGTATTGGCATAGACGATCAATACAGGATTATTAATATACGCCTGAAGGATACAATAGGAACATTCCATATTACAGTTGGTAGCAAAGTTCAGTATTTGATAACCACAGCATATATACTCCTTGGTGCCAGGACAGGGTTTTAAGAACCTTCCACGATTCTCTGTAAGTAAAAGAATCCTCTTGCCTTCTTGCAAGGGGTTTTCCCTCTTTTTCATTTCTTCTATGACCATAGCTGGATCATCAACATACTCAACAGGTATACTCGAAAGTTTACCCATAAGGGTATGGGTAAGCCTTGAGTCTTTCACCCTGTTATCAATTAGAATCCTCTTCGGAAAATATCGAGCCATATCTTCTAGCCTTCAATGAGCTTTTTCATTCTTTTGCTGTCTTTAATAGAGTCGATCTTCTTTAAGTGATCTTTCAATTCATCAATGGAACCGAATTTTAATTGAAGACCGTATCTGTGCCCTTCAAAAAAAAGTGGATGGTTTAGTTTTATTCTGTCTCCCAGCTTGAGTTCCTTCCTCATCTGGATAAATTCTTCCTCTGCTTTGACTAGCTTAGGATATCGCAACCTTCTTATAAAACAGCGGACCCTTTCTCCCTTTTGAGGTGTGTTGAGGTCTTTACTGTCCAATATAACATTCAACTCCTTTGAGTCGAAGATGTCCGATATAGAACATCCATCTCTCTTTATAATATCATTGAGATTCTCAATCACTTCGGTTTGTCTGCTCTTACTCAACCTCAATCTGGATAGGACTTCAAAGATCGATACCCTGTCTTTGTTCGAAAAGTTTATAAGCTTCAAGGCTGCTTCTCCATCTAATATCCCAGATAAAACAGCATCTCTCATCTTCTCATCGAGTGTAAGCAAGGATAAGGTTTTATTCAATACGTATTGATGAGGGTTCAGACCGAGTAGGGGCAAAAATGTCTCCACAATCATTTGGTCACTATAGTAGTTTTGCAACTTACTGATGATGATAGACTTCTCAACGATGTTTAAAACCCTGTGAGAGAGATTATCGTAAAGGCTTATTAAGAAGGCATCCCTGTCTTCAATGTGGTCGTTTAAAACAACGCTGACAAGCTCCTTTGTACCTATTTCCCTGCAGATGAGGAGTCTCTTATACCCACATACAATACGATACCTATTATCTGTGACCTCCTTTACCAAAGGAGGATTTATTATCCCTATCTTTTCAATCGCTTCCCGGAGCAAAGATAAGGAGAAACCATAGCTAAAAACAAATGTCATGTCATCGAGATCAATGGATTGCAGATTGAGCCTTCTATATTCTAGTTTCATATTTTTCATGTAACCTCAGATATCTCTTCGCCTCTTGGACCTTTCCCCTCTTTAGACACCCATTGCCGAATATCGCGCATTTTCTCTTCAGTTCTTCTAAAGATGCCACATACTGCTCTTTTGAGAGTATGCCACTTTCCATTATCTTAACCAGGGCTGCAATTCGGAATCGATCAATACCGGCAAACTCTTTTGATAGTTGCTCCTTATGGCCTCCTCTCTTTATTATGAGAGGGTTTTCTATCAGATAGATCGGATATGTCGATGCAATCCTAAGCCACATCTCATAATCCTCGCATACTGGAAAACTCTCGTCAAAGAAACCCAATCTATCAAAAAACAACTCTCTCTTTATCATGACAGAAGAAGGACTGATTATACAAAGCGGCAGTACCCTCTCATATATCATCCCGCTGTATTTCTTGTGCTTTTTTTTGGGGTTTACCCGTATTCCTCTTCTTATCCAGATCTCTTCAGTGTGACAGATCAAGGCATGGGGGTTGCGCATGAAGAATTCTACCTGAAACGAGAGTTTTCTCTTTAGCCACGTATCATCAGAATCGAGAAACGCGATATATTCACCGGAAGAAGCCCTTATCCCTGTATTTCTCGCGCAACTCACTCCCTGTCTCTCCTGGTAGAAATAGATCAGTCTTTCAGAGTACCTCTCTACTACATCTCGGGTATCATCAGTAGAACCATCATCAACGACTATGAGTTCAAAATCTCTAAAATCCTGAGAGAAGACCGACTCAATCGCTTCCTCTAAAAAATCTAGCCGGTTATATGTAGGGATTATAACGCTAACTTTCGGCATTGAAGTATTTTACCATAGAATAATCTATATTACAAAAATCGTAACGGTTTAGTTTCTTGAAAAGAGTCGCTTCAATGGTAATCAAATTTAATGTTACATTATTACTACAATGATACTTTCGGAGAATCATGTTAAAAGCCTGTTTGAGAGGCATCCTTATTCAACGTAGATTTAGTTTTTTGATCCTAATAAGTTCGTTTCGCAAAATGAAGAACAATTGATAAAAACTCATAATTAAATAAGGCCTGCTGAATAAGCGTTAATGTGTTGATATATTTATTTATATGTGTTAATAGGTTGGCCAAAAGTGCAAGCAATTTTGCATGTTTCTTCAAAAACCCTTGCACCAATCGGCGAAAAAATCATGTACAGACGCTCAGAAAAGCAACTTGAATTTGAAAACTTCACATTACCGTTCTCCGGAAAGCTTTCATCCGAGAACCGCTGGGTCCGACTTGTCCAAATCATA
>JAXHVA010000018.1:0-56635 GCA_034189035.1 Thermodesulfobacteriota bacterium
AAAGAGCCTGAAAAGTACTCAGAGTTATTAGTGAGAATCGCTGGCTATAGTGCGCATTTTGTTGAGATGAACAAGATTACCCAGGATGCGATCATTGCACGAAGCGTGCAGAAGTTTTAGCACTATTTTGCAGAGGTAAGATATTCTGGATATAATTACAGGTTGTCCGGGTTCTAATACTCGGATGGCCTATCTTAACAACCTAAAGAAGTGCTAAAAAGGAGGATTATAAAGGTGGCTCAGGTTGAAATAAAGAAAACCGAAAAAGAATTATACGATGATCGACAATACTGGTGGTGGGCAGAAAAGAAAAGATCCCAACGGCTCAACTACTTGAGAAAGGGGGTCTGGTCTAAGGCAACAAAGGGTTCATCCTGGTTGCCCGGGATTCAGATGGATCTTGAGAATATCCGGTGGCAGACCAGAATATTTAAAGAAGCATCACCCTCAGAGCCATACATTATCACTAGGGCAAGAGCGCTTGCAGCAGTGCTGGACAATATGGCTGTTTTCATTACAGATCACTCTCGAATTCAGGGGTATCCGGGCTCTGCTCCACATTTCCTAACCTGGATCCCTATCCCTTCTTCTACCTTGAATGACGATACATTTAACGACCGCACGGGTATTGTCCCTGAAGATGAACTGGATGAAGCAAGAGAGCTGGTGGAGTTTTGGAAGGGAAGGACTTATGAGGATAAATGCGTACAGTATCAAAGCCGAAAGGAAAGGGTACTCGGGCTTATGGCAGATTATGTGGCGCCAGGCAGAGAGATAGTTGTCTCTGATTACGTTACAGTACAGCCTGAATGGATGTATCAGGGACTCGATTCAATTATCAATACAATCGAGGAGAATATAAAAAACGCAGAAAAAAAGATGCGCGAGACACCCACCGCAAAAGAGCAGGTTTCTTACATGGAGAAGATCGACACATGGAAGGCGATGAAAATCTGTCTTGAGGCCACTATTAGGTACGCAAGGCGTATAAGCAGGCTTGCTAAGATAATTGCAGAAAACTTCGAAACCGATGCAAAGAGGAGACATGAGCTACTTCAGATCAGCGAAGCCTGCTATAAGGTGCCTGCTAAGCCACCGGAGCACCTATGGGAGGCAATACAGTTTGATCAGATTATTCAAGTAGCCTACAGGCTTGAATGGCACAATAACTCATGGCAGTGGCGCCAGGACTACTGGCACTGGCCTTTCTATAAGAAGGATGTTATAGAAGAAAAGAACATGACAAGAGAGGAGGTGGTTGAACTTTGCGCAGAGTGGATGATTACTGCATATGGTTTTGGCAGGCCGGTTCTCCGGGCAGGTAGGGAGGCTTTACAGGGCACACCTGGCCCATATGTGTGGACATTAGGGGGAGTTGATGAAGACGGAAATGATGCGTGTAATGACCTTACGGACTGTTATCTGGAGGCGGCACTTTTGGCCAGGGTGTGTGATCCTACCTTTGGTTTTCGTTATCATTCGAAAGTCCGTCAGGAGACATTGCGACGGGTATTTGAGTGTATCCGTCATGGCCTTGGTTATCCTTCCATTCGTAACGATGATGTGCTCATCCCGAATCTAATGAACTGGTTTGGCCATCCACTGAAGGAGGCAAGACGTTGGGTACACCAGGCATGCATGGCCCCTGCCCCTGACACAAAATGGGCAGCTCCTGCCTTGAGATACCCATCGTGCTCGATAGTGGGAGGTTCAAAGGCGGTATCTTTAGCACTATTTGATGGATTTGACCCTATAACAGGGATGCAAATAGGGGTAAAGACAGGTGATTGTACAAGGTTTGATACCTTTGAGGAGTTTTATAATGCTTGGTATGAGCAATTAAAAGACGGCTTTTATATGGCTTCCGGCATTGAGAACAGAAACAGGTATGTGGAGGCCCATTTCTGCCCCAAGCCGATGACCTCTTCTCTCTTTGAGCGTTGCATAGAGACGGGTCAGAACAGCGCTCTGTGTAATGAGAGAAGCAGTTTATGGTTTACCCTCTTTGCCTTTACAGACACAGGAGACTGTCTTGCTGCGGTAAAAAAGTTGGTCTATGATGATAAGAAATATACGATGGCTGAATTGAAAAAGGCAATAGAGGCGAACTGGGAAGGTTATGAAAAGATGAGGTTAGATTTTGTGCGCGCGCCCAAGTGGGGCAATGACGACGACTATGTAGACCAAGTATGGGTAAAATTATATGAAGATCTGGGTAAGATGTCATGGTCTGTAAGCGATATTAATGGCCAGCCTCGGCCTACTCTTCCTGAAAGTATAGCAGCGCACATACTACAGTCTACAAAGATAGGTGCACTGCCAAACGGCAGGAGATTGGGTGATCCATTATACGATGGTGGGTGTTCTCCTGGTTGTGGTATGGACAAGAAGGGACCCACTGCGGTGCTGAAATCAGTGGGCAAACTGGATCATGTTGGTTCTGTTAGGGCGACACTGTTGAATCAGAGGTTATCACCGGCGCAGTTACAAGGTGAAAAGGGCTTCAAGATGTGGCGTGACTATATGAAGACCTGGCATGACTTAGGAATCAACCATGTACAGTTCAATATGGTAGATAACGAAACCCTCTATGCAGCCCAGAGAGAGCCTGAAAAGTACAGTGAGCTTATGGTGAGGATTGCAGGTTATAGTGCCCATTTTGTTGAGATGAACAAGATTACACAGGATGCTATCATTGCACGAAGCGTGCAGAAGTTTTAGCAACATCTCTCCCCAAAAAGATATCGAAATCCTTATGGGCCTGTTCGATACTCGTTCATAAACGACTTGCTAACAGAAAAAAAGTTGACATTTTAAAAAGATAAATCTGCTGTTCATCAACTCAACCTCAAGAGTATTATGCAAAAAAGGAGGATATCAATATGGCACAACTCGAGATAAAGAAAGGTGAGAAAGAGTTATTGGATAATCGTCAGTACTGGTGGTGGGCAGAGAAGAATAGATCTCCACGGCTTAACTACTTGAGGAAGGCAGTTTGGTCAAAGGCAACGAAAGGGTCGAGCTATCTGCCTGGTGTTCAGGTAGACCTTGAAAATATTCGCTGGGCAACAAAGATATTTAAAGAGGCGCCTCCATCAGAGCCGTTTATTATCACCAGGGCAAGGGCACTTGCCGCTATACTTGACAATATGTCGGTCTTTATCACCGACCATTCTCGTATTCAGGGTTATCCCGGATCAGCCCCCCATCTGATAACATGGATACCCACAGCCTCTTCAACCGTTAATGAAGACTTACTAAATGACAGGACGGGTATTATCCCTGAAGAAGAAATAGAAGAGGCAAAAGGTCTGGTCGAGTTCTGGAAGGGGAGGACTTACGAGGACAAGAGCAAACAGTATCAAAGCCGTAAGGAGAGAGTGGTTGGACTCATGGCGGATTATGTGGCACCCGGTAGAGACCTTGCTGCATTTGATTATGTCGTGCCCCAGCCGGATTGGATGTACCAGGGTTTTGATTCGATCATTGAGACAATAGATAAGAAACTGAAAGATGCACAGAAGAAGATGCGGGAGACCCCGACTGCTGAAGAGCAGGTCTCTTACATGGAGAAGATCGACACATGGAAGGCGATGAAAATCTGTCTTGAAGCGACGATCCGATATGCAAGACGTATCAGCCGTCTGGCTAAAATCATCGCAGAGAACTATGAGACCGACCCAAAGCGAAGACAGGAGCTCCTACGGATCAGTGAGACATGTGATAATGTTCCGGCAAGGCCGCCCAAATATCTGTGGGAGGCAATTCAATTTGATCACTTTGTACAGGTTGCATATAGGCTTGAATGGCATAATGCCGCCTGGTCGTGGCGGCAGGATTACTGGCACTGGCCCTTTTACAAGAAGGATGTCCTCGAAGAGAAGAACCTGACCAGGGATGATGTAATAGAATACTGTGCAGAGTGGATGATCGCAGCATACAGCATTGGAAAGACTTGGGTTCGGATAGGCAGGGAGGCCTTACAGGGCAGTCCTGGCCCTTATGTATGGACCTTAGGAGGAGTAACGGAGGACGGCGAGGATGCGTGTAATGACCTTACTGACTGTTATCTTGATGCTGCTATTATCAGCAGGGTGAGTGATCCGACTTTTGGATTCCGTTATAGCTCCAAGACCCGGACTGAGACGCTTCGCCGTGTATTTGAATGTATCCGTCATGGTCTGGGTTATCCTTCCATACGAAATGATGATGTGCTTATTCCCAATCTGATGCACTGGTTTGGTCATCCATTGAAGGAGGCAAGGCGCTGGGTACATCAGGCATGTATGGCGCCTGCACCTGATACAAAAATGGCGGCGCCTGCCTTGAGATACCCTCAAGCATCGATAATATCAGGTGCAAAAGCCGTATCCTTGGCTATTTTCAATGGTTTTGACCCTATAACAGGTATGCAGATAGGCGAGAAGACAGGGGATTGCACTGAATTTGAGACCTTTGATGATTTTTACAATGCATGGTATGAGCAGTTAAGGTCTGGTTTTAAATTGGCGACAGGCCTAGAGCATAAGAACAGGTATGTGGAGGCTCATTTCTATCCAAAGCCGATGACATCTTCTTTGTACCAGCGATGTATAGAGACAGGTCAGAACAGTACCCTCAGTAAAGAGAGGAGCAGCCTCTGGTTTACCTTATTTGCCTTCAGCGAGACAGGGGATTGTTTGACAGCGGTAAAGAAGCTTATATATGATGATAAGAAGTATACGATGGCCGAGTTGAAAAATGCTCTTGAGGCAAATTGGGAAGGCTATGAAGATATGCGGATGGACTTTGTCAAGACACCGAAGTGGGGAAACGACGACGACTATGTAGACCAGATATGGGTAAAGGTTTATGAAGATTTGGGTAAGATGTCCTGGTCTGTGAGAGATATCAATGGTCAGCCGTGGCCTACACTTCCAGAGACCGTGGCATCATTCACGGTTCAGGCGCCGAAGATCGGAGCTCTTCCAAACGGCCGGAGGATGGGCGACCCATTGTATGATGGCGGCTGTTCCCCTGGAGCAGGTTTTGATAAGAAAGGACCTACAGCAGTATTGAAGTCGGTCGGGAAACTGGATCATGTAGGTTCTGTAAGGGCTACCCTTTTGAATCAGAGGCTATCACCAACTCAACTTCAGGGTGAAAAGGGCTTTAAGATGTGGCGGGACTATATGAAGACCTGGCATGATCTTGGGATTAACCATGTGCAATTCAATATGGTCGATAATGAGACCCTATTCGCAGCCCAGAAAGAGCCGGAGCAGTATAGTGAACTGCTGGTTCGGATTGCAGGCTACAGTGCCCATTTTGTTGAGATGAACAAGATGACACAGGATGCAATCATTTCACGTAATGTGCAGAAATTTTAATTAAAATTAAATAAGTTCTCCCGGCTTTGCCGGGGGAGCTTATGGATTTTAGTGGATCTAGGGTCCATAGAGGCCTTTTGATCATGTGAAGTGCTAAAGATTTTTAAAAAAAAGAAACAAATGAATAGATGATCTCGATGGTGCATTTCGGGGAATTTAAAAGAAAGGATGGAAGAAGGAATAAATAGGTGTTCGTTCCCGCTAGAAATAAACATTAACCTGTCCTATAGAATCTCAGTTACTGCCCACATCCTCTGTATCATGTGAAACCCCTATCTACTATTATGATAGACATATTTCTCCTACACTGTTAATTAAATGCCGGTAAAATTCTCATCTCTTATGGAAAGTCAGTAAGCGTTCATATAGATTTCATAAAGCAAAATATTTCAAAATATTGAAGCAGAGTAACTGTTGTGAAAATATTAGCTGTTGATAATGAAATCGTAAAGCTTGAGAGTTTAAAAAGAAGCTTGAGGATTATGGGACATGAGTTAGCCGAGGCTTTGAGTGCTGATGAGGCCCTTAAGGTATTGAATGCCAATGAAAACGGAATTTATCTGGTTTTGATCGATTATCCTATGCCGGGAATGAACGGGCTGGATCTGTTGAAAAACATCCGAAAATTCCATGCTTTTTTACCTGTAGTAATGATGACGGCCTATCTGAAGGATAGATTAGTAGGTGAGGCTTTACAGAACAAATGTAGCAGCCTTGTCGAAAAACCCTTCAGCTTGGATCAATTGATACAGACAATTGAAGGAGTTCTTGAGGATCATCATTACAGACAGAATTTTTTATAGGCCCTATAAGCTGGTTTTGCTTAGAGGTCGGATTGAACAACTTAAAAGAAAGGTAGTATTGGTTATGGCTATAAGAAAGTTTTGTAATTTAACCCTTGTTTTACTCGTTTTACTTCTCTGTTGGACAGCGCTCTCCATGGCAGAGTCCCGTAAAGTAAATATCACATGGAAGATGGCCACCAATGTGCCTGAGGGAATGACGCTTACCAAATTTTTCAATAATAAAGTTAGCGAAACCCTTGAAGGCCTGACAGGTGGTAATGCCTCTTTTAACTGGTATCATGGGGGCATAATGGGTGACGATGAGGACTGGATATCGAAGATGCATATTGATCAGCTTCAAGGTGCGGCTCTGGACAGTTCCGGAGTTGATATAGCAGTACCGGCTATGGGGATAATGCAGCTTCCTTTCCTATTTGAAAGTCATGAAGAAGTGGTTCACACAAGAGATATATTAAGGCAAAAACTCTGTAATCTATTTGAGGAGAGAGGATATAGGGTGCTGATGTTTGGTGTTCAGCCATTTGATGATCTCTATTCCACAAAACGACAGTTAAGAATGCCTGAGGATTTTACAAAGTCGAAATTTGCAGCATACACAGGTATCGTTGTTCAGGAGTCTTTTAATGCCCTGGGGGCAAATCAGATACCTATAAGCGTCCCGGAAATCGTCTCCTCTATGAGGGCAGGGATATGTAATGGGCTTCTCGCCCCAGCTGTTTGGTATGTAGGAAGTCAGCTCTATACAATTACGAAATATATGACCCCATCCAACATGAGATGTACTGTTGCGGGTGTCGTTGTTACGACAAAAACATGGAACGGATTTCCAGAGAAATACCGTGCGCCCGTTGAGAAGGCAATGCTGGAGTTGGATCATGAACTGGACAATACCATGGAGATTCTTAATGAAAAGTGTTTTAAAGCGATGGCCAAGTACGGAGTGAAGAAGATTAAATTGAGCCCTGATGAAATAGAGGTATTGAAGAGACAGACAAGACCTGTGTTGAACAACCTGGCCGGCAAGGTATATACCAGGGAGCTTCTCGATGATATTCAAAGGATTTTAGATGAATATCGTTCAAGGGATGCATATAATCAAGATACTAATGTAATAGCATTATTATCCAGCAATGCGATAGAGGAAGCTAAAAAAAAGAGACTGATTCTAAAAAACGGGATAATTAGAAAAAACAAGAGGTTTGAGGAAATTGATAAGAGGAGACAGTGGTGGTGGGTTGCTGAGAACAGAATGTCTAAAAGTCTGGATTACTGAGAAAGGCAGTATGGAAGAAAGGTTCGATCTATTTGGTAACATTTGGTTTCAAATGGCATCCGAAGGTCAAAGAGGAGGTTATACGGGGGTGTTTTGAGTTTATCAGACAAGGTCTTGGCTATCCCTTCATGCGCAACGACCCTATCCTGATATCCAATGCTATGAACTGGCATTGACATTCCCTAGAGGAGGCAAGGACATGGGTTCCTCAGGCATGCATGTTCCCTTGCCCCACCACTAAGCTTGGGTTTCAGCCTTTTCGTATGTCCTCAGACAAAGATTTCCAGGGGTTTCACCGAGTTGAGGACTTGACAAGAAGAGACCAGCCGCTGTCTTGAAGTCATGCGTTAAGATTGATCATATACGTGATGGGAGTGCGGTTCTATTAAACCAGCGATTTTTATCGACCCAGCTCCGGGAAGAAAAGGGGCATCAGCTCTGGAAGTCTTTATATAAGTGAGCTCTCAAATGGTTTCCCATACTTCGAAGAAGAGGGGTACAGAGGGAAGAGAGGCCATACCGGATGCGAGTAAGGGTATTCATTTTGTTGAGATGGATTTCATTGATACGGATGGAAAGGAGTGCGCGGATCCGGTTTATAGAAGGGCGCAGAGGCAGATGGAAAAAGCGATGAAAAAATAGTATCTTTATTGAAGGGGAGACATCGGGTTTATGATGTTTTGATGAGATGTAGGTTTTTATGTTTCTTTCTATAGGAAAGGAGGTTATTAAAAGATGATAGAGGCAGGAATCAATAAGACTGAGAAGGAATTATTGGATGATCGTCAGTACTGGTGGTGGGCGGAGAAGAAGAGATCCCCAAGGCTCAACTACTTAAGAAAGGCGGTTTGGTCAAAGGCAACCAAAGGCTCAAGCTGGCTGCCTGGAGTTCAGATGGATCTGGAGAATATGCGGTGGCATACCAAGGTATTCAAGGAGGCGTTCCCATCAGAGCCGTTTATTATCATCAGAGCAAGGGCACTTGCCGCTGTACTTGACAACATGCCGGTATTTATCACCGATTATTCTCGTATTCAGGGTTATCCGGGGTCAGCACCCCACCTTATCACCTGGATACCTATGGCCTCGTCCACGCTTAATGATGATACAATAAACGACCGCACCGGTGTCATTGCTGAAGAGGATTTGGAAGAGACAAGGGAGATGGTGGAGTTCTGGAAGGGACGGACATATGAGGATCTTTGCAAACCTTACTATAGCCGGAAAGAAAGGGTAGCCGGGCTTATGGCTGATTATATAGCACCCGGGAGGGAGATGACTACGGTTGATTATGTTGTGCCTCAACCTGACTGGATGTACCAGGGGTTTGATTCGATAATTGAAACAATAGAAGAGAACTTAAATGATGCAGAGAAGAAGATGCGAGAGGCCCCTACTGCCGAGGAACAGGTCTCATACATGGAAAAGATTGACACATGGAAGGCTATGAAGATATGTCTTGAGGCCACGATCAGATATGCAAGGCGAATCAGCAGATTAGCCAGGATAATCGCAGAAAATTTCGAGACCGACCCGACGAGGAGACAGGAGCTCTTACGGATCAGCGAGACATGTGAGAAGGTACCGGCTAGGCCGCCCGAGCATTTTTGGGAGGCAATACAGTTTGATCAGATAGTTCAGGTGGCATACAGGCTGGAATGGAACAATTCCTCTTGGCAGTGGCGTCAGGACTACTGGCACTGGCCTTTCTATAAAAGGGACGTGATTGAAGAGAAGAACATGACGAGAGACGAGGTAGTTGAGTACTGTGCGGAATGGATGATGATAGCCTACGGAATTGGCAGGGCGGTACTTCGAGTGGGGCGCGAATTTCTCCAGGGTTCTCCAGGTCCCTATGTATGGACGATCGGAGGGGTTGACGAGGACGGGAACGACGCGTGTAACGATCTGACAGACTGCTATCTGGAAGCCGCCCTCATAAGCAGGGTAAGCGATCCCACCTTTGGCTTTCGTTATCACTCAAAAGTTCGTACAGAGACCCTCCGCCGGGTATTCGAATGCATCCGTCATGGTCTCGGTTATCCCTCGATACGTAACGATGATGTACTCATCCCCAATATCATGCATTGGTTCGGCCATCCCCTGAAAGAAGCGCGGCGCTGGGTACACCAGGCATGTATGGCACCGGCCCCGGACACAAAATGGGGTGCTCCATCTCTGAGGTATCCCCAGGCCTCTATAATAACAGGCTCAAAAGCGATCTCTCTGGCCATGTTCGACGGTTTCGATCCGCTCACCGGGATGCAGACAGGTGTCAAGACAGGAGACTGCACGAAGTTCGAGACATTTGATGAATTTTACGATGCCTGGTACAAGCAACTCAAAGCCGGATTCAAGCAAGCCACGGGAATGGAGCACAGAAACAGGTATGTGGAGGCTCATTTCTATCCCAAACCCATGACCTCTGCGCTCTTTGAACGATGTATAGAATCAGGCGAGAACAGTACACTCTCCAAAGAGAGGAGCAGTCTGTGGTGTACACTCTTTGCCTTCAATGAGACAGGAGACTGTCTGGCAGCAGTGAAGAAGCTCGTTTACGACGACAAGGAGTATACAATGTCTGAGTTGAGGAGCGCCCTTGAGGCGAACTGGGAAGGCTATGAGGACATGAGGATGAACTTTGTCAGAGCGCCGAAATGGGGTAATGACGACAATTATGTCGATCAGGTATGGGTAAGGATTTACGAGGATCTCGGTAAGATGTCATGGTCTGTGCGGGATATCAACGGTCAGCCATGGGCTACCCTACCGGAGAATGTTGCAGCATTTACTGTCCAGGCGCCAAAAGTAGGGGCGTTGCCCAATGGGAGGAGGCTGGGAGACCCCTTGTACGACGGTGGCTGTTCTCCAGGGCCCGGTTTCGACAAGAAGGGACCCACTGCCGTGTTAAACTCGGTGGGGAAACTCGATCATGTCAGTTCTGTGAGGGCTACCCTCCTCAACCAGAGGCTTTCCCCAGGCCAGGTACAAGGCGAGAAGGGCTTCAAGATGTGGCGAGATTACATGAAGACCTGGCATGATTTGGGTATCAACCATGTTCAGTTCAATATGGTTGACAATGAAACCCTCTACGCAGCCCAGAGAGAGCCCGAGAAGTATAATGAGCTGCTTGTTCGGATTGCAGGCTACAGTGCCCACTTTGTCGAGATGAATAAGATTACCCAAGATTCTATTATTGCACGTAATGTACAGAAGTTTTAATGAAATGAATAAAAGCTCCCCCGGCTCTGCGGGGGGGCTGATCCAACATGATCGAGAGTCCATGGAGACATCTCAATTATGTGAACCGTTCAAAATTCACAAAAAAAGAAAGGAGGAAGAAATAGATAGCCTATATCCTGTCTGGCGGTATTTCAAAAGCGTATAGGCATATATTTTGTCCATCTCAATTATTCATGAATCTATCCTAAAGAATCCCAGTTGCTTTTCATCCTGTATCACATCCTCGATATCCTAAGAAAGAATAGAAATTCAATTTGTTTACAGAGCCTTTGTTACAAAATATGAGTCATCATAGCATATAATCTTTACTTTTCGTATACCTTCGATTGCTTTGATAATAACAAGTGGCGCATGGAAATTAAGGATATGTCTATAGAGTATTGGAGAAGCCTGAACCATACACTATTTAACCAAAAAAAGGAGGTAATATGAAGAGAAGAGTGAAAAATAATTCTTTAATAACCCTTTTCTTGTCTGTGACACTATTCTACTTCACAGTAATATCAGAGGCAGATCCTGGTAAAATAATAATACTGAAGATGGCAAACAACGGGCCTGATGGGTTAGCCATTACAAACTACTTAACCAAGGATGTGAGTATGGCCCTTGAGGCAGCAACAGACGGAGAGGTTTCTTTGAGCTGGTATAACGGGGGCATCATGGGGACGGATGAGGATTGGATAGCAAAGATGCATATCGATCAACTCCAGGGAGCGGCTTTCGACGGCTCTGGAGTGGACAAGGCGGTTCCAGAGATGGGTATAATCCAGCTTCCTTTCATCTTTAATAATTCTGATGAGGTGGCTTATGTGAAGGAAAGGTTAAGAGAGAGGATAGACAAGCTTTTTCAGAAGAAAGGATACAAATTGCTCAATCTGCCACAACAGGCCTGGGATGAAATCTTTTCAACGAAGCGAGCAGTACGTACACCAAAAGATTTTTCTCGAGTCAGATTTGTAACATACGGTGGTTCTGTGCAATATGAGTTACTTAAATCACTGGGGGCGAGCCCAATCCCCGTAAGCCTCTCAGAAGCAAATTCCTCTATACGGTCAGGGATATGTACTGGGATTGTGATTCCCTCTGTTTGGTATGTAGGTAGCCAGCTCTATGCATTGGGAGGGTATGTAACCCCTTCTAACTTGAGATATGTACTTGCTGCTGTGGTACTTACAGAGGAAGCATGGAGTAGGATTCCAGAGAAACACTATAAGCCTATTTTAGATGTAATGCTTGATTATGAACCCGGTATCACAAGTTGTATGGCTGGCAATAATGAAAATTGCCTTCAGGCAATGATTAAGTACGGAATGAAAGAGGTAAAATTGACTCCTAACGAAATCGAGGTATTGAAAGGGAAGACAAGGCCTGTATGGGATAGTTTGGCTGGCAAGGCATACTCAAGAGAGCTATTGGATGAGATCCTTTACAATTTAGGAGGATATCGTTCAAAAGATATCAATTGAGAGGGATATCTCAAGGTATTCCTTAAAGGAGAGGTTAAACTCGATGACTTCTGTAATTTTTAAACGCTGTGTTGAAACAGGAAAGAGCAGTGTCCGTTGCAATGAGTGGAGTCGTTTATGATTTACTTCTTTCCTTTGAGGTATGGTGAGGTTAATTCAAGGGAAGAGACGGGATATGCCATGTTCAGTTTAATACGGTTGATAAACGAGACCCTTTGCGTAGCCCAAAGAGAGTCTACGCAATACAGCGAGCTTTTGACGTGGATTCCTGTATAGTACTCATAATGTTGATATGAAAGGGATAACCAAGAATGCAATTATTGCACGTAATGTGTAAGATATCCAATATAAACCCGCTGCTTTATTAATGGAGATTGAGACAAGAGGCGAGAGAAAACTAAATTTTAAAGGAGGTGAAGAAGGATGACAACGTGCCACGAATGAAAAATTTTCTTTGTTCTGGCGGATGATTCTAATTTAGGGGATTATCTCCAGAGGTTGGTTGATCTGAGGCATGCGTATTTTATAAGGCAAGGCCAGTAGAAGCACAGATAGATGCCTCGAAATGCGCCTCATTTCAGAAGAACTAAGAGAGAGTAAAAGAAAGGAAGGTTTTTATGGCACAGCTTGAGATAAAGAAAAATGAAAAAGAGTTATTGGATGATCGTCAATACTGGTGGTGGGCTGAGAAGAAAAGATCTCCGCGGCTAAACTACCTAAGAAAGGCGATCTGGTCAAAGGCAACGAAGGGGTCAAGCTACCTACCGGGGGTTCAGATAGATATGGATAACACCCGCTGGCATACGAAGGTATTCAAGGAGGCCCCTCCTTCGGAGCCGTTTATTCTCACCAGGGCAAGGGCACTTACTGCTGTGCTTGATAATATGACTGTGTTCATCACTGACCATTCCCGGATTCAAGGATATCCCGGTTCTGCCCCACATCTCATCACATGGATTCCAACGGCCTCCTCTACACTGAATGAGGATACTTTGAATGACCGAACGGGTATTGTTCCTGATGAAAACCTCGATGAAGCAAAAGAGATGGTAGATTTTTGGAAGGGACGGACCTATGAGGACATCTGTAAACAGTATCAGAGTCGCAGGGAGAGGGTCGTGGGCCTTATGGCGGATTATGTTGCACCAGGGAGAGATATTGCCGGCTTTGATTATGTTGTCCCTCAGCCAGACTGGATGTACCAGGGTTTTTATTCGATCATTAAGACAATCGATGAGAAACTAAAAGATGCACAAAAGAAGATACGAGAGGAACCCTCTGCAAAGGAGCAGGTCGCTTACATGGAGAAGATCGATACGTGGAAGGCCATGAAGATGTGCCTTGAGGCAACGATCAGGCATGCGAGGCGTATCAGCAGACTGGCAAAGATCATTGCAGAGAATTTTGAGACAGACCCAAAGAGGCGGCAGGAACTCTTGCAGATCAGCGAGACCTGCCACAAAGTACCGGCAAAGCCGCCCGAGCATCTGTGGGAGGCAGTACAGTTCGATCACATTGTACAAGTAGCATACAGGCTTGAATGGAACAATGCTGCCTGGTCATGGCGTCAGGATTACTGGCACTGGCCTTTTTATAAGAAGGACGTACTTGAAGAGAAGAATATGACGAGGGACGAAGTCGTTGAACTGTGTGCAGAGTGGATGATGGTTGCATATGGGATTGGCAAGGCATGGGTCCGGGTAGGAAGAGAGGCCATGCAGGGCAGCCCCGGTCCATATGTATGGACACTGGGTGGGATGGATGAGGACGGTAACGATGCCTGCAATGACCTTACTGACTGTTACCTTGAGGGAGCCATGATAAGCCGGGTGAGTGATCCGACATTTGGTTTTCGGTATCACTCTAAAGTGCGTACAGAGACACTACGCAGGGTATTTGAGTGTATCCGTCATGGTCTCGGTTATCCTTCCATACGCAACGATGATGTGCTTATCCCAAACCTGATGCACTGGTTTAACCATCCTTTGAAAGAGGCAAGGCGTTGGGTACACCAGGCATGTATGGCCCCTGCTCCGGATACAAAATTGGCAGCACCCTCTTTGAGATATCCCCAGGCCTCGATCGTATCTGGGGTAAAGGCGGTCTCACTGGCTATATTTGACGGTTTTGATCAATTGACCGGAATGCAAACAGGAGTGAAGACAGGAGATTGCACCACATTTGGGGCATTTGAGGATTTTAGAGACGCTTGGTATGAGCAGCTCAAGGCCGGATTCAAACTCGCCACCGGTATGGAACACAAAAACAGAGAGGTAGAGACCCGTTTTTTCCCGAAGCCCATGACCTCCGCCATTTATGAAAGGTGTATAGAGACAGGAGAGAACAGTGCCCTGTCAAAAGAGAGGAGCAGCCTATGGTTTACTCTTTTTGCCTTCTCTGAAACAGGAGATTGTCTGGCTGCGATAAAGAAGCTGATCTACGATGACAAGAAGTATACATTGGGCGAGCTGAAAAAAGCCCTTGAGGCAAATTGGGAAGGCTATGAAGATATGCGGATGGACTTTGTCAAGGCGCCGAAGTGGGGCAATGACGATGACTATGTGGATCAGATATGGGTACGGATGTATGAGGACCTGGGTAAGATGTCCTGGTCTGTCCGTGACATCAATGGCCAGCCATGGCCTACCCTACCGGAGACAGTCGCAACATTCACTGTTCAAGCACCAAAGATCGGGGCACTGCCCAACGGTAGAAGACAGGGAGACCCCTTATATGACGGTGGCTGCTCTCCAGGTGCTGGCTTTGATAAGAAGGGCCCTACAGCAGTATTAAAGTCAGTAGGCAAGTTAGACCATGTGGGTTCGGTGAGGGCGACTCTCTTAAATCAGAGGTTATCCCCATCTCAACTTCAGGGTGAGAAGGGCTTCAAGATGTGGAGAGACTATATGAAGACATGGCATGATTTGGGGATAAACCATATTCAGTTCAATATGGTCGATAACGAGACCCTATACGCAGCCCAGAGAGAGCCTGAGCAGTATAGTGAACTTCTGGTTCGCATCGCGGGTTACAGTGCTCACTTTGTTGAGATGAATAGGATAACCCAGGATGCTATCATTTCACGGAATGTTCAAAAATTTTAGCTCCTGCATGATATTGGTATAGAACAATTCGTTAAAAGAGAGGAGGTGATAAGAGGGCACTAACAACGGCAGATATTTTCATACGTTCTCCTGAGAAAGTTTATATGTTGTCGCATGGAAAAAGTAACTAATAGGGTTGTTAGTGCCCTCACAAACTCTAAAAGTATTATTTAAGCACTCATCCCTTCTTAAATCAACAAAAACCTTTTTTAGCAGCCTTGTTAATACTGACATGAGATTCTCTTTGACTTTCTTTTGTAGTTACTATATCATATAGATTTGAGTTCACTATTATCTCGTATAAAAAGTATTTCCTGACTTTGATTTCATAAGATCTGTATACCTACCTGTTTTGCCCAAACCTGAAAAAGTACTGTTATGTATAAAAATTATATTGCGAGAATAAACAGTATATTTCAAGCCATTTCCATTCATGTTATTATGCGAAGATGGACATATCTGTCCGTCGTTATTATCATAACCATTTTGGCCTCGTATTCAGCTTTCCATATTCAGATGGATAATTCAATAGAGGGGTTTTTCATGGAAGATGATGAGCATTTTAAATACTATAATCGATTCAAGGATGAGTTTGGTAATGATAGATTTATCTATCTTGTTTATGATGATCCTTTTACCTCGCATAACGTATATCTAGTAAATGAGCTTGGCAAAGAACTTGAGAAAGGATTAACAGAAAACACAGGTGTAGGGAAAGACCCTTATATGAAAAAACTGATTATGCTTCCAAACGTAGAAATTGTGGAAGGAAAAGAGGGAGAACTTTTTATTAGTGCTCTTCTCAAGGGTTGGAATGGAACTCAGAAAGAACTCGATATCATTAAAGAAAAAGTCCTTTCAAAGGAAGTTTATAGGGATGTCCTCGTTTCAAAAGACGGTGCTAAAGGGGCTCTTTCTGTTGAACTGAATGCCATAAAAGATGAACGAAACAGTGATGATATAATCTATAAAATCGTAAGTCGAATTATAGAGGATGAGAAGTACAAGAGGCTGAACCTTCGTGTTGTTGGGGGACCCATTTTATATGCACGTTATAATACGATATGTTTGAGCGAAGTCAGACGAAATATTATTATTGCAACTATCTTTGTACTTTTTTTTCTATGGTATCTATTTAGGAACATTGTATCCGTTTTATGCTCCTTGTTTACAGTCGAACTGGCTATTATCTGGGTTGCGGGATTAATGCCTCTTTTTGGAATAAACTTTACCCTGATGATGACCGTGCTTCCTCCTCTTTTTTTGGTTGTGGGTGTAGGTGCTTCTGTACATGTAGTTACAGAATTTTGGCGTGTGTTTCAATCAGGGTTGAATAGAAATGATGCAATCTTTGAGAGCTACAAAATGGTCGGGTTTCCATGTTTTCTCGCAGCCGTTACAACTGCCGCAGGGCTAGGCTCTATGATGGTATCCAGGTTGAGTGTAATAAGAGAGTTTGCCATGATGGCTGGAATTGGAATCATGTTAACCTTTGTAACAGTTCTCGTTTTTTTGCCGATACTTCTCTCTTTTGGAGAGTCTAAAAAAGAGGAACCCTTTCAACACAAAGGGGGATATATAAGCACGCTTCTCGAAAGAATCAGTAGATTCAACGAAAGAAATAGCGGGTTGATACTTTTTTTAACAGCTGGGATCATTATACTATGCATATGGGGGGTAACCAAGGTCCATGTAGATGCCTTATGGTTGAATGCATTCGGAGATAGTCTAAAAATCAAGCAGGACTATGATTACGTTGACAAAACCATGGGGGGGACTGGTAGCTTTGATCTTGTAATCGATACACGAAAGGAAGATGGGGTCAAAGAACCGAGAGTATTAAATGCCGTTGAAAATATACAAAGATATGCCGAAGATTCTAATATCGTTGTAAAGACATTGTCTGTTGTGGACTTAATCAAAGAGATAAATCGATCTATACACGATGAGGACTCAAAATATTTTACAATACCAGATACAAGAATGGGAATAGCGCAACTCCTTCTTTTATATGAAGGCTCAGGTGGAGGGGAGCTTAATAGTACAGTGGATTTCAATTACCAGAAAATACGTTTAAACATCAGGATAAAGACTGTAAAGAGTTCCATCTGGAAAGAGGTTGGGGATGAGCTTTACACATATGCAAAGAATGCAATGAGTGGTCTTGCAAATGTCAATATAACAGGGTATTCTTACTTGGCAGCAATTATAAATCTATATATTATTCGGACTCAAATAGAAGGTTTCTTATTGGCCTTTTGCATTATTACCATAATGTTTATCTTTGTATTTCGTTCAATAAAACAAGGACTGATCCTAATGATCCCAAACCTTTTCCCAATTTTATTGACTTTAGGAATAATGGGGCATGCGAATATCGAACTCGATTACATAACTCTCTTGATCACATGTGTTGCGATCGGAATTGCCGTAGATGATACAATACATTTTGTTACCAGGTACCGTTTGGAATTTGAGATATTGGGAGATTATAAAAAAGCATTGCACTGTGCATTGAACAGTACAGGCAGGGCTATGTATATTACTTCGATCGTCCTCATATTTGGGTTTATTGTAAATATATTCTCAGTAATGAATTCTATGATTGACTTTGCCATACTGTCTTCATTTACAGTCCTCATTGCTCTTATAGCGGATTATTTTATTGCTCCTGCAATAATTATGAAACTTCGCCTTTTTGGCCCTGAGCGATTACACACCCGCCATTGAGAGATTAAAAACCAAAAAGTCCCTTCAAGGGCTCACGAGAGGGCTTCTTCGACAGCTGCAATGAATCTGTCAGGATCAATCGGCTTGTCAAAGACCGCTTTTGCCTTCCTGACAGCAAGGTCACGCCCAGCTAAAGCACTGACCACAATAATGGGCGTGTGTTTGAGTTCTTTATCCCTCGATAGCTTCCTTGCAAAATCCGTTCCTGTTTTCTTTGGCATCATAAGGTCAAGGACCACAAGATCTGGCTTCTCTTGACGGGCAGCCTCTATTGCCTCTTCTGCATTTAAGGCTGGTATAGCCTCGTAGCCTTTCTTGCGCAAAAGCGTAGCGATGTAGGTGACGATATGCTTCTCGTCGTCCAGGACGAGAATTTTCTTTTTTACATCTTCCGTATTTATCATTGTCCTATCCTTTCATAAATCGCGTAAGTAAGTATCCTTTTTCTTAAATTTAAGAGCCCTATTCAATGCCTCAGGGCGGCTCTTTTAAGTCCTTAATCGGGCTCCTCCACTAAGCTGAACCTGTTGACGGTCTCTTCAGAACGCATGGCTTTCTGCTATCTTTTCACTCCTATTTATCAGGATAGTATAGTATTGATTTACTTACCAATCTCAACAAGGGCTTTAAACCATTAATCGGAGATAGACAGCTAGCAGATGCAGGATTTATACTTGTCCTATTTCTTTTTCTTAATGACATCAAGAATCTGCTGGAGTTTTGCCGGGTCTGCATTGTCTATCAGGGTTTTGATCTCATCCTTTACTGTTTTCGAAGGAGACTCCATTGATTTAGGAGTAACTAAAGTCTTAATATGTTCCATGCCCAGAGCGCGCTTTATGCTGTCAACATAGACTTCAGCCTTGACAGGTTTTTCCAGATAAGACTCTGCTACCTGGACAGCCTTCCCCGACATTATATCATCGAAGTCTTGCTTACCTAGGTCATCTTTAGTATGGGCACTCACAAGGACAACCGGGATCTTCTGCAATTTTTTATCTTTACGAATTTCATGGAAGAACTTTGCCCCGGATTTCTTAGGCATTATCAGGTCAAGGGAAATCACGTCAGGAGGATCGGCCTTGACTATATCCAATGCCTCCAATCCATTGGAAGCAGTTTGGACATTGAATCCTGCCTTTTTAAGAACGGTCTTTAAAAAAATTCTTACGTTCTCTTCATCATCAACCACTAAAACTGTTTTTTTTTCAGTTTCTGTCATATAGTTACCCTCATTTTAGTATTTATCAGGTATCTTCATCTATGTCTAATTCTACATCAGACAGTTCAGGCAAGCGACTACGCAGGAACTCCAATCGAAATATCGATCCCTCACCCTCAATTGATTCCACTGTAACCTTTCCTCCATGTTGCTGGGTTATCTTTCGAGTGACAAGCAATCCCAGACCTGTGCCCTGTGTTGTTCCCTTAGTGGAGAAGAACGTTGTAAATACTTTTTTCTTGACCTCGAGATTCATTCCACAGCCATTGTCCTTAACCTCGTATATAATATTACCATCTCGCTCGAACACCGCAAGCCGTATCTCACAGTTTTGATTATCACCCATCTGACAGGCATCAATCGCATTTGTGATCAGGTTTGTCAGGCATGTATGGATACCTTCATGATCGAGATTAGCAGGTTCAATTCCCGTTTGAAATTCAGTTACAAATTTTATTGTGGCCAGTTCAGCTACGTCCTTATACAGACAAAACACTTCTTTTGCTACAGCCACAGGATCAACCCTCTCTACTTTTGGCGTGCTGCCTTTGGCGAAGTTGAGGAAGTCCTTAACATATATGGTTATACGCTCGATACTGTCCTGGAGCATTTCCCAGCCCTGCCTGCGCAGTTCCTGATCATCATCAATCATTCCCGTGTTGAATACGAACATTCCACCTTCAAGGCCCATAAGCACATTCTTGATGCCATGTGCCAGTCCCGCTACAGTTTCTCCCACTGCGGCCAAACGTTCGGCTTCAAGCATCTCATTTTCAAGCCGCTTCATCTCAGTAATGTCCAAAGCCATCTCAATGATATGGGAGATGGTACTCCCCTCCCGTGAAAGAGGGGCGGTTGTGACCTGATAGTGAATAGTCTGTCCTTTCTCGTCTATGCCTATCTTGCTAGCCATGTGGATCTGACCGTCGTTGAAAGTCTGTATGGCAGGACAGCCCTCACAAGGCTGGTTCCGGTTTACGTAAACATCATAGCACTTCCTACCAATGGATTCGCCGAAGGTCTTTCTGAACAGTTCATTGTTGCGGACTATTTTCATGTCACTGTCTATCACAGCGACATAACAAGGCACTCGGTCGAATATGATCCCGTGTTCCAGCTGGAGAAGTCGGGTTTCCGTTACGTTATAGGAAATTTCAATAATATAGGGAATATCGCCAGCTTTATTTTTAATCGGTTCAAAATGAACGACATAAAATGAATAGTTACCATTTCTGTTCAGTCGCCGCTCCTCTGTGACCTGACCCATGCCATTGCTAAAAGTTAAGTCAGCTTTACAAGAGGGGCAAGGCTCTTTTTTACCTCTATAAACTTCGTAACAGTGCTTACCACTCCAATCACCAAATTCCATATTGAAGTTCTTATTGGCTTTAATAATATGATAACCTTTGTCAATTATAACGATATTGCCCGGGACATGCTCGAAAAGTTCGGAATGAAGCCAGTACTTAATATCATTTTCAGACAATGAAAGCACCTACATTTTGATCTTGAATGTTGTCTAGCCCGATCACCTTGTGATCCGTTGAATAAGCGATGTCTTCAGTCTGTTTTCACCACAGTCTGCTAGGCCGGCCGACGATAGATCGTGATTGATTTTAAAATCTATCAATAATCCTGTCCCTTGGTATAATACAAATTGATGCAACCTGTTTCGGGTCAAATCCCATACAGAGCGCCATTATCTGATTATAATCAAAGACTGGAATATCGTACTTATTGTTTTCTTTGCTTAACTCTTTTTGAATATTATCAATGAACATTAAGCATGTAATACATGAAACGACAATGAAATCCGCCCGAGTCTCTTCTTTTATGGCATCGAGTTTTGTCCTTGCAAAATCACGTGCTTCTGAAGCGGAAGCATGTGAAAAACCTCCGGCCCCACCGCAGCACTGATATTCGCAGCTGAAATTATCAACTTCTGCTCCAAGCGCCTCAACCAACTTTCGCAAAATATGCGGCTGTGCTGGTGACTCTTCAAAGCCGACTACCTCACTGGGGAATAGAGTGTGGCAAGGGTACTGCACCACGGCATGGAGCCCTTCGAGTCTTTTGTCGATGCTTTTCGATATATTGTCCACGCCCACATCGTTATATAATACATCAGTTATATGTTTTACATGTGACCCACCATCGACACTTCGGCCCACAGGCTCGAGCAATTCATTTACCCGTGCTTTCTTCTTTTCATCGTGCAGAATGTGTTCTCGTCCCGTCCTCAAAGAGCTGTAGCATGAACCGCACTCTACCAATAAATCGAGTCCCTTTTGTTCAGCAAGCGAGAGGTTCCAGCCACTGACTGCCAGGTGGGAATCCTGGTCTGTGGAGGGAAACGTACCAAAGGCCGGGCAACAAACATAGCCTTCAAGATCAACGAGCTCAACTCCCAGTTTCGGCATCGTGAGTCTAATTGCTCGCTCCACATCCGGCCTGATGGCAGGGGTATTACAACCGAGAAAAAGTCCAAATTTCATTTTACTCCCCTTCAAACATGTAATCGTTTTCTCTGACAACCTTTGTCTGCATTAACATATTTCGAAACTTTTTGAGCAACTCAGGATACTCTGTAAGAACTGGGAGCTTCTCAGGCAAGCCAAGGGTTTTTCTTTGTTCTGTGTTCTTTTCTACAGCCTGTGTGTAGCCCCTGTTGTATATCTCAATAATAGACGGAGGGATACGCGTCTCATCGTTCTGGCTCTGCCACTGGCGAATTGCCAGGCAGAGTTCAAAAGGCTTTATATCCATGGGACACATCTCCTCACATCGCGAACATGTGACGCACATCCAGGGTGTGTCCTCGTCTAACAGTTCATCTTCTAAACCTAAAATGACCATTCGAGCAAGGTTTCTGATCAGTAATGGCGGATTGGCATTGGATGCCGGACAGCCTGAAATACAAGTACTGCAGTTGAAGCAGTAGAGGAGATCCTTACTGTCGAAGACTTCCCGCCACATGTTCTTTTTTGTTTCTGCTAAATCAGTCACGTGTATCCTCCTTAACTAACCTGCTGTTACGGGATGGCGGATGCCCCGAAGCTTTGCATCAATGACCGCCATTGTCTGCTTTTCACTCCAGCCCATCACCTCAGCTGCGTTGTTCGGACAGGCTACAGCGCATACACCACAGGCCTGACAAGCTGCGGCATTTACAGTGATGCAGTTTTCCACCGAGTTGAATACTCGCGCGTCGTATGGACAGGCCTCTACGCAGACCTGACAACGAGCGCAAAGGGCATCGTGGATTCTGGAAACCACTCGAGCAGTCTGAATCTCATGCCTGAACAGGTAGTCATAAGCCTTTTGCGCTGCGGCTTCCGCCTGCATAATCGCCTCACTGAGTGACTGAGGCGAGTGAGCCGTGCCTGCAAAAAAGATCCCCAGCTTTTTAAACTCTACTGGTCTCCATTTTGAGTCAGCTTCGATAAAAAATCCATCCTGGTTAAGTGGGAGACCGAAAATTTGAGCGAGTTGTTCGTTGGAGGCATTCGGTTCAATGCCGGTAGCCAGGACCAACAAATCAGGCGATATCTCGAATGGCATCCGCAGGACAGGATCAATGAACTTGACCCTGGGCTTACCATCTATTATCTCGACTTCCGGCTTCTGCTCAGGATCATAATTGACGAACACTATACCTTCTCCCCTTGCTTTGGTGTAGTACTGCTCGAGGAATCCGTAAGTCATCATATCACGGTAGAGGATGTAAATTCGAGTCTCTGGATTCTTTTCGCGTATCTTGAATGCGTTCTTAAGGGCTGCGACGCAACAAATTCGGCTACAGTATTCACGCCCACCCTTCTCCCTGGAGCCAACGCACTGTATCATCACAACATTATCAAGCGCAGTGGCATCAATCTCACCGGTGGCGAGGCGCTTCTCAAGCTCGACATGTCTCAATATCTGTTCGCTTTCACCATGCCCATACTCATTGGTAGTTCCTTCATGACCTCCGGTGGCCAGAATCACTGCCCCGTGCTGCAATGCTATGTCCTCATCGATGCCATCGTTTCTGATTCTGGTGATAAAGCAACCGATGTCGCCTTTGGTTTCGGCGACCTCACTGTTCAGATGAACTGTAATCTTCGATTGACCTTCGATTTTCTGCCTAAGTCCTATGGCCAGACCAGTCGGATCCAGGCCTTCTATAGTGAAATACAGCTCGCTTCCAGCATGGCCACCGAGTTGCCCGGACTTCTCCACAAGATGGACTCCAATGCCGCGTTCAGCGAGTGAGATCGCAGCGTGCATACCTGCAACGCCGCCACCAACGACAAGAGCGGCCTGATTGATTGGTATCTCATCAACATGAAGTGCTTCTGCAAACTTGAGCTTCTCGATTGTCGCCACGATCTCCTCGATAGCCCGGCTAACCCAGTCGATAGTATCTGTTTCAGCCGTGCCTAAACGTGCTATGCCCAAAAGGTCGACTATCTCAACAAGAGACGGGTTGAAGCCTGCTGCCCGGGCCAGGCGCCTGAACTTCTGCCGATATACGTAAGGCAGGCAAACACCAAAGATCAAGCGGTTACATTTCGTTTGCTCCAGGATTTTTTCCAGGGCCCTCTGTCCCTCCTCGTGGCATAGCGAGTCCACGACGTGCACCTCGCCTACGCGGTTGATACCTTCGATTGCCAAGCTCAGCGGCTTCAGATCAAGGTCTTCGGGCGCCTTATCATCCTTGCAGCGACAAAGAATAACTGAAATAAGCGAAGCCTCCCGATCGACCGGACGCTCGGGCACCAGCTCTTCTTCCTCGATAGGACTCATATTTATGGAGGTCAGCAGCCTTGATACTTCACCGGCTGCAGCAATGCCGCTGGTGACAGCTTCGCTGATATCGGTCAGTCCCATCTGGGAGCCACATATGAACACGCCCGGTTTGGCAAGCTTAACCTTCTCAAAGTCAATTGTCGGGAGCAGCCCCGAGGATGAGAGGTCTAATCCCAGCAGTTCGGCGATTTTCCTGTTGTCTTCGAAAGGTGACTGTCCGGTTGACAGCACTACCATATCGTAATTGCTCTTACTGAACTCTCCACTGACCGGATCAAAGTATCGGATCAGCAACGTGCCGTCTGCTTCTTGCAACACATCCTGGACACGGCAGCGAACCAGTCGTACACCATAGTGCTCTTCGGCCTTCTCGCGATACCGATAGAAGTCCTTGCCGAAGGTACGCATATCCATATAAAAAATTGTGGTCTCCACATTAGCGCCACCCTTTTCATGGGCCAGTATTGCTTCCTTGAGGGCGAACATGCAGCAAATGGAGGAGCAATAATCCCGACCCTGCCGGCGATTCCGTGAGCCCATACACTGGATCCATGCGATTCGTGTGGCAGGATTTCCGTCAGAGGGACGCCGAATCGTGCCGTCATAGGTGCCGGAGCCGCTCAATATCCGCTCAAAGGCCAACGAACTGACCACATCCTCTGATACAGTGTATGCCTTTGCATCGTCTTGCGTTGCAGGATCATAAAGCGTGGCACCGGCCGCAAAGATAATAGCATTAACCTTTACCTGAGTCGTCTCGTCCTGGGCCTCCAGATCAATAGCGTTCACCGGGCAGACCTTGACGCACTCGCCGCAATTATTACAGGCCTGCTTGTCAATCAGGAACATCTGTGGCACGTTATGTGGAACCGGCTGATAGATGGCCTTGCGCTTTGTCAAGCCATGGTTAAACTCGTCAGGCACCTCGATCGGACAGACCTCAATACACCTGCCCAATCCGTTGCAGACATCGGTGTCAACGTTTCGAGCTCGCTTGAGTAGCTCTACCTCGTAAGCGCCGACATCCCCTTGAACCGATTTCACCTCGGTGAAGGGCAAAATTTCGATATTGTCATGGAACAGGCTCTTACGCATACAGTGCTGCGATGCATACTCGCGTCCTACCATAGGGAGCATCCTGCACATTCCGCAGTGGTCTGTTGGGAACTGATGATCGAGCTTTGACAAGATGCCGCCAATTTGCGGCGATGCATCGGTCAGCAAAACTCTATACCCGGTCTCTGCCAACTCCAGGGCGGATTTTATTCCGGCTATACCGGCGCCCACAACCAACACGGTGCAGAGATTATTCTCTTCAATCATTGTTTCCTCCTACTTAACCTGACCTGTTACATCAACAAACTCATCATCATAGAACACCGCCAAAGGCTGGGGCTCATCCAGAGACCTGCCCGGGTGATAGTCGAATCTGGCTTGAGTCTTGTTCGCAACAGACCTGAAGAGTTCGGCCAGATGTATATCGTTTGGACAGGCGCTTGTGCACTGGCCGCATCCTACGCATAAGGTACTCATATGAGTCATGCGCGTCATGTGATATAAAAGCGTCTCTGCAGGCATCTTCACGGCGCCGCGATTGTCACCCCAGGACATATACTGATCGCCCGGATGACGGAATGTATCGGTTACGAAGACACACTCTTTGCAGTAGCAAACAGGGCATGCAACACGGCAGTTGTAGCAATTTATGCATCCTGTCAGATGTGCTTGCAGTTTTTCAAAGGTATTCACCTGTTCGTAAAGCTCAGTGAAAACCCTGTCCCGTTCAACGATCCGATCGCTTTTAATCTTCTCTACGGCTTCGTCTCTTCCAGAAGGGCCATCAACCACTTCGATTCCAAGCTTATCGCGGGCAGCTTGCCCCTTTTCACTTACCCACTCGATATAGACTTCATCAGAACCCGAACCTATAACGCAGAGTCTTATATCCACGTTATCGGGAGTCGGGTACTCGCAGATTCTGCAGGCAGGCGCCACGTCGATCCCTTTGGATATTTCGGTTCCCCTGCCATTGAGAACTGCTTTCAGAAAAGAATGTGTTGTAATGCCTTCCTGCTCTAGCTTGAGATAATCTGTATTTTCATACCTTCCCAGGCAGTCTATACCGACCAGGATAAGGTCATCAACACTGGCCTGTTTTAGCTTAATCAGTTCAAGAAGCGCCCTGACCTCACAGGATCTCATGACCACCGCCACAGGTCTGCCTGAGGGCACATTCGTCAGACTGGAAACAAGTTTGGCCGAGTTTACCGGCACGACCGGCGCAAAAGGATCCGAAGAATCGAGTTTCGCTGAATCGGTGATGAGTGTCTGCATGATCCCTTTTACGGGCTGATGCGCAGGCACTAGCACTGCATCCACAACACCCTTTTCGAGCATATCCTTGAAAAGGCCGGCAATAGACTCGTTCAAAGCGCTTTCTTTGCCAGATACTTTGCTGAATTCTGTCATCTTTTTAACTCCTAAATCTATTCTTAAGCGATCATCTTGTCAAGACTGAGTGGATTTGGCCCAAGTTCTCTCAGCTTTTCAGTCATTTCTTTTGAGTGCTCCTGAAACATCACACCGTCGCTTGCCGCCACCCAGCGCAACCAGAAGCGGTCCTCTTCAATCCCGAACTGCTTCAATATCTCCGTAACCAATGCCACCCGCCGCCTGGCCTTGAGGTTGCCATTAATATAATGGCAGTCCCCGGGCCAGCATCCGCCGATGTACACTCCGTCTGCCCCCTCTAAGAAGGCTTTTAACACATAGATGGGATCGACCATACCGCTGCACATCATGCGGATGATCTTGACATTTTGTGGATAACTCAATCGCGATGATCCAGCCAGATCCGCTGCAGTAAACGTACACCAGTTGCAAAGAAACGCCACTATTGTGGGCTCAAATTTGTTACTCATTTTCTGTCTCCTTTAACTCGCAAAAATTCCTTCAATCTCACCGAATATCTGCTTCTGGGTGAAATGCCTTATTTCTGCAGCTCCGCTCGGGCAGTACCCAGCGCAGCTTCCGCACCCCTTGCAGACTGCCTCGTTCACTATACTTATACCCTTTAGCTCATCAAACTCTATGGCTCCGTATACACAGAGATCAATGCAAATCTGGCAGCCTACGCAGATGTCCTTGTCTATGTAACTTATCATCGGCAAGACCACCACCTCGCCAAGGGTTGAAAGGGCCTGGGCTTCACTTGCAGCGGCCTTTGCCTGCCCAACGCTGTCCGTTATGTCCTTGGGCCCCTGGCAGGCCCCGGCAAGGAACACGCCTGAGGTCGGGGTTGACACCGGTTCGAGCTTGGGGTGCTCTTCCATGAAAAAACCGTCGTTGCTTAGCGAAAGCCCGAATGTCCTCGCTACATCCAGTGCATCAGACCTTGGCTCCATAGCTGTGCACAGGACAACCATCTCTACAGGTACTCTGAGCATCTTGCCTGTCAATGTGTCCTCTGCCCTGACAATAAGCAGACCTTCTTCACTGAAGTCCTCGGCTTTGTCGGTTACTTCCACGGCCTTACCCCGTATCATCCTCACCCCCTCGTCTTGGATACGCCTGTAGAATTCCTCGTACCCCTTTCCAAAGCAGCGCATGTCTATGTAAAAGTTATAGACCTGGGTTTCGTGACCGCACTTGTCCTTGACCAGATGAGCCATTTTAAGGGCATACATGCAGCATGTACGCGAGCAGTATTCGTGATAGTTCTTATCTCTTGATCCTATACAGTGAAGAAAAGCAACGCTCTGGGGTGGATCAGTGTATCCCCACTTGTCATTGGGATCCTTTAAGAGAATCTTACCGGATGTAGGCCCTGTGGCATTGGAAAGTCTCTCGAACTCCAGACTGGTGAGGACATTAGGGAACCTGGCATAACCATATTCTTCCAATGAAGTCGGATCCATTATATCGAATCCGGTTGCGATTATGATCGAACCAACGTCAAGGGTGACGACCTCGTCTTTCTGGTCATGTTCGATTGCATTGGCCTCACACGCAGATACGCAAAGCTTACACTCACAACAAACTCCACATTCGAGGCACCTTGAGGCTTCGGCCCTTGCCTCTTCCTCAGAGAAACCCACTTCTACTTCATCGAAGCCTGTCCTTCGTTTGTTGGTTTCCAATTCCGGCATTTCAGCCCTTTTCATCTTCCTGATATCATCAGGGATCGCTCCCCAATGCTCGCCAACGGGCCGCTCCGGTCGATTTATGACCATGTCCTTGCCATTCAGGAAACAATTGATTGAGTAGGCGGCTTCTTTACCCGCGGCTACGGCCTCGATGGCGATTGAGGGCCCGGTATACATATCTCCGCCGGCGAATAGACCGGGTAGGGTGGTTTCATAAGTTTTCTTATCAACAATGATGGTCTCTCGTTCACTGAGTTCAACACCTTCGGTACCTTCCAAAACAGCAACATCGACTTTCTGGCCAATGGCTGGAATGAGCATATCACAAGGTACGGTGAAGTCCGATCCCTCAATTGGTACCGGTCTTCTACGACCTGATAAATCCGGCTTGCCCAACTCCATACGCTGACAGCGCAGACCGTTTATTCTACCATCTTTTGTCAAGACTTCAACAGGGGCGAATAAAAACTCAATCTGTATCCCTTCCGCTTCGGCAGCGAGCACTTCTTCCTCATGGGCAGGCATCTCCTTGCGCGTACGTCTATAGAAAATTTTGACTGAGTCGGCTTTTTTGCGCACAGCGGCTCGAGCAGCGTCTATAGCTACATCACCGCCGCCGATGACAATAACATTCTTACCGATCTGTGTGGGCCTGTTGGTGTTGAGGTTCCTAAGATATACTACGCCGTTAACTACTCCCTCGGCATCCTCGTTAGGGATGTTCAGCATAGTACTTTTATGCGCACCAGAAGCGAGATAAACAGCCTTGTATCCTTCAATGAAAAGCCGGTCAATAGAATGCGTCTTGTTGATAGGACTGTTGAGCTTAATATCCACACCCAACCTTTGTATGAAGCCGATCTCTCGTTCCAATACCTCCGGAGGGAGACGGTAGTCGGGAATACCCATACGCAACATACCGCCGACAACGGTAGATGCCTCGAAAATAGTAACAGGGTAGCCATCACGAGCAAGGAAATATGCACAGGAAAGACCTGCGGGTCCAGCACCAACCACGGCTATCTTCTGGTCGGGTTTTTTCATCTTCCTATCGGGAAGCGGGAGTTCGTCCCAGTTTACCATATCTGCGGCAAAACGCTTCAGTTGACGAATTGCAAGAGGCTGATCTATCTCGGCCCGTCGGCATACGCTTTCACATGGTGCGGGGCAGATTCGGCCGAGTGTTCCTGGTAACGGGAGGTTCTCCATGATGCACTGAACCGCTTCTTGATATTTTCCTTCTCTAATCAGTGTGACATAACCCTGAACATTCGTTCCCGCGGGGCATGTTTGAACGCATGGCCCCCTGTCTCTTTTATCAATGGAAAAGGTTATAGGGACAGCCTGGGGGAAAGGCCTGTAGATCGCTTTGCGCTGCAAGGTTCCCACGTCCCACTCGTTGGGGACCATGATGGGGCAATACTTTGTGCACTCGCCGCAGCCGGTGCATGCATTCGAATTCACATAGCGGGCATGTTTTTTCACCTTCACCTGGAAGTTTCCCACGAAACCACTTACTTCTTCGACCTCGCTATAGGAGAGAATGTTTATATTGGGGTGCTGTCCTACAGAGACCATCTTAGGTGTGCCGATGCATGCCGCACAGTCCATGGTTGGAAATGTCTTGTCATATTGAAGCATATGCCCTCCAATGGTGGCCTGACGCTCAACGAGGTGGACAGTATAACCCGCGCTTGCAATATCAAGAGAAGCCTGCATCCCTGCGATTCCACCGCCTATGATGAGAGTGTCAGGATTGACAGGGAAGGTTTTGGGGAAAAGATCGGATTGGTATCGTACGCGGTTAATTCCTGCCCTGGAAAGGATTTTGGCCTTCTCTGTCGC
Organism: Thermodesulfobacteriota bacterium; assembly: GCA_034189035.1. Lineage (GTDB taxonomy): Bacteria > Desulfobacterota > UBA8473 > UBA8473 > UBA8473 > JAUXFK01. The sequence goes on from JAXHVA010000018.1 coordinate 29,995, forward strand.
ATCGTCCTCATCGAGGGTTACCCAGGAAACATGTTCCCTCACGCAAACATGATGAAAAGTCCTGAATGGGTTGAGTCCAGCCCTGGAACACGCAGCCCTGAAGGTGTGTTCGTGCATTCTTGGCGAGCAAGAGGCCACCACCACACGGGTCAGGCCAAAATCCTTTATATCATTCTCAATAATCTCCTGTCCCGGATCGGAACACATGAAGAGGTAGTCACGTGATATGGCTACACCTGGGAGAGTGCCAATATACTCCGCGACCTCTGAACACCTCACCTTGAAAGCTATGTTTATACCACAATGGCATATATAAAATCCTATCTTTTCTTCTTGCAATGCCGCTTCTTTACTCATGAAAAACCCCTCTTCATTATTCAACCGACTCATAGAGCAACTCGGCTATATCCTGAATCTTCATTTCCTCTTCACCTATACCTGCTGCTCTTAAGCCGTCTTCCAACATGATCATACAGAAAGGGCAAGCGGTGGCTATAACCTGAACACCTGCTTCCTTTGCCTCGTTTATACGCAATACACTGAAACGCTTTTCAACTTCTACCTCAGCCCAGATTCCGCCTCCGCCTCCGCTACAGCACAGGCTTTTTCCCCTGTTCCTAGGAAACTCTATATAGTTCAGACCTGGAATACTTTTAAGCACGTTCCTGGGCTCCTCGTATATCCCGTTATGGCGGCCAAGGTAGCAAGGATCATGGTAAGCTACATTTACTGGTATCTCCTTTTTGGGGATTAGTCTCCCTTCATTTATGAGTTTGTCAAAAACCTGGGTGTAATGATGGAGTTTGAAGTCACCGATGTAGTGTTTATCGAACATGTTCATGCAGTGGGGGGAGCTTGTAATGATATTTTTAACCCCTTTCGAAGCAAACAGTTCCGAATTTGAATTTTCAAGGTTCGTATAGGTTTCAAGGCTGCCGCACTTATGGGCCTGATCGCCGCAACAGCTTTCCTCAGTTCCTATGAGACCAATTGAGACTCCGCCTTTCAAAAGCAGCGATGTCATCTCCCTGAGAGTCTTCTTGTTTCTATCGTCGTAGACATGGGTACAGCAGGCGAAGAGAAGGTTTTCCGTTGTTTTGCAGAACGCAGGAACATCAAGATCCTTGGCCCAATCCATACGCTCAGAACGGGGAGAGTTCCAAGGATTTCCATGATTGCGAAGGCTACCAAGCGGCGCTCTGTACATTGGCGGCACCATACCGCTCTCAAGCATGACGGTCCTTGTGGACCGTATTGCGTCGATTATATCTATCTCCCTAGGACACCTGGTAACGCATGTGGCACAAGTTACACAATTCCAAAGGATATCTTGTTCATAGCCTTCTATCCCAAGACTGACTAACCGAAGTAAAAGTCTCGGGCTGAACTCATCAACTAAATTCCAGGGACAGACACCTGTACAGGTACCGCATTGCATGCAGACCTGGAGAGTTTTGCCGCCTATTTCGAACACGGCGTCTGTTATCTCAAGCATCGGACTGACACTAGTCATTGAGAGAACCTCCTATTTATAATCTTTCCTCATTCAGTCTGTTTGAGCAATATGTCGTTTAAGTTCAAACAAAACCAGACAGCTAGATCGACTGCAATGATTTGTTGATTTTTTAAAGATTAAATAGCATTATCTATTGTGTATTAGTGAATTAATCGACGTAAGAATCTCATTTACCTTTGTTGTGCCCTTAACGAAGAAAGCATCGGCGCCGGCCTCTTTTGCTGCCTCTCGATACTGTGGAAAATCATAGTTTGTAAAGATAATTACAACGACATCAGGATAAAGGCTTTTGATTTCTTTTGTGAGTTCTAGCCCATTCTTTCCGGGCAACCTAATGTCCATCAAGACGAGCTCAGGACAATTGTAAATCATCTCATCCATTGCCTTGATAGCATTCTCTGCCTCTGTTATGTATAAATAGGGAAATCGCGCAAGTAACATGTTCTTTGTTGCTTGTCGAAATGTTGCATTGTCCTCAACAAGTAGAGCCTTAAACATTAGGATTACCCCTTTTTGCTAATGTATATATTCAGTGGCTCCTATTTAACCAATACTTTACAACGAATTATTTGTGTGGTATAGTAGGTATATTATGTATTTTTTACTAGAATACTAGTATTTTTAGCCTACATATATGAGTTCAAAATACCCAAACGTATTATTCCTCTAATAGACGTTGTGCCATAGTTGGAAACGGTTTTATCTATATTCCCTTTTATCACATTTTTTTGTAACCCATAATATTGGGGTTAAAATGAGAAGTATAAAATTCAGGATGTACACGACATGTCGGCAGTGAAAGCAGGTGATAAGGATGGACCCCTGTAAAATCTTTTCCTTTCTGGAGTCTCTATTATGGTAGAGAAAAAACAAATTGTCCTGGCCGAAGACCATACAATACTGCGAGAAGGTCTGCGTTCCCTTTTAACTTCCGGTGGTGATTTCGAAATCGTAGGAGAGGCAGAGGACGGGTTGGATGCAATACGATGCGTGGAAGATTCAAACCCAGATATTATCCTGCTAGACCTCTCTATGCCCAAGATGAACGGTATAGAGGCTGTTAAAGAGATTAAGCGGCGATCTCCAGGCACAAAAATCCTTGTGTTAACGGTTCACAAATCAGAGGAATACGTTCTTGCATCCTTTCAATCAGGTGCAGACGGATATTGTCTAAAGGATACTACCCACAACGAATTGTTAACCGCTATTAAAAGCGTCCTTTGTGGGAAACCTTACCTCAGCCCGGGTATTGCAGGAAAAGTATTGGAGGGATATCTGGAAGGAAAGAAAACTATAAAGACCCACTCTTCATGGTCTACTCTCACCCAACGCGAAAGAGAGGTGCTGAAGCTGATAGGCGAAAGCTATAGTAATAAAGAAATTGCTGATTACCTTTTTATTAGCATAAAAACCGCTGAGAAACACCGGGCCAATCTTATGAGGAAGCTTGACCTTCATAGTGCATCAGCATTGACTGCGTATGCTATTGAGAAAGGTCTTGTTACTAAATAATCGGTTTCCATCCATAAATGGCCCTTTTTCAAATCTCTGTGTCAGGTTTATATCTAATTCCTTGAAATATATCAATATATTACCTGTAGTAAAAATTTTTGCCTTGTTTTGAGCAAGATCACTCATTTTTAGCTGGGGCAACTGGCAAAATATCTATTTAAGTGGCCATGATGCCACAATAGTGGTTCCTACTCCTTGCTTTGCTTGGATATTCATTACTCCTCCTGAAAGCTCCGTTCGCTCTTTCATACTCGCAAGACCGATTCCTATTGTATAGTTCTTGTCAGAGAGTACCTGCATTAAATCAAATCCCTGTCCGTTATCCTCAACGCAGAGTTTTATATTACACGCTCTTTTTGCCAAAGACAGGCGAACAAAGTCGGCTGCACTATGTTTTGCGATATTGTTTAAGACCTCTTGTAATATCCTGAAAATGACAATTTTCAAATACTCGGGTACTTCGTTTTCTTGCACGTGAATCTGTTTCTCTATCTGGATACCTGAATAGACCTCCTGAAACCCCCCGCATAGCCAATCTATTGTTGCTAGGATTCCCAAGTCATCCAGCATAGCAGGCCTAAGGTTTGTAGAGATTCTCCGGCTCTCTTCAATTGTTGTTTGGATCATTGAGATAGTCTTCTCTAATAATTTTACTTCAGCGGCTTGCCTTTCACTCATAATATCGAGAGTCTCTTCGAGACAGTATTTAATAGCAACCAGACTCGCTCCAATGCTATCATGAATCTCCTGAGCGACTAGTTTTCTCTCAATCTCATGGGCTTCCTCTACTTTTAAAGAGAGTGCATGAACCTGTTTTTCAGCTTGCCGGCGTACTTCTTCGACTTCCAGGTTATGCAAGGCAAAAGACACAGTCGAAGCAAGATCCTTGAACAGGAACTGTTCCTGTTCATCATCGGCGATATGGGACTGTATCGAAACGGATAACAGGCCGTATAACCTTCCTTCGTAGTCCAAACGGACAGTCATCCCTGCCCTGCCATAGTATTTTCTTGCCATGGGGCAGTCAACGCAGATGGAGAGAGGGTCAGCAATTACAAGAACATCAGGTTGTTCTAACGCTTTACGAGCGCAGATCGTCAACTTGCCGCGTTTTAGCATCCGTGCCATAAGCTGAAATTCGTCTCCCAAACCAGCCTCAGCAGCAGTCTCCAAGGTTCCTGACTCATCTAACAAGGCGATCCAAGCATTATAATAACCCCTAGTTTCAACGAGGTTCTCGCATATTCCTTTAATAAGCCTGCCTTTGTCCTTTTCCTTTATGATCAGTTTGTTGACATTTTGAATAGCACGCAGAACAAGGGTGAGATGCCTTATCAGCTCCTCCTCCGCTCGTCGATCTTCGGTTTCTGATGCATCCAATTCAAGGACTCGGTTTGGCAATTTCATCACATCTTTCACTGTCTGTTTTGTTGTTTTATTTTCACTTTTCACTGTGTGATCCTCTCAGAACAGGCAGCTATTTTGCATCTGAGGTAAAAGTTATCATTCATCTAGATCGATAATCTCTGCATTTGGAGGCGTATTCAGTTCAAATATATTTGGTTGGATCGTGGTATTTAGTTTAAGTTCCTGGTATTCAATCCTTATCTTGGTTGAGGTTAAAGGGAGATCGATCCTGGTTGACAGAGGGAAGAGCAATCCATCTATTCTCCTATAATGATCGAAGCCTACTTTAAAGATCAGATCTTCTGAGCGATTGTATATTTCGCTTTTCATTGTAGTAAATCGTATGGGGTCAACCCAGAGTAATTGCTTTGTTGTTCCTCCTTTTTTTGAAATTGTTAAAAAATAGAGGTTATCTTCTTCGATAAATCTTATTTCTGCATCAATGTAATCTATGTGCGGGATACCACCCAGCAAGATAGAGAAGAGGTCTTTTAGTTTAAGATCACTGGAAAATACAGACTTGCTTTCTGGGGTAATCTTCCCTCGATAATACTTATTCTTTGACATAGATAATATAGAAAGCAGGTTGTCTTTTGCTGTAAAGATAAACATTGGTCTTCCTAGGAATCCCAGGGTCTCCATTCGCAATGAGAATGGTCGCTGTGCAATGATAACTTCCTTTACTGTTGGATAGTTATTCTTGACATCAGCAACCTGAACCTTGGCCAGTCCCTTTAGATTATTGATTTCATGCTCTCTCACTCTAATCTTTTGTAAGACCTCTTCTGGAGAACCTATTGGTTCAATAGGAATTTTTGCGGGCCGAAGAATTGAACAGCCAATTATAACAAAGAGAGAAAAAGCGAAGAGAATAGCAAATTTGATCATTCTTTGGCCGGTATATACGTCAACAGGTTGTGGCTTCAACCTTATCTCCTATTTCTTTTGTGCGATTCTTTCACTATTGAGTATTTATTTAATCTTGTTCCTTAATCATCCTGATTTTTTTTCTTAATATTTCTTTGTCCGGGTCTAACTCTAAGGCCTTCTCATACATATCGAGTGCCTTATCTTTGTCGCTGCTTTTGAGGTATGCGTCTCCAAGATGCTCGGAAATAGTTGGATCATCAGCGGCCAATCGAAACGCTTTTTCTAATTCTAAGATGGCCTCTTGAATTTTTCCTTTTTTATAATATACCCAACCAAGGCTGTCTGTAATGTAACCGTCGTCAGGTTTTGCTTCAAGGGCTTTCTTTATGAGTCTTTCAGCTTCGTCCAGGTTTATCCCCATGTCCGCATAAGTGTATCCAATGTAGTTCAAGGCAGTTACATTTAAAGGTTCTCGTTTTAATACTTCTTTCATCTCCTGAATACCTTTTTCTGGATCGCCTGATTTATCATATGCGATCCCAATACTTAAGCGGACATCTATATTATCTGGTTCTAATTCCAATGCTTTTTTAAGAATCTCAATGCTTTTTACATAATCGTTTTTCTCCTCATATAATGAGGCAAGAAATCTAAAAAGGTTAACATCGTCTCCTTTTTTTTTGATAGCTTCCTCTATAACGGCCATGGCTTTTTTTAAATTTTTTTGCTTTTCAAATATATAACCGATGTTAATCTGTGAATCAGAGAAAAACTCGGAATCTAAGGGGATTTTTTTAAACTCCTCAATCGCCCTATCGGGTGCTTCTTTTTTTTCATATACAGTTGCCAGATAGTATCTGACCTTATGAAAATCCGGTTCAGTTTCTAGAATACTTTGAAATTCTATAATAGCTTCATCATATTTTCCTTGCTCAAAATAGATTAATCCGATTTTTATTCCAACATTTTCCCCATTAATGCCAAGCTCTTTTAATCTTTTAAAATGATCGAGGGCCTTGTCGAGTTCATTTATTTTTATATATATATGACCAAGTCGATTGAGTAAAGACAGATTCGCAGGAAAAGAAAGTAAGGCTTCCTCGTATATCTCAATTGCCCTGTCGTTTTCTCCCTGGAATTCATAGATGACTCCAAGTTCGATGAATGCATCTTTAAACTGTGGTTTTAACTCCAGAGTCTTGAGGTAGTATTTTATTGCTTCTTTGTAGTGTTTTATTTCAACATGAACCCTTCCCTGATAGTAGTTAGCCAATATAGATTCAGGATCAATCTCGAGTAATTTATTCAAGGATTCAATGGCTTTTTCGTATTGCTCAACTTTAGCATAGAGGGTGCCTAAGAAGAGGTATGATTCTTTATTCTCAGGATCAATATTAATTACAGATTCATATTCATGGATAGCCTCATTTTCTTTGCCGGTAGTTGAATATAATCCTCCTAAAATAAGATGGGCAGGTATGGAATTTGGGTTGTTTCTAATTGCTATTTTACATTCATCGATTGCTTTTTGTAGCAGCCCTTTTTTTATATACATAAGCGCTAGACTTGTCCTCAATACAGGTGAGGCTATATCGTATTTTAAAGCAGACTTGTATTCTTCTATGGCCTGATCTACCTCCCCCTCATTTTTGTATAGTTGCGCGATGCAATAATGGTAATACGCCAATGAATTATCTTCGTTTATTCCGGTTTTTCCTTCATGCAAGGGGGGATTATAAAAAGGACTGTTTTTCAAAAGATTTTTAGTATTACATGAATGCAGACAGGTTACTATTGTTAGAATAACAATAAATTTTGTGTTCTTCTTAAACACTGTTTTTGTTTGGCTCCCTTATTGGGTAAGTATTGATTCAACGCGCAAAAAAATAGACTAATCGAGAAAGTATGGCATTTTTCTGAGCCTTTCTAAAGGGGTACAATATTTTTAAATACGTGTATTTAAATTATCATTTTTCGTATATATAGTCAATCTGTATTTGTTAGAAGCAATTCAAACCTTGACTTTCATCGTAACATATCATAAAAATAGAAATTATGGTTTTTAGAATCGGTTGGTTCTCTACAGGTCGTGATAAGGCTGCAAGAGACTTGCTACATACAATATGCGATTGCATTGATACAAAAGATATAAGAGCTAGAATATCTTTTGTATTTTGTAACAGAAAATTTGGAGAGAATAAAGAGAGTGATAAATTCATAAGAATGGTTAGAGAATATGGTATTGATTTAGTTTGTTTTTCTTCCAGGGATTTTAAACCGAAGATGCGGAGCAGAGTTAGGAAAGATCCTGATATTTTAAAGAGGTGGAGGACAGAGTATAACGATGAAATAATAGAAATGTTGGCCAAATATACATCAGATTTGAATATCTTAGCAGGTTATATGCAAATTGTCAGCAAGAAGATGTGTGACACCTTAGATATGATAAACCTTCATCCAGCAGCACCTGGTGGGCCTTCAGGTAGCTGGCAGGAAGTAATATGGAAACTGATAGAATCTAAATCAGATAAAACTGGCGTTATGATACACCTAGTAACCGAGGTATTGGATCAGGGCTCTCCGGTTACCTTTTGTACATTCCCAATAAGAGGGCCTCTGTTCGATACGCTTTGGGACGAATTATATCAAGCATTAGAAATAAAGGATCTCTCCCGGATTAAAAAGGATGAGGGCGAAAAGAATAAACTCTTTAAAGAGATCAGGAGACAGGGGTTTAGAAGAGAATTACCTCTTTTGCTTCAAACAATCAAAGAATTTGCAGATAGAAAGTTGAGAATTAAAGATAAAAGTGTATTCATTGGCGATGGAGTACTTGAAGGTGGGCTGTGTTTGAGCAAAGAGATAGATGCATACATTTACTCCAAAAGCAGACCTTTGCAACAGCATGTAAATATTTAGAATAGAGGGGAGGTAAACACGATAATGATATACAAATGCGTATATATCATCTTATTTTTGATTATTTTGTCATTTCTTCCATATTCCGTTAAATCAGAAAGTACAAAAACAATGCCATTCAAAGGGATAGAGGGTGAACAAGAAGGACCACTCATATTCAAACAAGAAAATGGAGGGAAAGAAGAGCCTATTAGTGTAACAACTGCAAAAGAAGAAGATGCTCTTGATATTATACTTAATAATGTTAAACAAAAAGAGGAGGAATTTCAAACTTTACAAGATCTGGAACGCAGAAAAAAGGAAGAAAAACAAAAAGAAAGAGAAGAGAAGGAACGCCTGGCGAGAGATCAGGTAGACAAGAAACTCAAGAGACTTTATGAGGATACATCTAAGTATCAGCGAATAGTCCTTTCAAGGTTTGGAAAGGATAAGAAAATCTCAGCATGGGAAAGCCTTACATCAAAGTATCCTGAAGAATCAAAATTTGTTGTCATTGGAGATGTTGAAGGTCTCAGGCGTAGGGTTGCTGAAAAATCAACCAATTCCGTTGGTATGAAGTTTATGTACATCCCACCTGGCACTTTTTTAATGGGAAGCCCGCCTGATGAATTGGGCAGACATAGCGATGAAATACAGCATCAGGTCACATTAACAAAGGGGTTTTACATGCAAACCACAGAGGTAACCCAGGCCCAGTGGAAGGCCGTAATGGAGAATAATCCGTCCTATTTTAAAGGGGATGATTTGCCTGTTGAGAGAATTTCCTGGAATGAGGCTCAGGAATTCATTCAAAAGCTCAATGAAATAGAAGCAACCGGTAGATACCGTTTGCCAACAGAGGCTGAGTGGGAATATGCCTGCCGTTCAGGGAATATGAGTGCGTACTACTTTGGTAATTCTGGAGAGGAACTTGAGAGGTATGCATGGTATGGTGGAGGTTATTTAGACAAGACCTCTTCAGTGGGCAAGAAGAAGCCCAATGCTTGGGGGCTTTATGATATGCATGGCAATGTGTGGGAGTGGTGTCAGGATTGGTTCGGGAAATACCCCTCTGCTTCCGTGGTGGATCCCAAAGGGCCACCACTGGGTCAGAACATTGTTTATCGTGGAGGAAGTTGGTTCGATGCCGGCAAATATTGCAGATCAGCGTTTCGTTATAGATCAGCCCCTGGCTTTGAATATCATCACCTGGGCTTTCGCGTCGTCAGATAATTTGGTATAAAAAATAGACATTTTGGACCTATGAATATCCTATTTAGAAAACGGTTCATTAAATTTCTTCGGTAAGTTTGCATAGGAAAGGCCCGAATAGAAATATATTTATACTCTGTTTTTTTGCAGTAAGAGATTACTCTTCGATATATTCCTTAGCCAATGCCTTATCATCTAGCTCCTGAGACGGATCAAGCCTTCTCATCATAGACTCATTTTCGGTCTGTTTTTCCTCTAAAATCGTTTTTGCAGGGTTTTCATGGAAAAAACGACGAAGAAACTTATGGTAAGGATTATCGACATCGAGTAAGAGAACCTCTCGAATATTATCCATATCAGGGAGTTGGCTTAATATCTTGGCTTCCTTCACGATCTGTTTGAGTTCCCTTCCGAGGTATACGATCGGATTAGGATATAGCCCTCGCTCTCGGTCTTCTTCTGTATCGACTTCTTCAGGGATTCTATCGATGATCTCTTCTATAGTGGCATTGATCCTATCAAATTCATTTAAAGTTTCAGGCAAATCTTCTTTGGCAAATAGTGGTGTAGTAGATTCTTCTAATCTCTCGAGTCTATCCAGAAATCTCTTTATATCTTCTGTGTTTAAATCATCAACGGGGATTTTATTAGAATCTGTTTCGAGTTCGTCTATAATTTGCTTGAGTCTTTGTGAACTCTCCTTTGGGAATGAAGTAAATCCTCCTTGCAAAATGATGTTTGATGGGGCGACCTCGATTACCTGAGGGGTGAGTTCCTGTAATATGTGTAAGGTTTCACCCATATATTTACTGGTTTCGTTAGAGGCTGCTTCGATAGTATTTGATATTCTGATGCGCTCTATCAAATGGAAAGCATTTTTCTTATACAGATCGAGTCTTCCAAGGTTGGCTAGCTGCTGTGTAAGTTTGTAGTATGCTTTCATATTAAATGGAAATATTTCGATTGCCTGAAAACCAAGGTTAAATGCAAGATTATAACTTGACATGTCTTTTTCCCATCTGCCTGCTATAAAATACAAATCTGAGAGAATCTCATAGGCCTCCACTGTAGTAAAATAAGCGTTATCAGGCATAATATCGAGGCTCCCTTCTTTTGCATATCGATTGAAAAAGTCCAGATATTGGGCCAATACATTTTTTATGATTGGAAAATTATAAAAAAAGCTTTGTGAGCTTAAGGGATCCAGATTTTTTTCATAATGCATTGCTATATCTAAACTGAGATTCATAATAGCTCGCCAAAGACTATTTGTAGCAGTAATGTAGGTTTCCTCGTCTAAGAAGCCTTGGTTTTCCCAATCACCATTGCGAACGGTCTCTATCCCCAACTTATCGAATATTCGGATTGCTTTTAAAAGGGCGTCTTCGTCTTCGTGTAAGACCAAACCATCCTGGAATTGAATCGATTTTGCCAAGCGAATACGCGAGTCTTGTGTGTCTATTTCATCAAAGCGGGAAAGGACAAAAGATACTAACCGCATATGTCTGTTCAGAGAGGTTGCCTGGCCATGCCGAGTCTTGGCCATATTGTATGTTAATTTGAAATAATCAATGGCCTTGGTGACACTCTGCTCAGTCAATTCTATGGATGCTTTTGAATCGATCCGATCTTGAGCAATATCAAAGTGTTTATCCCCTTCCATTAAAAGCACAATAAAACTCAGCCGGAAGTTGTCGGAATCAGGGCCGTAAATACGCTTTGAGACGACGTCCACCCATTTTCCGTAACCCTTCTTCGGCATCCGGTGTACTAAACTCCAGATTATAGGACCCAAGGCATCTATATCAGGCAGATGCTTTTGAACTATAGCACGACTTAGGATGATGTTGGCAAGGTTTTTATAAAGGAAAGGCAAACTCAGATAAAATCCACGTAATGTTTTACTAGGAGCAGAGCTTCCCAACTCATATTGGGCTGATTCGAGCTTCAGTATCACATCAAACCATATCCGATAGATGTCTTGCACAAAGGCTTTTGAGTTCCCCTGTTCTAGATTAATATGTGCATGGGTATAAAAGTACCAAAAAGCGACCTCTGGGAGTTCGAGTTTGTTATACAATATACTGTGATTCATAACCTGAAAAGCAGAATCTAAACGAGTTAGATCTGAAGTTCTCAAATACAATAACATCTCAGCTATCGCCAGCCTACGATACGCATCTTCTGGATAAGAGATTGTATCTGGTTTTTTTTCCGCATTACTGATTTGAGTCTTCCATTTGTCGGAGAAAAAGGAGAGTTCTTCTTTAAATGTACTTTTCTCATTTTCAGAAAGCCATTTTTCGATTTCTATGCGGTCATGCCAAGTTAATTGGTAGGCATTATCTAGCCATCTATCCCATGAGTATAAAGAAGTGCTTTGTCCATACAATGGCTTTATAACAAGGAAGGAAAAGATAAAAACTACGCTCATGAGTTTGAGGATATTCTTCATAGCGTATCTAGTTTTTTTCAAGGCATCTAAACGCATAATTAAGCTCTTCACATCTGTCTAATACATCCCGCCCAATGGCTGGATAGATTATCACGTTAAAATTTTCTACAGTAAAGCGATCCTTTGGCCAATAAAAGAGATACTTTCCGGTTTTATCCATACATTTTTTTATATAACCCCTTTCTTGTAAGAGTTTTGCAAGTCTGGTTTTGAGTTCAATTTCCAACTGCCCGCATTCTTTTAAAGTCTCCAGTGATTCTCCTTTGATAGAGAATTCAACACCCTCGATACTTTCATTATCGTCATCTGTCCTGTCAATACGTTGTAAAATATTTTCTTCAGTGTTTTCCTGTTGTGTAATCGCGGTAAAGTCCGTGTCTTTTATATCAACTTCGATATCTTCATTATTTGAGAAATTTTCGAAGTCATTATCTACCCTGTGTTCTCTGATTAGTCTATTACTTTTCATTTCTTTGTGTTCCTGAATGAAGTCTTCACCTGTATCTAGCGCAGCGACGAGGTTCAATTGTTTCCTTTCCTTTGATTCAGGTTCGATTCGAGGCATCCTTGAGACCTCCATCTTTTTGACACTCGAGATATAATCCGCTTTTATCGTTGATGGGGTTTTTACTTTCAGTTCTTTTTTTTCTATTATCTTTGGTTCAATGCGACGTATTTTACGTTCTTCCTTTTTTTTCTGTTTATGTATGAAGTCCTTTTCTATATTCAATGGGGTTTTTACTTTCAGTTCTTTTTTTTCTACTAAATTTGGCTCATTTTGGCGTGTTTTACGAGGTTTCTTTTTCTTTGCTTCATGTACGAATTCTTTTTCTTTGTTCAATAGGGTTTTTACTTTCAGTTCTTTTTTTTCTATTATCTTTGGTTCAATGCGACGTATTTTACGTTCTTCCTTTTTTTTCTGTTTATGTATGAAGTCCTTTTCTGTATTCAATGAGGCTTCAAGATTCAGCTTCTTTTTTTCTTTTGGTTTTTGAGGTAGTTTTTCGGGCTTTGGCTTTGGTTTTATTGTCTTTAACTCCGGTTGCGTAGGCGTTATTATAGCTTTTTCCGGTTCCAAAAGAGGTTGCTGGGGTTGGAGAATAAAGTTTACAGCCTGTTGTTCTTTAATAAGTTTAATATGCTTGCTGGTGTCGATAAATTCTATAGAAGTCACTATATTTATAACGATTAAGATTAATAAAAAGAGAATGAAAAAAAAACGAAGGCGATAGATCAAATTGGCTCCCTCTTTTATAAAGAGTAGCCAACCTGTTAAGAAAAATCGCCGGTTAAACTTTATCTCTTTCCATTCAACATTTGACCGGGGCATGGGAAGTTTTGCAGCGCCCCTGCCATGATATTGGGAAACATACGGAGTCACTTTGCTATTTCCTCAATCGACTCTTCCGGCATTACAGCAATAATGACTTCAGAATTGGGCCATATATGCTTAATATGAGTGTATGCAATGAGCATATCTTCGCTTTGTGAGGAAGGATGAGGCCACAGTATAGGACCCGTATCTGATATTTCGGACAAATTCTCTAATCTTCTTTTCAACTGTTTTTCCGACAAAAGATCGCCTGTATGCCGATCCTCTTTCTCACCCGATGAAACGATCTCAAAAGGATTCTTTAAAAAAAGCTCTTCTGATGGCGGATGCACAAATAACTTATAGCTTAATGAAGTATCTATTGATTCCCTATTTGATGATGGAGGAATCTTTGGAAGAAGCATCTTCTGAATATCTGCATGTGGAACCTGCGTGAAAGCAATCAAGAGTAGAAATGCAAGATCAGCAAATGCAAATAACCAGATATGACTTCCTTTTAATTTCATAGTATACTTTTATTGGTCTTTAGACGCAACTTATTAATACGACTTGTTCTCTGGTTTATCGGATGCAATACCCAAAAAATCAGCCCATATTTGCTTAAAGCGCTCTTTTTAGTTACCCTTTTTTTGTTCGGCCTTATAATGGCCTTCTATGAATACATAAAAGAGCTTAATACCATTATCAATACAGTGCGATGCACGGTTAACGAACCACATCTTAATAATCTCGATGACAACAAACCCTGATAATGCATAAAGGGTAGACAATAATGCGACTCCCAGTCCGGTGGCGTTTACCTGACTCCCTGTAGCACCCTTGGTACTGAAGACCAGGATCATACCGATAATTGTTCCTATAAAACCGATCGGGGGCAACAGATTGGAGTACATAGAGATTGGACGAATATATCTATTTTCAAAGAAGTTTTCCATTATCTGTTCAGTACTGTCTTCCAGCGCTTTTAAAAAAATAGGCATAGTTGCCTGCTTATGGGCCTTGTAAGCGTCATAAAGGGTCTTGCCGGTAAGAATCGTAAGGGGTGTTTTATAATTATCAACTGTAGAACGTATGGCCTGTGCAAGTTGTTTCACTGCTTCTTCATCAGGTTCGGTTATCTTTAAATGACGTATTGCCTGAAACCCTGGACGGAGCCCCCATAGTATCCACAGAAAGACAATTATCCCGAAAAGAACTGTAATATGTGAGTTACCAAAGTAAAACAAGTCTTTTAATATATCCATTTTTCTGATTTCTTTAAAAGGTTATGGAGTTAAAACAGCAAAGGCTGTCATTTGATATTACGTGTAACTATTAAAAAGGTGAAATCCTCAACATATTCTGCTCGCTTTTATATTTCTTCTAATCATTGGGGATTTCGGCTATTATCTCGAAATCTTAACCTCTCTTCAATCCTTTTGAATCCATCCTCAATGAGGATAGAACCCGTGTCAAAGTGAAAAACCTTTGTTTCTTTCATCTGTTTTGGGAATCGTGTCTTTAACTCTTCCAGGGTATTAAAGAAAGCCAGGTTATCATCATAGAGTAAAAATAGATTTGCCTTCAGGTAAAGTAAAGCCGCTACATAAGAAGATTTTTCTGGATTGTCTGCTATTTCATATTCGTTTAAAAATGGATTAATATATTTTTCGATGTATTCTAATGCTGCCAGTTTAAGTGTTTTGAAGGTTTCTGTATCTTTTTGGATAAGGACATGATAACTAAATAGACGAAAAGCTTCAAGGCTTCTTATAGATGATTTTAATCGTGATATAGAAATCGGGTATAACACACGAGAAGGAGAGGATTTGGATGAGGGTTCACTCTTTAGTACCCCGGGATCAGGCATAGGAGGTAAGGGAATATTATTTTCCTCCTCTTTTTTAATCTGTTGGAAGGAACTTGTTGAATAAGGATCTTCTAATACAAGTGCATTTTGACAACCTGCAATGAGAAAGAGTACTGCAATAAGGATAGTAGCCATATACGAAATTCGATAACTCACTATTTGATCTCCTTATATAATCTTTACCTTCGACACTTCTGATATTATTCTTTTTTCTTATACTATCGGTAAGATTGTAAAAAAACTGAATTGGTTTGCTTGCAAATTTTCCAATAATATTTTTTTACATAGCTGAATTATGACCGAAGTTGCCCTTGATGTCAAGCAAGGCATTTTAATAGAATAGGTAGAAAAATATATAATTTCCCCCTGGCATCTTTTTGTTTATATTGAATATTTCTAAACAGTTCGATATAATGAACTGTCGAGTTGAAATAATTTTTTTTTAGGGAAAAACGATATGAAAAGAAAACAGTATAATACAGATTGCGAAGGTCCTATATCATTGAATGATAATGCCTATGAATTGGCGAAATACTTTATCCCGGATGGGGATCGTTTCTTTTCTCAAATAAGCAAATACGACGATATCCTTACAGATATCATCAGGAGATCAGGATATAAGGCAGGGGATACATTGAAATTGATTTTACCTTTTCTAAAGGCGTATGGAGCTACCAACAAAAATATTAATGAATATTGTATCCGTAATATTGTGATTGTTCCAGGTGCAGATGAGTCATTGAGATACATAAGAGAGAGGATGCCTATCTTCATAATTAGTACGAGTTATGAGCAATACCTGAATGCGCTTTGCGACTTCATCGGCTTTGATATGAATTTTGTATACTGTACCAAGCTCGATATAGATAAGTACCAGATTGACAGAAGTGAGATTAAGCGGCTAAAAGTAATAAAAAAAGAGATCGATAAATTGCCGGAGTTGAATAGTACGGCAGATATAAGGAGGTTCGATGATCTCCCGGATTCAGTGAAGAATGCAGTAGAGCGGTTAGACAGTGTCTTTTGGGAAGAGATGCAGTATTTGAACTCAAAAGAGATGTTTAAAGATATCAATCCTATCGGTGGTTTTGAGAAGGCAAATGCGATAAAAGACAGCCTTGAATATACAGGAAATACTCTAAAAGATGTGATCTATATAGGGGATAGTATTACTGATGTACAGGCATTCCTTTTGGTGAAAAGAGGTGGTGGGGTTACGGTCTCTTTCAATGGCAATAAATATGCAGTTAAAGAGGCTGATATTGCATGTATCTGTGGGCATAGTATTGTTCTTTCAATGATAGCTGATATGTTTTCAAGGGAGGGAAAAGAGATTGTGATGGAACTCGCTCATAATTGGTCTATAGATTCAATAAGGGATTCTTGTGTTGATGAGGCTTTAATTGAGCAATTGTTTTACATATATCCAAAAAACCTCCCAACAGTGGAGGTCATCAAAGAGGAAAATAAGGAGGCAATAACTAGGAAGAGCGAGGCATTTAGAGAGGCTCTAAGAGGTAAAGAGATAGGAAGCCTTGGCTGATATAAGTCAAGGCTGCATCCAGATGGAGTAAGACACGTTTTAATAGAAAAGGAATAATCCTGTGCACCACTTAAGAAATTGGACGAATTGTAATATGACCACTTTTGGTGAGTTAACTCAACAGCATTAAAGGAACTTTAAATGCCGGATGTGATCTCAATCGGTGCTGTGAATATAGACATCATTGCAAGGGTAGATAGGTTTCCTGCGATAGATGAGGAAGTCGCTGTTTTAGACTTAGAGACGTTCCACGGGGGGTCTGCTGCGAATGTTGCAGTTGGTGTCTCCAGGCTCGGTTGTTCTTCTGGATTTGTAGGAATAGTAGGCACTGATCGATTCGGGGATATGCTGATTGAAGAGCTTGAGACCGAGGGCGTGGATATATCCCATTTAAAAAGAGTGATTGGAAACAGCGGGTTGGTCTTTGCTGCGGTAAGTCAGAATGGAGACCGGGTACTCTACTCATCAAAGGGGGCATCTTCGAGCTTTAATCGATCAATCATACCTGTTGACTATATAAAAGAGAGTAAAATTTTGCATTTAACCAGTATTATCGCAGATGAAGCGATAGATGCACTGGGATTTGCTTCCAGCATTGCCCATGACAGTAATGCAAAGACAATATTCGATCCAGGGTTGATTTTTTCTGAAAAGGGGATAGACGCATTGAGTAGTATACTGAAAAACTCTTATATTGTTTTACCCAGCCAGATTGAAGCATATATGCTTACAGGACTGAAAGGGAAAGATGCGGGAAGAAAGATTTTGGAGTATGGACCAGAGGTAGTAATCATAACCCAGGGAGAAAAAGGGTGTTTATTCATCACCAGGGATTCGGCCAGGAAAATTTCTGCCGTGAAGTCAAAGGCAGTAGATACGACCGGTGCTGGGGATTCATTCGCAGCCGGCCTTATTAGTGCTTTACTGGAAAATAAAAACATCGAGGATGCAGTTGAATTTGCCAGTTTCGTTGCTTCCATATCGGTAACCCACAGGGGAGCCAGAACCACCCCTTTTAAGGAAGGGACAACTACGCGCACTGAAATTTGACCGACGTTTTTTGCAATTCTTCTCAAAAAGCTAAACTGTTACTCAGATAGAAGGATGGATGTTTTAGAAAAGCTAAAGAGAATGCCGACCCGCCCAGGTGTATACCTTATGAAGGATACAAAGGGCAATATTCTCTATATTGGCAAAGCGAAAAACCTCCGAAGTAGAGTAAGGTCATATTTTGGTAAGATAGAGGACTCTAGATATGCGATACGATTTTTACTTTCTCAAATAGAAGATATTGACTGTATCATTACGGATACTGAAAAAGAGGCGTTGATTCTAGAGAACAGCCTTATCAAGAAACATAAACCCAGATATAACGTAAACCTAAAAGATGACAAGACCTATTTCAGTCTGAGACTCAGTGTAAATGATAGATTTCCAAGACTTTCTTTGGTCAGAAAGATAAAAAAGGATGGTGCCCGCTACTTTGGCCCTTATTCTTCAGGTCACGCAGTAAAAGATACACTGAAGACGATTTCCCAAATATTCTGTATAAGAACCTGCAATGATTCTCATTTTAATAACAGGATTCGTCCTTGTCTGAACTACCAGATAAAAAGATGCTTTGCCCCTTGTTTGGGGATGATAGATGAAGAGGGTTACCAAAAGGATGTAAGGGAAATCATACTTTTTTTAGAGGGAAGAAATCGAGAGTTGTTAAGGCTTCTAAAGAAAAGGATGAGGGAGGAATCGGACAACCTGAACTTTGAAGAAGCGGCAAGGATCAGAGACCAGATATTTTCTATTGAAAAGACTATTGAAACACAAAAGGTGGTTTTGCATTTAGGTATAGATCAGGATGTTTTTGCTTTCTATAGGGAAGGCAGAGAGATTGAGATTCAGACTATGATCATTCGCAGGGGGAGGGTTTTGCAGACCCTCCCCTTCTTCATCAGCGGTTTGGCCCTGCCGGATACAGAGGTTGTATCCTCGTTTCTAAAACAATACTACAGGGAAGACAGATTTATCCATTTGGGAATCGTTGAGGCAAAGAGCAGTCCTGAAGCCGAAAAAGAGAGTAATGCCGGGTTTATCCCAGCAGAGATTATTATTCCTTTTGAAATAGAAGACATGAGAGTGATGGAAGAGTGGCTTTCAGAAAAAAAAGGAAAAAAGGTGAGGGTTCATGCACCCAAAAGAGGGAATAAACGTGATCTTTTGAAAATGGTTATGGAAAACGCAAAGAATTCGTTTTTTAAGAGACAGAGTATGCAAGAGCCGGATCACAAGACCCTGGAAGAGGTGAGAACAAGACTCAAGCTGAAAAGGCTTCCGAAAAAGATCGAGTGTTTCGATATTTCCAATATCTCAGGGAGGTTGGCAGTCGGTTCAATGGTGGTTTTTCATGACGGGAGGCCGAAAAAAAGAGAGTATCGTCGATATAAAATAAGGGACGTAGATCACGCAGATGATTATGGCATGATTTATGAGGTTCTTAAGAGAAGACAAGATAGGATGTCATCTGTTGACGATCTGCCTGATCTGGTAATGGTAGATGGTGGTAGAGGCCAATTGAATATCGTTATGAAGGTATTGAAAGAATTAAAGAGGGAGAGCATAGATGTTATAAGCCTTGCTAAAGGGGAAAAAAAAGAAAAGGTGTTTTCCCCACATTGGAAGGGCCCTCTTGTACTTCAAAAGAGATCACGGGTCCTTCTTTTGCTCCAACAAATAAGGGACGAAGCACACCGTTTTGCGCTTGCATACCATCAGAAGCTCAGAAAGAAACAGAACTTGCAATCCATACTGGACGAGATACCAGGGGTAGGACATATAAGGAAAAAAGCGCTTTTACGGCACTTTGGTGGTTTAAAAAGGATTAAGGAGGCTTCAATAGATGAACTGAGTCAAATCCCAGGTATAAATACCAGGGTTGCTAGTGATATCTATGAATTCTTTCAAAACTGACTTTTCGATCAATTTAATATATCCAGATACCTTTGGGCTGCCTTCCGGGTCTCATTACGGGGGGCAATACGAAGAACTTCTTTAAATCTCTTCCTGGCCTCATCTTTCCTGCCCATCTTGAAGTAGATCAGTCCCAGCTGGTAATGTGCATCAGCAAATTCTGGGTTGCTATGTATGGAAAGTCGAAACTCATCAATTGCCTCGTTAACTTTATCGATACTAGAGTAACCAATTCCAAGGTTATAATGGGCCAGATAAAAATCAGGGGAAATATCCAATGCCTTATTGTAACTCTCTATTGCCTTTCCAATATCTCCCATTCTATAATAGGCCCATCCTATATTACATAATGCTCGCTCAGGAGTTGCATATAAGGGATTACTGAGTGCTTTTTTAAATTCTCCTATGGCATCTTCCCATTGTCTTAACTCCAGATATAATGTGCCTAGATTGTTATGTACTCCGGAGAGGCTTGGATTTATTGCCAATGCCCTGTTGAAATTTTCTTTTGCACTTGAATAGTCTTTCTTTTTAAGATAGACCAAACCGATGACATTGTAAACCTGTGGATCATCGGGATTCAGGTCTTTTGCCTTCATAAGTTCTTTTAATGCAGCAGTATTATCATTTTCGCGAAAATGGGAAACGCCCAATTTCAGGTATAAGAGTGACTTTTGCTGTAAGGAGGCTTTGTCCTCAGCACAACCGTTTATAAAATGAGCAAAAAAAACAGATATTATGATAAAGGTGCGTACATTTTTTAACATATCGAGACCTTTCACAGATCATTAAAGTCTGTTAACTCTTTAAATTTTTTATATCTACACTCTATATCCTTATAGGTCAAATCCCTTATCCTGTTGAGGCTGAAGTCTTCTATATTAAAAGAGGCCATTACACTTCCGAATATAACCGCCTGGCGAAGGAATCTCTCATTGAGATCATCTGTTTTTGACAGATGGCCCATAAAGCCACCTGCAAAACTATCCCCAGCTCCAGTAGGATCAAGGATGCTCTCCAATGGATAGCCAGGTGCAAAGAAGGTCGATGATTCCCTGAACATAAGTGCTCCGTATTCCCCCAGTTTGACAATCAGTGTATTCGGCCCCATTGAGATAATCTTTTGTGCTGCTCTTTTTAGATTGTTTTCTGACGTAAACTGCCTTGCCTCTGCTTCGTTGATAATGAGTATATCGACCTTCTCAACGGCCTTTCGGACAATGTTTGGTTTATTTTCAAGCCAGAAATTCATGGTATCACAGGCAACGAGCTTCGGACTTCTTACCTGTTTTAAGACATCCAGTTGCAAGTCAGGGTCTATATTAGCCAGAAACACATACTCGCAGCTTTTGTATTCTTCAGGGATTACAGGCTTGAACTCTTCAAATACATTTAACTGTGTAGATAATGTATGGGCCTCATTGAGATTAGAGTCGTATCTTCCCTCCCACCTAAATGTTTTACCATCTTTTCTTTGCAATCCTCTGATATCGATATTTCTGGCTGTTAAAAAGTCGATGTGTTCCTGTGGGAAATCATCCCCTACGCAGGCAACCAGATTTATATCCGAAAAAAAACTGGCTGCAATAGAGAAATATACAGCTGATCCGCCTAAAATTTCCCTTGCCTTTCCAAATGGTGTCTCCACAGAATCAAGCGCAGTAGATCCAACAACAAGTATACTCACATTACCCTCCTGTACTCAACATCCTATTGTTCGAGATATGATAATCCTTTGAATCTCGGAGGTGCCTTCTGCAATATCGAGCACCTTCTGATCACGATAGAACCTCTCCACAGGGTATTCCCTCATAAATCCATACCCTCCATGGAGTTGCAATGATTGATTCACAACCCTTCCCATGGTCTCAGAGCATACGAGCTTTGCCATGGCTGCCTCTCGTATAAACGGCCTGTCATTGTCTTTTAGCCATGTGGCTTTATACAATAGCAGCCTTGCCATCTCGATCTCTGTCAGCATGTCGCTTAGCTTAAAGGCATTTACCTGAAAGCTGCTCAATGGTTTTCCAAACTGAAATCTTTCCTTTGCGTATTTCAATGCCATCTCATAGGCTCCCTGTGCCCCTCCCAGCCCCATTGCTCCAACACTGAGTCGCCCTCCATCGAGAATTTCCAACATCTGGCGTAATCCATGACCTTTTTCACCCAATAGATTTTCTTTTGGCACACAACAATCGACAAATGAGAGCTCTCTTGTATCAGACCAGTGCCAACCCATCTTATTATAAGTGGTGCCAATATTGTATCCTTTAGTCCCTTTTGGAACGATAATACAGCCTATCTCATTGCGATTATCCTTTCTTTTCCCTGTTACAGCAGTGATGGTTACCAGACCGCTGATCTTTGTTCCAGCGTTTGTAATAAAACACTTTGAGCCGTTTATCACCCACATATCATTTCTCAGTACGGCCTTTGTCTTTGTTGCACCTGCATCTGAGCCTGCATCCGGTTCTGTAAGACCGAATGAGGCCAGCATCTTGCCGGAGGTGAGTTTTGGCAGCCACCTTCTTTTTTGTTCCTCTGTTCCATAGTAATATATTGGCATGGTTCCCAAGGATATGTGTGCGCACATGGTGATGGCTGAAGACGCGTCTACTCGTGCAAGTTCTTCTACAGCAATGACATATGACAAGTAGTCTGTTCCTCCACCTCCGTATTTCTCTGGGATAGGCATTCCCATTATTCCGAGATCTGCCATCTTCTTTACTGTTTCGTATGAAAAATCTTCTTTCTGATCCAGATCTGGTGCAATTGGTTTTATCTCTTTTTCTGCAAAATCACGCAAAGTATTTCGTATAATTTTTTGCTCTTCAGTGAGATCAAAATTCATTATATTCCCTCTATCTAGTCGAAAATTACATTGTGCAAATCAAACAGGAAATGTCTTGATCATTCGGTTCTATTGTTCCGTTTTCTAGCAGATTTCTAAAGAGGAGTCAAGAAATATCCACAAAATCATCTGCCAGATCCACATTTTCAGTCCTGTTATATGTAAAGAAATTGACTCTAAGGACTTTAAGTGTTATTAAATAACAATACAAACACTGAAAGGAGAGTTGTGAATGAAGGTAAAAGAATTGATGGTGAAAGATATAGCGACCCTTGATATCAATGAAGAGTTAAGCCTGGCAGATGACATTATGAAACTAGGAAGGATACGGCACATGCCGGTAATTGACAATGGCGTTCTTGTAGGTATCATCAGCCAGCGTGATCTGTATAAGGCTTCACTGGCTTCGGCTATGGGATTTGGCGAAAAGGCAAAGAGGGATTTTCTAAAGAGTTTAAAAGTAAAGGAAGTCATGATCACTGATGTGATTACCATTTCACCTGAGGCAGACATTAAAGAAGCAGGAAAGATCATGCTCGATAAGAAGATCGGCTGTTTGCCTGTGGTGGAGGGCAAAAAACTGACAGGGCTTATAACGGAAACAGACATATTAAGGCAGTTTATCATATGATTCCTTCGCGTTTCGATCACCTCTTTGTTCGTCGGCTCTGTAGAGACTCCAATTAATAGAGTAACTCAAGTCTCTTCTTCTTTGAGTCTAAGAGATCAGATGGTTAGCTGTTTTAAGGTTTTCCAATCAACCCTCTTCTCCGCCTCTTCCATTCTTTTGTGAGAGCATTAGTATAATCTCACGCATCAAAAACTATCTATCAACCCCAATGTATCATTCTCTGTCTATGAGGCCGATTATATAAAAAAAGGCGGCCATACGGCCGCCTTTTTATTGTTTCGGTTAGTTCATATACTAGAACAGTGCAAAAGGATCACCAACTGCTTCATAACCGATCTGGTCGAAATCGGCAATTCCGTCTCCATCTGCATCTGTTGCGCTGCTGTCAATGCTTGATCGATCAAGGAGGTTGACCTGCAGTGCATCTGTTACCCTGGAAGAATCATTCGCAAATGTGCTTCCACCAACAAAGGTATATCTTGCGCTACCGCTGTCCACCAGGATATCGTTGATCACGACGCCGTTTGGAAGTATACCGGCTACTGAATTGAATGCAGCAGTTACGACTGCACTGTCGGTTTCCGTAGTGTCGTCAAAGGTGATCGTAGATCCTGGCTGAATCCCTGTAGCACTCGGTAGAGTAATCATCGGGTAACCGTATGTAGCTATTTTAGAGAATGTGGTTCTCTCATCAACAGATTCACCACCTACGTAAGCGTTTGCCAGGTTTGCAGCGAGCACGATTAGAGGAGCTGCGGAGGCATCTGATACTGTAACCAGTTCTCTGACTCCAGCGTAATCGAGCACCAGTGAGTCTCCATTTGCAATATCCGCTCCGTCGTCAACTGTGATATTGGGCTGAGCAGCAGGAGCGGGAGCAGCCAAGGTCGTATTGGCTATAGTGTCTGTATCAGCAGCGTCAGCACCAGTTATATCTCCAGCAGCAGCGTTGATTGAGTACCCGGAGATAGTCGTTCCTGAAGCATATGCCGCAGTCGGTGCAGTGGTAACTGTTATGCGGTTGATACCAGCTATAGAACTCGTGGCAGTTACATCATCTCCTGCAGGGGATGTGACTGTAGAATCGAAAGCAGCAATATTCAAGAGGTTGTTGACATAAAGGTTATTATCGTTCACATTTGTGCCAGGGCCGAGTAATCCGTTCACACTTGAGTAACCATCTTGCAGCGGACCGCTCCAGTAAACCGCAGAGCCTGTTGCTGCATCGGCGTCTAGCCCAGTGCTCAGTGTAAAGGTTGATGAAGTACTGTTAAACTGGGTTATTGTTCCCTCGTCAGTACTGTTGACGTTTACATTATCTCCAATCGCGAAACCTGTAAGTGATGCAGCCTCGATCACCGTGTCGCCAAGCTGGGCATCCGCTGCCAGGGTGGTGGTCAATGTCGGAGTAAGATCCACCAGGATATAGCCCCTGTTACTTGGATACGGGGTATCCGTATCAGGATCTACAAGATCTAGATCCGGCCAGTCCACATCTGCTACAGTGAAATATCCGCTCGATGCCCTTGCGCCGTATAGTCCTGAGGTATATTCTGGTGTTAGGGTAACATCCTGAAGCGGTTCATCTACGCAGATCAATACGTCTGTGTCATCGTAACGAGTAGCTGCTGTAAATCCCGTTGGGTTTATCCCATCCCAGCCGTTTCCTATGACGATTTGCGGTCCCCAGTTATCACTGAGAGAAAGACCGGCAATTGTTGAGACTGTGCTCGGATCAATTGAGAATCCATTGATATTTGTCGGCATTACAACGATCTGAACCACGTTGCCGCCAAAGAAGGGCTCAATAGAGCTAAGACCAAATGTATCGTCGGGGTCAAATGCATCAAAGACACCACCCAAAGGTTGAGCCAGGTTGATAGTTGCCTCAATAAACTGACCGTCATTGTATGTGAAGTTCACAGGGTTAAAGGCCGGAGGCGTAATTTGCTGCCAAGGTGTATCAGAATCCTTTACCCATATCTCATATCCGGTTGCACTTGTATCTACAGCCCATGAAAGATTTATATTTGGAATCATGGCTGCAGGGGTAAACGGATTCGTGATTGACGGATCGCCAAGGAGGATATCGTTCCAGTCCACCTTATAGGAGAGATTGGTATTGATATCGATCCCAGGTGTTATGGCAGTGCGCATTGTTGCGCTTGAGTCATAGATACTAAATGTCTGAGTTAAGCCACCTGTGAAGTCACCGGAAGAGCTGAGCAGATTCGCTATGGTAAAGGTGTATGCGTTGTTTTCCGGAGTCAGCGTCTGATCCGGGGTGATTACATAGAGGTAGCCTCCAGTATTTGTGGTCGTATACGGAATCACTACATTGCCATTGAGTCCTGTTAAAGTAAAGAGCGGTCCACCAATGGATGCCAGGGTCTGCTCAGTTACTGGACGGTTGAACATCACTACAACAGTGAAGTTGTCAGCCTGTGCAATGGGAATATTCTGAACATTATCAATGCTGAAATAGACGACTACAAGGTCACCCTGTGCATCCTGTAAAAGTACAGAGGGTGCAAACTCTGTCTGAGTCATCACAAAGTCTTCTTCCACTGCGTCATATTCGTAATGAAGCAGTGAACCTGTACCTCCACCACTGGTCTCAGCACCAGGTACTGTGCCAAATACATCATGGGCATGGAGGTTGAAACCACCTGAGGGTTGGGTTGTAATAGATGAATCATACTCATAAACACCATCTCCGTCCATATCATAAGGTGCTGCAAATACATTATAGAACCCGTCTGCTGGGAGCTTATCATCTACAGTAACCGTAATAACACCGTTTGAATCAGCAACGAAACGTTTCTGAGTGACCTCATATCGAGAACCTGGGAGAGAGCCGGTGTTGACATTCGGTGTGAATGGATCTGTCTCCTCAGTACTAGTTGTTCTAAAAAGCGTTACAACAGCCCCAGGAGCAACATTTGCACCTGCATAGACAGTGAATGAGAAGTTATCCACATATGGGTGCATCACAACAGTAGGCTGAACTGTTCCGGTCTTTGAAAGGAGAACAACAGCGCCGGTGCCGTCTGTGTAACCAATCTGTGCACTGAAATCCGCCTCGTAACGGTAGGTTGCATAGCGGCTCTTCGTAATCTCAATGGGGAAGTTTCGGACAATTTGATCGGAACTCGAACCAAGGGTTTCATCTCCTCCGATTTCAGAACCTCCTCCTCCTGGTGTTCCCACTACCTCTCCAAGATCAACAACGATAAGCCAGTTACCGTACTTGTCTGTTGTGGTGCTTTGCTTCGTGTCCGATGTCAATTGCACTTTGACGCCACTCATTGGGTTTCCCAATATATCCACCACCTTGCCTGAAAAGGCAACACTCAAGTCATTCTTGATCGTGTCGCCTGTGTCTTTTGTCTTTGTCGAGTTGTCATTACAAGCGACAAGACCCAGCGACAGCATCAATGCTAGCAGAAAGACTAAATAGTTGAAACGTTTTTTCATACTTTTTTACCTCCTTAACAGAAATTCCTCTTTAATTAATTAGCAATATTTTTCACCTTTTTCCCTTAATCAATTAATACATTTCATATATTCCTCTCTTCTTTTCTCACCTCCCCTCTTATC
>JAXHVA010000180.1:0-6401 GCA_034189035.1 Thermodesulfobacteriota bacterium
TCTTGAACGATGTAGGCGTTGCTAACTGCTTGTTTTTTAATTCATTATTGTTGTATTGACTAGAACAGGATTTCGGCGAACTATTCATTCAGTAGCGGTGCGAAAATCGCTGTTTAATGAACAATCTCGGCAATCCCAGATCAGCAAAATACTTTCCAGGCAGGGCAAATGCCAGTCCCGGACTTCGACTCAGCCTCCATGGGCCATGAGCCGATTTTGCTGTATTCCAGGCAAGATCTCTACTCACTTCAAGTTTCCTTAACTCCCGGTAGCTTCGACGTCCCCATTGTTTCCAGAGATAACAACGAAGCCGTTGTCTTACCCACGAGTCTAGCTCTTTTAGGATGTAACGCACCTGTGTGAAATTAAAGTATGCCTGCCAGCCTAACATAAACCGGCAAAGCTCTCTCACTATTACTTCAATGCGCCTGCCCCGAACTCGACAGGTGATTTCTCTGACCCTGTCCTTGAATTGTTTGATCGATCTGTCACTGATGCGTCTGTTCAGCTTTGAACTGAAGGTAAACCCCAGAAACTCTCTCCTCCAGGGTCGATCAACTGCACTTTTCGCCTCATTAACTGAAAGCTTTAGGTGGCCTTCCAGAAATCGACTGATGCTCTTCAGGACTCTCGATCCAGCACGTTTGCTCATGACATAGATATTGACGTCATCAGCATAACGCACGAACCGGTGCCCTCTACGTTCCAGTTCACAATCCAGTTTGTCAAGCATTAGGTTGGCCAATAATGGTGACAGCGGCCCTCCCTGGGGCGTGCCCTTTTCAGGCTTGAGAAGTTTGCCCTCATGCTCTATTCCAGATCGAAGATAGCGCTGAATCAAGTTCGTTACCCGTCTGTCTGAAATCCGTTTCTTGACTTCGCTCATCACTTTGTCGTGATTTACTCGGTCAAAGAACTTTTCAAGATCCATATCAATGACCCAGTGATATCCCTGTTTGAGGTACTCCTGTGATCGTCTCAGGGCTTGGTGGGCAGTCCTTTTAGACCTGAATCCATAACTTGAATCTGAAAAGGTCGCATCCCAATCCTGCTGTAAGACCTGATGTACTGCCTGCTGGATGAATCGATCCAATACGGTGGGAATACCCAATTGCCGTATCCCACCTCCGGTTTTGGGTATCTCTACCCGCTTTACTGGAAGCGAAACATACGTCCCGCTCATCAATTGCCTACGGATCTTCGGCCATTCCCGCTTCAGGTATTCAGGCAATTCTTCTACTGTCATACCGTCTATTCCGGGAGAACCTCCATTGTGCTTTACTTTGCCAAGGGCTGTCAGTAGATTCTCTCTATCAACAACTCTCTCCATAAGCTGTTCTTCTCCAACCGGACTGGCGGTGTCGGCTTTCGTCATGAATAATCCACCCTTTATTATCTATGGGCAACCACAATTGTTTTGCCGGTCTAATATTCATGCGTCTTCCGTCCTGCAGTCCTTTCATTTAATCCCTTCTCTGGGAACCGTTCGGGCCTTCAGAGGCGGCATAACATCAATTTCCACTACCGGTTAGGCCGAGAGTTTCCGTCACCTGCTCTTTCGATTGCAGGGCGGGTTCCTAGTTCGTCCATACGACATAGAAATAATGCCTGTTTCGACCCTCCTACTATGCCCTCTGCTGACTCCTGTACAGCGGTCAAACACGATTGCTCGTGTCTCAGTCCATTACAGTGGCTTAAGGTTGAACTTTGTCTTCTCTGTTTGCCGCCTGGTTTCCCGGCGGTGCCACAATATCTCAGCCATACCTCCTTTAGGACACTGTACAGGCCTCCCGGGGTAAGACACAGAGCTTTCAGTGCGTAAACGCCGGATTTATAAAGCACACCCCTTTGCGGATGAAGGACTTTATGGTCACGTGCCCACTCGTCCCGAATGTACCACACCTCAGATCCGGTTCCTGTACGTCGCCCCGCACTTTTAGATTGGGCTTCCTCCAGACCCCGCCTCACGACGACGCCCTTGCCCTTCTCTTAACCTTCGGCTCCGCGAACACCTGGTACGAGGACTCTCACCTCGCTAGTCCTGTGCCATGCCCGGCACACACGATTGAGGTAACCGGCGCCTGCCCGATGGGTTAAACGGTGATTTTTATTGCTATATGAAACCTGTTTCTTATTTATCTGCCCTGATTCACCATCAAGAAAGATAGAAAACTTCATTGCGCTTAAGGTATCAAGCAGATAGAATGTATTAATCATCAGACAACTATCATCAAAGAGGTGAATTGATTATGTCACAAGGAGTTCTTCCTTTCAAGTATGAAGTTGAAGAGAAATCAACAGGGATGACGGCACTGGCTGGTCTTCCAGTGTATCTGGATCTGGCTAGGGTAGTAGGGTTAAGCAAATCGATAGAGAAGCATTTAAAAGTGCGTAAAGGCGGGCAGGGCTGGACAGACAGTCAGGTTGTGCTTTCATTAGTGCTGTTGAATCTTGCCGGTGGCGACTGTGTTGATGACATCAAGATACTTGAAGCAGATGATGGGTTCTGTGAAGTGCTGAAGAAGTCTGAGCTGCATGGTTTGAGGCGAAAAGTCAGGAGAACCTTATTACGTCGCTGGCGCAAAGAGAAAAAACGGACAGTGCCGTCTGCGTCATCAATATTTCGTTATCTGGAGAAATTTCATGATCCAGAGCAGGAAGAGCAGAGGCGGTCTGGGAAAGCTTTTATTCCGGCATCAAACGAGTACTTGCGAGGTTTTGCCGGGGTTAATAAAGAGTTGGTGGGTTTTTCAGGTTCTCAAGATATTGAAAACACGGCGACTCTGGATATGGATGCCACACTAGTAGCTACAAATAAGGCGGGTGCATACTTTAGTTATAAAGGATATAAAGCCTATCAGCCATTGAATACATGGTGGTTTGAGCGGGAGATTATTCTGCATACAGAATTTAGAGATGGCAATGTGCCTGCCGGTTATGAACAGCTTCGTGTGTTTAAAGAGGCACTGGAGAGTCTGCCTGAAGGGATAAAACACGTCAGGTTACGATCTGACACAGCAGGTTATCAGCATGATTTGTTGAAATACTGTGCGAAAGGAGTAAATAATCGATTTGGAGTAATAGAATTTGCCATAGGTTGTAATGTGACAAAGGAATTCAAAGAAGCCTTTGCACATGTTGAGGAGTCGGAATGGAAACCGATATATAAGACTGCTTACGGCAAAAAGTACAAGACCGGAGTAGAGTGGGCGGTGGGTTTGCTATGTTCCCAATGCGATTGGTCACAGTAAAAAAGGCCCTGAATACAGATATCTTGCAAAGCGTGAAGTTATGGTCAAGCAGCAGGAACTGCCAGGCATGGATCTTCAGATAGAGCTTCCTTTCCCAACAATGGATATTAAGAGCCAAGAGTACAAAGTTTTTGGTATAGTTACAAATATGGATTGGGAAGGCGAAAAATTAATCCACTGGTTACATGAAAGATGCGGTAAGAGTGAAGAGGCCCATGCAGTGATGAAAGATGATTTAGCTGGAGGCAAGCTGCCCTCAGAGGATTTTGGTGAAAATGCTGCATGGTGGTGGATCATGGTATTGGCGCATAATCTTAATGCGATGATGAAGAGGTTTTCCATGGGAAAATCCTGGTTGCCGAAGAGAATGAAAGCAATTCGGTTTTCCTTTATTAACCTTCCCGGACGTGTAGTAAAACGTTCCCGCAGTTTGATAATCCGGTTAACCAAAAACAATCCGGCACTGGAGTTATTGATAAATGCTCGCAATAAAATTGCAATGCTTCAGTCTGTTCCATCTGGATAGGTAAAAAAAATAGGCAATATGGAACAAAAACGTTTACCAGTGGAGAATTGCGTTTAAAAATGGACAATTAGTAGCATTTTCATAATTTTATACTGTCGTCCGAGTCTTTCTCTATAATTTTGTAAAAAATATCGACCCAAACAACTAAATATATCATTCTATTTTTTAGGCGGTGGATTTTGGTCTGGTGCATACCTTGTCCGAATATGGTAGTTTTGCTACTATGATCTATTTTTATGGTTTCTCCAATCCATTTAAGGTATTCTCAATAAGTTCATTTAGGAGATAGAGTCTATCCGATGTATTCATGACGGTATTAAGATAATTATACATACTTTTGGTTTCAACTGTAACGGAGAACTGACTCCATATTTCCTTTAGCCAACTTTGACGTGGCTCAGTTGGAGGAAGAGGAATAGGGTGACTATTCGTTGCCACAGCAATGAATTGGGCCATTTTCTCTCGCCAGATTTCAAACTTAGAATCAATATCATCTAATTTTTTCAAAAGAACAGCTTCTACTCTTCCTAAAACGATCATTGCAGTAACGAGACCCGATTTTCTTTTTGTGGTAGAGACCGTTTGGGAATTTGAGTCACGATATCCGTCGGAAATGGCGAGAATTTTTCCTCGTTCAATAGCCACAAAGGAAGCTAACGGGTTTCTTATCTGAAGTAATATCTTCTCTAAATCAAAAAGCCAAATCACCGTTTTATTGATAAACATTGAATCGTGCTTTTGGTACAAATCAATTAAAATTGGTAGTTCTTGTAGGTGAACACTAATCCTTTCTCTAGTTAATGCAAGCATATTTCAACCTTTGTTTATTCAGGCGATAGTGTTTTTTTGATAGTTCCATCAGAACGTTCAACAATATCCCATTCCAGCCCCTCTTCTTTAACTACAAGCCGAATTCTTGGTACATTTCCAGCAGAAGCACGTTCTTTTATTTTTGATGTTATGATAGACGCATCAATTTTAGGCGGAACGCCTTTCTTTTGAAAAGCCACATCGCTAGCAATTCTCTGGATGTTTTTAGAAATTATTTTTGCTTGTTCAGGAGAAATTTGTATGACTCTTTCCATTTCGTCAGTTGATTTACAAAAGGCATTGTCAACTGCTCGAACAATATGCTCACGTTGGAAATACTGCCCGGAACTTCCAATTGGTTTTATTCTTTTTAGTTCATTTGACAGATTGTTTCGAAAAAGATTTTGGAATTTTTCACGTTGTGGAGGATCAAACATTTTCAATTGTTTATGAAGCTCATCGTCCACAGCATTAACTATTTCTGAACTGTCTCTAAGTACTGGCACCCTTCATCATGCGACAATACAAGCATTGGTAATTCCAGCGTCAATTCAGAAACACGTATTCTTGGAACACTCATTCCTTCAAGCAAGGGATTATCTCTATAGTACTCAGCGATGGCTGTGGATTCTTCATCCGCAATACGACGTGCATGTGCAACACTAGAAAGAATTGTCCCTATGAGTTGTCCTAAATCTGCCATCGTTATTATTACCTCCTTTCAATGTTTGGAAACCAAATTTTGGAAATGGCCCCCTTTCTGTCTATCTTGACATTTGATAAAAGGGAGCCGTCTAAATTTATTGATTACTCTCAGGTACTTCCTTAATGCTGTTTTCGAGAATTCCAAGTAACCGCTCAGTACCAGCAGGCAATTCATCTTGAACTGCCCGAACATGCACAGCCATAGTGTAAGTACGTTCAATTTTTTGGCTTGCACTCGTGCTTTTCTTATAAAGAATAGTTGACTTTGAGTGATGCTGATCCCCAACCCCAACCAGCTTTGGCTTTAAGCTCAGTGTCCAATCCGTGCGATGATGTCGTTTTGCTTTCCTGAACCGCAGTAATCTTCGCATTGAAATCGATTTTTACTTCCTCAACTCGTATGAATGGAATGGGAAGCATAGCAAGGATCGGTACTGAGAGTTCGTAAGGCTTAAACTCTACTGTTGTGCTTGTAGTACCATCTTCTGCCGTAGTCGTTGAACGGGCTTCTGGTATTTAAAAGATACCATTACCGGTTCAGTGACGTTCCCCTCATCATCAGAGTTAAAACCTACGGCCTTAATGAAATCGACAGACGTTATCGCAGACTGTGCCTGTGCTTTAATCACTGCGTTGAGAGGACCACCAATCATAGATTGAAAATCTAAACTAGCAAGTTCATCTCCAATAGCCATAATTTACCTCCTTTTAAGATATGCAATATGCACATAACTACAGAAACTCAGAGTTAATATAATAACCCTTATTGAATAATATCCAATCCCAACAAACGTTAATACAATCACCCCCCTTTCTCTCCATTCAAATGTAGTAAATATCAAAAATTTGCCAATTGGCCTCCAAATCTTCGTTACCTTATCAATTCCATTTTATACCTACCACCGTTTAATCGCGGTGCTGACCGGCACCGGGGGCCGCACAAGCAAACGCAGTTTGATTGTGCGGTTCACGGTGTCCGGTCAAGTACCTTGTTGGACGAAGCCGCTATCGCGGCAGACAATTCCGGCAATCTTGTTTTTTTGGGTTAACCTGCTGCAATCTCCTCCTTTTTTTGTAATAAAAAGAGAAATCGGCAAGGCAAGCGCATT